>CBHTTJ010000224.1:0-8657 GCA_966095605.1 uncultured bacterium | reverse complement strand
CCGCGACAGAAAATCGGTCCGGAACGCGGTTGGAGGATTTTCTGGCGATGGAATTTTGGTCCATCTCACGGATGCCACCATTTTCCATGATCCGAATCTCCTTCATCCCGCGGGGGTAAGCGATGTGTTGACCACCGAATAGCGGCAGCTTTGCCCCGGCATGGGCGACAACAAAATTTCTGGAAAACCTCGGCCTTCTTGGGACACTGTGGCCTGCATGTTGTCCCGACCATTCAATCGTTTAGTTCTTCGCATTGCGCTTTCCAGTCTCGTCCTGACAATTCTCGTTGCGGCACCGTTGTCGCGCGCCGAAATGTTATGGGGAACCATGCAGCGGGCAGGGCTGGATATGACGCTCGTAG
Organism: uncultured bacterium; assembly: GCA_966095605.1. GTDB lineage: Bacteria > Verrucomicrobiota > Verrucomicrobiia > Limisphaerales > JACDHS01 > CBHWET01. The sequence continues at coordinate 8,295 of CBHTTJ010000224.1, read as the reverse complement.
TCGACAAATCCATCGGAAAGGTTTGCATTCAGGCGTCAGGTCCCGCAGATGGTTGGTTTGGTTGGGGATTTGGAAGTTCGACGATGAGCGGATATGCGTTGATTTTTAATGCTTACAACGACGGAAATTATTTTGAAACGGTGATGGATTTTGCCGTTCAACCGTCACCGCAGTCGCAACAGGATGTTACCGCGAGCTACAGTATCAATAGCGGCACCATCACCTACACCGCGTTTCGAAAACTCGATACCGGCGATGCAAATGACTACAAGGGATGGGCCAGTGGCCAAAACCTGATCAGTTGGGCCGTGGGGTCTCGACCGTTCAATATGCATTACAATCGCAATGCTGAAACCATTGCCATCGCTTCCGCCCCCGCGCCGAAGATCAGTGAAATCCAACACAACCAGGATGCTGGCTCGACCACGTTGACCCTGCAGAACTTGAGCCCGGCCGCGACGAACAAGATCGAGTTCGTCAACGCTCTGGGAACCACCAATTGGACCACCATCAGCAACGTCATCTTTTCCGGCCAACCCGGCGGTCCCTCCCTTGCCACCTTCATGACAAGCCTGAGTGCGTCTGTTGCCACAGGAAACACCAATGCCGCGGGCTTCTATCGCATTCGCCAATAACGTCGCGCGCCTTGCTCCAGCACCAAATCTCTGGCAACGCGCCCCTTTCCTATTTATGAGATGAGTTCTAGAGAAGCCTTGCGCCACTGAGCCGCATAAACAATTCGGTCCGCAAGTGGGGATCTTTCTGAAACGCACCGTGCATGACGTTTACCTTCATCGTCGAATGCGTGTCACGAACGCCACGCGCCAGCGCACAAAGATGTTTGCCTTCGATGAACACCGCGACGCCCAAAGGTTCCACCGTCTTTTCTACGAATTCACTGATCAGGTGTGCCGTGCGTTCCTGATTCTGAAAGCGACGCGCGAAATAGCCGGCGATGCGGGAGAGCTTGGAAAGGCCGAGAATCTTTTGATCCGGTATATAGGCGATGGTGATGGTCATCAGAATGGGAAGCACGTGATGTTCGCAGAGTCCGACTTCGTGAATCCCTTCCACAATCACCATGTCATGACAAATCGCAGCCTGGCACTCCGCTTTGAACATCTTCGTCAACTGCGCCGTATCCATGCGGGAGCCCTCCGTCATTTCGATCATTGCTTTTGCTGCACGCATTGGCGTTTCGCGCATTCCCTCAGAATTCAGATCGGCTCCAAGTTCCGTGAGAATGGCGCTGTAATGTTCGGCGATTTTTTGGACGTCAGGCGTTGTCATTACAGCACTCTAAAACGATTTTACGAATTAGCAAAAGACAGAGGGTAACCGCGAAAGACGCTAAAATAGGCGAAAAGGCAATCAGTCCGAAGTTTTGTGGCATCGAATGTGAGTTCGATCATTCTTTACGAATTGCCCCAAGCACCTGCAAAACGTTAGAGCGACATCAGATTCGCTGCTACGAGTTGTTTCTCATCTGTCGCTAAAGCTATCTGTGTTTCTGCCGCAAAGCTTGTCAGCCATGTCGGCAACGCCCGCGAAAAGTTCGGCTGGTTTCTGCGTGGCCAAATTCTCTGCGGAATGCTGCCCCCATGTTACGGCACCGAATGCAATCTTCGCGCTCGCCGCGGCTTCCGCGTCCCGAACTTCGTCCCCGATATAAATCGTCCGTGACGCCTCCGTCTTGCAGTGTCGAATCGCCTGCCGGAGCTTCGCCGCTTTTCCAAACATCGCCACACCGCAACCGAAGTGGGTAATCAATCTGGTATTCGTCGGCCCAAGGATTCTTTCAATATTCTCTCGAGCATTGGAACTGACAATCGCCACCTGGATTTTCGCATCCACGAGCCGTTGCAAGGCGTCGTTAATTCCGGGGAATAAAACGAACTCGCCCGTATGCGCGGCCATGCGTTGACGCATGCTGGTCAACACGCGCGGCACCTTCCACAAAGGAAGATTCAATTCCTTCAGCAATGCGTGACCATGCAAGTCGCGGAAGCGTTCATATTCGTCGGGCTCGACCCGACGGAAGCCATGCTCATCCGCAAGTTCGTTAAAGATGCTGCGCATCCACGGCAACGTATCCGCCAACGTTCCGTCGAAATCGAAAATAGCGAGGTGATAAGCTCTCAAACGAGTAATTAAAGTAGGGTGAATTTTGCGTGACCGTCTGCCTTTCTCACGTCAGCTCGTCGAAAAATGTCAGGTCCGCATTAAAGTTCTGCATCGCGCTCACGCTATCTCCCATCAGCCGCACTCGAATATCCCGCGTGCGATGTTTCAACGTGATTTCTGAGGACGACAACGGCCAGGCTAATTCGATTGGTGTGTGAACCGGCGCCTCCTCAATCCACAGGTAGTTGTTGCTGAGTCGAACCGATCTGGGGCGTTCACCGACGGTCGTCTTGAGGCTCTCCCGGTTCACCCACGGTGGAACGCGAACGAAGAGCGACCCCGGCTTTTTCAGAGTGATTTGCATTCGGCCATTGGGATAGGGCGATGTCGTTTTAATCGCTTCGGTTTCATGCGCGAACAGCAGGTGCACGCGATGCGCGGAGTCGGTGTATTGCGAAATACTCTGCTGCGCATAGCACAGCGAATCCGTCGCGCCGCCCACGATGTCCATGTTGAAACTGATTTCGCGTGGTCCTTCGAGTGGTGCGTGTCCATAGGGCGCCGGAAATCCAAAGGCGCCCACGTGCCGTTGGGCCAGCGAAAGTTTCCCGTCCGCCGGTTTGTTTTCCTTGATGAACGAAATGTCGCGCAGTTGGCTGGGCAGGATGTGACAACGAATGGCGCGTTCGGCGAAATGAAAATACTGCGGGTAGCCATGCCGTCCCAGGATCAACGCCGTTTCCAAAATGTCCCCGGAATTATTGACCTCACCCCGGTCGGGCGCAGCGTTAGGATGGGTGTTTTCAATCGACCAGCCAATGTCGTCGCTGATGCTTCGCAAGCCGTTATCAAAAAACAGGCGCACGCGATCAAATAAATTTCCGTCGTTCGTCAATTCGGCCAAATGCGCCAGGGACGACATCGTGCAGGTTGTCGAATGCGTATGCGTGCCGAACCGATTCATGTCGTAGCTGCCATCGGGCAGAAAACATTCGCGCAACGCTTTACTCTTGAGCGTCAACGCGAGTTCGAGCGCCGGCCCATACTTTGTTGCCTGGTAAAATTTCACCAGCGGCCCGAGCGTCCGCGCAATTCCCGTGATGAACGAGCCGTTCCACTCGATCAACTGCACTCCTTTGCTCTCGATCTTCGCGCGATTCCAACCATGCTCCGAACTCCACAAATCCAAAATCGTCCGAATGCTTTGCTCTGCCAATTCACGAGCGCGTGCGGATTTGCGGTAACGAGTCAATGCGTAAAGCGCGTGAAAACCTTCCCGCAAATTATGCGGCAGAAAACGCGTCGGCTTTTCCTCCTTCAGTTCTTTGCGGTTCAACGGCAGCGGCAACCCACCGCTATACGAAAAAAACGCAGCGCGTTCGTGCTTCGCAATGACCTCGCCAGGAATTTTCACTCCGAATGCCGCCTCGGCGTGTAACAATGCGTTCAGATGCCGACCCGGCACATGCGCTTCGGAATGATCTGGATTGAACGCGAGCCCAATCTCCGGCGTCACCCACGACGCAAAGAATGGAATATCATGATCCTGCTCGTTAAATACATTTCCCATGGTCTGGCACGCCAACCGAACCGCGTCACCAATATCAGTCGTATTCACATTGGCAACGCGACGCCGAAGTGTCGGTGAATGCTGCGCCTGCGAAATGGACACTGGCCCCAGCAAAGCGAGACTGGCCGCGCTCGTTGTTTGCAAAAACCGTCGCCGCGAAATCCCGGCACCACCAGCAGCAGGAAAGGGTCTCATGCAGCCGACTTTGGCCAAGCCGTTTCCTCAAGACAAGGAGGGAAGTTTGCCGGGAACTAAGCCAGAATTTTGGAACGCGTTTCCACGATCCATTTTTCTCTCTTCGGGAAGCTTTGGTAATCCAGGAGCGAATCAAACATCGGGTCGTTCGGTTTGATTCCGGCCGATTGCAACAAGGCATAATCTTGCAAGCTTTCCGCGAACACCTCCCAGCGAATGGAATCGATCGGCCCATCGGCTCCAGGATAAACCACAAAGGGGTCACCGTAAGGCAAACCGGGCCAGGCGCCGACCGACGCGTCGAGAAATGGATCGGAAATTTGCGCGGTGCAAAAGATGAACCAGTAATTGTAACCCCAGTGCAAAAAGCCTTTTGCACCCAACTTGTAAAACAGCCAGCCGGCCATGCGAATTTTCGGTAACGGCGTATCCAGCAAACGTTGCAGGAAACTATGACGCGGGCCGCAACAAAAGTAGGCCCAGGCGGGGCAATTGGCTTTGGTGAATTCCGGCGCCGTGACGATGCTGGGAATCGGCATGTCGGAAAGTTTCTCCGTGGCAAAGCGCACATCGCTCATCGCGTCCATCACGTGCATCCACGGTGCAAGCTCCTTGAGCAACGCGCGAGCGGTCCGGTAATCCGCCATCTGGACGTCGCCGTCTGGTTCGTCCGCGCAATGGAAAAGAGATTTCTCCAGAATCTTTTCCTCCTCCATGAATTGTTTGAACTGCGGGATGAATTGCTTCAGGAAGTTTTTATACGTATCAGACGTCGCACTGATTTCCGGGGCCCAAAGCATTGGGCCGATCTTTTTGGCGTCGCGTTCAAAAATGCGTTGCGGGTGTTTGCCGCTGGTCGGCGCTGGCGTAAAAAAATGGGGGAACTCGATATGATTGGCGCCGTGCTTGAGCGCGAGTCTCACCCAACGACGAACATCGGTGAAATCGAACTCGTATTGATCCGGTGCCGTGCGTTTGACGCGAAGCAACTGCGCGGGGCGCACGAGAATCTCATGCCGGGCATTAAACATCGGCGTGTAAATCACGTCGTGCCCATGTGAAACAAGATTCCCAATGTAACGATCCGCCAATTGCCAGAAGCGCTCACTGCACGGTTCGGTCTTGTAGTATTCCCAAATGGAATCGGCGGAAATCCAGTTCGTGACGGGGAAGTTTTCGCGCGGTTTTAACACGAGCGAGCGCACGTCCAACGCAACGGTCATTTCGACCGACCACGGTTTCGGGCGAACGAAGTCGACGTAGCTGAATTCGTTTTCCAGTGTCAGGCGGACAGTGATGTTGCGTCCGCCTGTTTTTGCGTCTGCGGGGACGAACAAAGAAATCCAGAAAACGCCGTTGGCGTGGGGACTGACGTGAGCGCTGCTTTCTGGAAACAATGGATCAGGACAAAGTCCCGGAATAAAGCCGATCCCCTCAACTTCTTCGGTAGGGACATAGGTGTTCAGATTTCGCATCGGAACGAAACCCACGCGTCGAATCATCGGCTTGAGATCGTCCGCGCCGACGACTTCACATTTCACGATCGCCGAGTTGATTTTTTCATTACGAAAGCAGGCCTGGAACGAGAGCTTTGCGTTTCGTGCCGTGAGCAAAGGAGCAAGTTGCGCGTTGCCGGGTTGAGAAGTCGGATAGACGCGTTTGAGCGACGTCTCGAGCCAGAACTTCATTTCGTTCTTCTCGATGGCTTTGTTCGCAAGACTTTCGTCGGCAGGTTTACGCGTTTCTCCGTGCGCAGCTCCGGTTGATAAAACGCTCAATGCTCCCGCACCGGTAATTGTTCTAATCGCTTCTCGTCTATTCATTTTGTGATCCCTCCAGTCGCAGCGGACGTTTTGTCGGGGTGCGAAGAAATAGATGTAAAAGGGAGACAGTAATTTTTCAACCTTTCAGGTCCACGGCGACTTATCCCTACCAGCGGAAAAACGAAAAAATCCCGTCCTCGCCCTGCGCCTACTCACTGTAAAATATTTCCATAGATGCGGTGAGGACTGGACAAATTAAGCGAATGCTCCGTCAGGCGCCATTTACAAAATGGCTTTAGTAGTGAGCTGTGTTTCGATAAAATCCCCGCTTTCGTCGAAAAACCAAAATGAAATTCCCCTTACTGTTGCTTCCGTTATTGCTCTGCACCAGCCTGCACGCTGGCCAATATCTTCAGGATTTCAGGGCCGCTACGGACGGCGCAACCAATCTGGGCGATGGTTCTCAAATCACCGGCACCGTTGCCAAAGTTACTGATGTCACCTTCAAAGAACTGCAACTCTCCGCGCAAGGAGTCGGCAGTACTCGCAGCGCGTTTCTCTTGCCCGACCTCGATCCCGGGGTGGCCGTCCAGGCGTTTTCAGCCAAATGGAATGCGTCGATCAAAGGCGACTTCCCCAATGCAGCCGATGGTTTTTCTTTCAACTTCGGCCAAATCGGCAGCCTTTCACTCACCAATTCCACCTACAGCCAGGAAAGCGGTTTCGGCACCGGCCTCAGCTTCGACGTGCAGACTTACGCCGGTAACAATCCCGGGTTCTATCTCCGTATCAATGGAAACATCGTCGCCTTCGCTTCCTACAATCCTTCTGTCCAGTGGGGCACCAATAATACGATGGGGCACTACTTTGAGGTGGATTGGAATTACTATTCGGGCATGACCGTGCGCGTTGACAACCAGGCCATCTTCTCGAATGTTCCGACGCCACAATTCACTCCCGCCGCTGGCGACCGTATCGCCTGGGCGGCGCGGTGCGGGGCCATATCCGAATCCGTTGCGCTCGACAATATCATCGTCATGACGGGCGGAAATCTCGTTGCAATGCCGCCGCGCACTCCTTATTACGGCGACACCGATTTCAACGGTAGCTTTCCCAAGTCATTGGCCTTCGACGGCAACGATTCCACGGCCTGGTTTCCTCAGAGTGGCGCGCCCATTACGATCGGCGCTACCTATCCCGAGCCTCCGGGGCCCGCCGTCGCGTGCGCAGTGACCTGTTTGAATTCAACCGATCGCAGCAGCGACCCGTTTAACGTCGGCGTTGACGCCAGTTGGGACGGTTCGAACTGGGGCAGCCGCGGCACCAACCAATTGCGGTTTCGCTCTGGCAAGGAAACTCGTGCGTTTTCGTTTACCGATAAAACCACCGTTTACACCGCCTATCGCCTGAACATTCAAAGCACTTACGTGAACAATATTACGCCCGGGGTCGGCGAATTCAGATTATATCGCTTCGCTCCAACAGCCGGAGTGTTGCCGTGGAAAAAATCTTCCGCGCCCGTTCAGCAGTACGGTTGCATCTCCGCCTCGTCCGATTTGCGCGTGATCGCCTCGTGCAGGAGTTTCGAAGGTGGCGGCGGCGGCCTTCAGATTTCCACGAACTACGGCCAATCCTGGTTTAGTGGAGATTTGCCGGCAAACAGTTGGACTTGCGTAGCCGTTTCCGCCGATGGCACCAAAATGGCGACCGGCGGTTGTTATCTCGATGGCGGCGGCGGCGGGCAAAGCCTCGAGCTCTATGTCTCCGGCAACTCAGGCGTCAATTGGACCAACACTCACAATACCAACTCATGGAACGCCCTTGCTATGTCGCCCGATGGCAAAACCATTGTCGGCGGCTGTTTCTTCAACCAGGGAATGTTCCTCTCCACCAATTTCGGAACCACCTTCACCCCGGTGACGGCCCCTGCCGAAACATGGTTGTCCCTGGCCATGTCGACCAACGCCAAGACCATGATTGGCGGCGCGACCTATTTTTATTTTGGCAGCTTTCAACAAGACCATGGGGTTTACATCTCCACCAATTCCGGTGCCGTCTGGACGCTCGCGACGAATCTCCCCTACAGCAATGCGAGTTGGGGACAAGTCGCCTGCTCCGCCGACGGAAAAACCATGGCGGCCATCGGCAACTACGGCGTGTTCGTTTCGCACGATACGGGAGCGACATGGCAATTCGCCCTCGGCGGCGGCTTCCTTTGGTATGGCGTCGCGATGTCCGCCGATGGACGAAACATGGTCGCCGCTTCGACTCGTCGCGGCCAGGGACTGACTTCCCATGGCGAACTGTATGTTTCAGCAGATTCCGGTGCGAATTGGCAAATGGTGCCGTCATCGAGCACCACCTGGAGCTGCTTAGTTTCCTCTGCGGATGGACGCCGAATGGCTGGCGGCTCAATCGCGCAGGACGTCGATTGGGGTAACGGCAACGTGTGGCTCTCCTATTTACCGGGCCTCAACCTCACCCGGACCAACAGCACCAACATCCTGTCCTGGACCACGGACCAAATTGGTTTCCTCGTTCAACAAACCACCAACCTCAGCACCGGTTCGTGGCAATTGGCCTCGACCAATTCGCTAACGACGTCCAACGGGATGTATCAAGTGGCCATCCCGAACGACTCCC
>CBHTTJ010000223.1:0-8739 GCA_966095605.1 uncultured bacterium | reverse complement strand
AACCCCTGACCTTCTCATTGCGAACGAGACGCTCTACCAACTGAGCTAAGACCCCACGTAATTCAGAGCACCTACTATGGAATAAAAAAAAGTTCACGCAAGAGGAAAGAGCACTCGCCAGAACCGTTTTCATAAGTATGGAGACCTGCTTCACGAATCAAGCGGGTTTGCGGAGTTCAGCTACGTTCTCGGATTCGCGTGACTGCAAGGACCATCCGGTTTTCAGTCCGACCACAAAATAGCCTAGAGTGAGAACACCGATGGCAAACACAGAATCACCGATGACTCGGAGCCAGCGAAGTTTGTCCATGAGCGGTGTCTGCATGAATTCCGCGGAGCGCGCGTACCACATTCCATGTTCGACGTTGGCCCATGCCTGCATCAACCCCACCGGCAACAAACTCAGCAGGACCATCGTCGCGAGGCCAATGTTGATGGACCAGAAGGTAAAGCTCAGCGCACCTGTCTTCCACGCCCATTGCTGAGTCAAGCCGCGCAGACAAAAGAGCATGAGCCCGATTCCGAGCATTCCATAAACTCCGAAGAGTGCGGTGTGCCCATGAACCGGCGTCGTATTCAGACCTTGCATATAATACAGGGCTATTGGCGGGTTGATGAAGAATCCGAACAACCCGGCACCGACGAGGTTCCAAAAAGCGACAGCAACGAAGAAATAAATTGGCCACTTGTAGGCCGTAACCCACGGACGTGCCCGGCTTAACGAGAGGTTTTCGTAAGCTTCGAAACCAATTAACACCAATGGCACGACTTCCAACGCGCTGAATACTGCACCGAGGGCGAGAACGGCGACGGGCGTTCCAGTAAAATATAAGTGGTGGAACGTTCCAATCATTCCACCCGCGAGGAAAATAACGGTTGAAAACAATACCGCCCGTGTAGCGGATGCACTCCGAAGCAAACCCATGCGCACGAATAGAAACGCTATGACGACCGTGGCGAACACCTCAAAAAATCCTTCAACCCAGAGATGCACCACCCACCAGCGCCAATATTCAATCATCGCGAGATTGGTTTTTCGTCCCCACATCAGACCTGCGCCATAAAAGGCAGCGATCGCCGCGGAAGCGATGAAGAACAACGCCAATAAATGACGATTCTCACCCGGCTTCCTGATGACCGGCCACAATGCGCGTCCCATCAGGAACAGCCACACGAAGAGTCCCACGAAGAGGAACAACTGCCAGAACCGTCCGAGATCAACATATTCCAATCCTTGGTGTCCGAACCAAAAATTGGCGACAAAACCGAGTTTTTGCTGCACACCGAACCACTGGCCCGCCATGGAGCCGACCACAATGATCAATAAGCAAACAAACAGGAAGTTAACGCCCCCTCGCTGCCATTTCGGTTCAGTACCCGAAACCGCGGGAGCAACAAAAAGTCCGGTCGCCAGCCATGCCGTCGCAATCCAGAAAATTCCCAGTTGTGTATGCCACGTGCGAGTGACCGCGTAAGGCAGCCACTTCGCCAGAGGAATTCCATAAAGTCCGCTGCCTTCAACTCCGTAATGAGCCGTTACCGCACCCAATAACACCTGGACAACGATCAATGCCGCGACGACCCAAAAATACTTCAGCGTAGCCCGCATGGACGGAGTCGGATTAAGAGCGCGCAGAGGGTCCGATTGAGGAAACGTGCTTTCGCCGTTTTCTCCGGCTTCCTTGTGGTTTTGAACGGCCGAATACCACGCAAGGGCGCCCACCCCCGCGAGCAAAAGCACAAAGCTGATCACGGACCAGACAATGATTTGTCCCGTCGGTTTGTTATCGATAAGTGATTCCGCAGGCCAGTTCTGCGTGTAAGTCACCGCACTTCCAGGTCGTTCGGTCGCACAAGCCCAAGATGCCCAAAAGAAAAATGCGTTCAAAGCTTGTTGACGCTCCGGATCGCGAATGGAATTCACAGGTAATGCGTAAGCGTCACGCAATTTCTCTAATTTTGGCGCGGAACCGAACAAGTCGCTGTAATGCTGGCTCACGCCGGCAATGGCTTCAGCACGGGTTGCCGACACCACAAGGTCGCCGCTCGTCGGATCGTAAGTATTGAGTCGAATTTCCTGTTTAAGTTGCGCCTTGAGAGCGGCTTGTTGCGCGACGTCCAGATTATCGAATGGCTTTTGGAATTGATCGTTGGAACGCTTATTGAGAATCCAGTCCAGTTCGCGGTGCAGCCAGTCCGCCGACCAGTCGGGCGCAACGTACGCACCGTGCCCCCAAACCGAGCCTACCTCCTGACCGCCGATGGATTGCCAGACGTTTTGTCCGTTTTGGATTTGTTCGGCCGTGAAAAGAACGTCGCCATTCTGCGTGATAACACGTTTCGGAACCGGCGGGGCTTTTTGATAGATTTCCCAACCGAAATATCCCAATACGCCAAGTGAACCGAGGATAACAATAGATAATGCCCACCAGAGTTTTTTATATTTCATAAGCTTGGAATTGAAATGTGACAATGTGTTGGTTGATGTTGGTCAACACGACAATTTGATGTTCTTTAGGGTCCGCCCGCCTACTTCCTCCAACTCCCCGCACGAAGCTGCCCTATTTATTTCCAGCTTCGTGACTGAGGCTTGAAAAATTCCCGAGAGAACCGGGACGTTCTGCGACCAATTCACCAACGGTGCGATCCAGCAAGGGTGTTCCCGTGGGGGAGAAAATATTTTTTTATGACTCATTGTTAAATAACGAGAAAGTTATCTTTAATTCTGCTTTAGCTTGGCGGCAGGCGCCGACGTGGCGATACACCGAACTTGGCCAACAATGACTTAAACTTGCCTTGCCTTCGGCACGCTCACTAAAATCCTTCACCCTCAAAAGTCCGGATATATTAGTTCTCCGAACGCCTACAAAATGTAGTCGTTCGTCCTACACAAATTGGGAATCACATCTGATTGCAAAGGGTCGGAGCGAGGCGTATCGTCGTCTTGCTCACAGGATATTTATGAAGAAGCGCATCCTTGTCATTGACGACGAACCGATCATGACCCAGTGGATTTCCGTAGTATTAAACAGCACCGATCGCTACGAAGTAGACGGTGTTAATGATCCACTGGAAGCCAAGGAACGCGCTGCCAAGACGAAATACGATCTCCTGATTTCGGACGTCCAGATGCCAAAGATGAACGGCGATCTTCTCTACTGCTGTCTCGATACCGATCCTGAAACAGGCACCAAAACCATGCGCCGTCCGAAAATGCTCCTGATGAGTGGTGCAATTGATGACAAAGCATTGGGACAACGCCGCCAACAGGTAGGCGCCATTCGTCATCTGCAAAAACCTTTTCGTCCGGAAATTCTGCTCGACACCGTCGATGCCATTTTGCGGGAAGATAACTCCTAAGATTTCTACTGGTTGGTAGAAATCGTGGTGGTGGGAACCGCGTTCGTTTCTTTCTTTCGACGGCGTTTTTCTTCCTGAGTTTTTTCCTGTTTACGAGGGCGCGTCTTCAACAGTTCGTCGAATTTCTTCTCCTGCTCGGGGCTCAATTGCGTCCGGATTTCATTTTGAACCCGTGTGACTTCGTCGTGCAATTGCGGAGAAATTTTTTCCCAAAACGGTTTCATCCGCTCCTGACTCGATTTAAAAATCGCCTCTATCTTTTCCTTCTGCTCGGGCTTCAGCTCCAGTTCTTTCTCAATGCGCTTGTGAAATTCCAATCGTTGAGCCACCCAGGGGACAGGGGCGTTGGGTTCTTTGCGCTTGAGAGGGTTTTTGACCGGGGTCGTTGACTTAACCAATAACCCGCCAAAAATGGCGCCGCTGCCGAAAATGACGAGCGCGGCAAGAATGGCTTTCCATTGGCTCACCAGGTATCCTCGACGTGCTGATCAAAAGAAGCGAAGACCGCGTTTTCAAAATCCTCGTCGAGATTATCTGCATCCGCCTTTTGGATCGGGGCCGCAGACCAGATTCCCGCAGCGGAAACAACGATCAGGCAGGCCAGGGCGGAACGCCACAGTGAACGGCTCCAGAAGGCCCAAACATCCACGGTAGTTGTTTTTAGCCGCGCCATGATGCGCTTCTCGAAGGCGTATGGAACCTGGTCGCTAGGGGGATTCTGCCGGGCGACCGAGACCAATTTGTTCTGCAACTGCTCCAGATTCATACTGTCAAAACAGACGATTCAACGCTTTTCAGGGTTACAAGTACTTGTCCTTGGCTATGCGTGCCAAGATTTTTTTCATTTCCGCCCGGGCGCGAAAAGCACGGACTTTCACCAAAGGGACGGACCAGCCGGTGATTTTTGAGATTTCCTTTACTGATTTTTCCTCGATTTCCAGCAACTGAATGACCATGCGGGCAGGAGGAGAAAGCTGGTCCAGGATTCGATTAATCAACTGCCGGGCCGCCGAAGCGTTCTCATCCGCTCCCGAAGGTTCGGCCACAAATCGTTCCAGCCAATCCTCCTCCGGTTCGCTTAGCTCGGTAAAAGGCTTTTCTTTGTTGCGCTGATGGCCACGAAGAAAGTCGTAACAGGTCCGGACAGCCAGGCGCATGAGCCAATGCTCGAAAGGAGCTTCTCCGCGAAAGCTACTGAGTTTCTGGAAGGCTTTGAAAAAAACTTCCTGAACGATGTCTTCGACCTCACTTTCACGGCGCGCATAACGCCGAGCCGTGGCAAAGACTCTGGGCTGATATTTTGCGACCAATGGTTCGAAGCTGGCAGTGTCGCCTTTCAACACTGCGGCGATCAGCTCCGCATCAGTCTTTTCCATGTGCGCGAAAATATTGCAAAAACTATTGTGACGTAAAAGAAGAAAGCCACTGCGGGACACGCAGTGGCTTTCGTGATGGAGCCGGAATTATTTTTTATCGTCGGAAGATTTGTCACCGCGACGAGGCCGACCACCGTCTCGTCCTCCTTGCTGGCGCGCTTCAAGACGCTTCAACGTTTCTTTTTCAGCATCGGTGATGGTGCCGTCAGTTTGTTTCTTCTTTAGTTCTTCGGTCTTGGCTTTGGCCGCTTCGCGAATTTTGGAAAAGCGTTCTTGTGGCGGGAGATCTTTGATGTCATCAGGATTCAAGCCAATTTCCTTCAGCATTTTATCCCGGTCTTCCGGACTTCCAGCGCGGTTACCGCCGCCTTGCGACCATTGCTTGCGCATTTCGAGACGGCTAAGTGTTTCCTTTTCGGCATCGGTAATTGTTCCGTCTGCCTTTTTCTTTTCCAGCTCAGCTGTTTTCTTTTCGGAAGCTTCCTTGAACTTCGCCATCCGTTCTTCGGGGGTCAGTTTCTTCAACTCCTCGGGATCCAACCCTACCTCCTTGGCAAATTTTTCACGTTGCTCGACACTGAAGCCGCCGCCTCGTTGCCCACGGCCTTCCGGTTTGTGCTCCGGTTTGTGCTCCGGTTTGTCCTCGGCGTGACTGTAAGTCGTAAAACCCAGCGCCAGCGCGCCGGCCAATGCATAAACCAATTTCGTATTCATATTCGTTTGTTTTCAGTTAAAGAACTTACCTCCATTACGCAAAGGGCGTAGGTAATGTTACAAACTAATGGATGGACAGGAGTGGAGCCTGGATCATTCCCGGGTAATTCCCATGATCTGTTCAAATTCAGCCGAGAACTGAGCCAATTCATTGGCAATGCGTTTGGGTTGATCAGCCAGCGTGGCGCTCATTTTTTCACGCATTTCAGGTTTGAAACGAATGAGTTCAGCGGCCGCAATGACGAGGGATAAGTGGTTATTGATCTCGTGACGCATGTGCGAAAGCTTTTGGTTCAGCTCCATGACCTGATCTGGCGTCAGCGTGATCGGACTGTTTGGCGCGGTCATACAAAAACCATGCGATGAACTGTTTTCTAAATCAAGGCGTTTCGCTGGAATGCAAGAAGTTGCCGCATAAGTATGCAACCTCCCAGCCTTTTACCGCTTTTCATTAAAATCCTTGCGCGAATACTTTTCTTCATTCAATCGGGCGACAGCTGATTCCAACAAGGCCATTCCCGTCCACTCTTCCCATTCAACAGCAAATTGTTCCCTTCCAACTGACAGCATCGCTTCCTCCCAGACTGAACGTTTTAAACCGATCGGCGGCGGTTGAACGGAACCTTGAATTAACAATCCGTCCCTGGTGCGGCGTTGAGCGGCTCCCGCGATCTTTCTCCCCTGCCACAAAACATCAAATTTTTCCGCACCGATAAAGCACTGGCCTGGGATCTCTTTTTGGCAACAAGGCGACAGCATCGTCTCCACTCCCACTTTCTCAAAGGCATCTCGAATCCAAAGATGGATTCGCTCGTAGCTTTCAGTGGCTTTCAACTCATACCACGAATGCCCTGGCGGCACGGTAAAGCTATAAGTCCAGTCGCGATCATGTGGAACCAGCCCGCCACCCGTGGGTCGTCGAACCAATGGCCGCAACATCGTTACTTTTTCCACGTCACGGAACCGCTGCGAATAACCAAAGGTCGCCGCAGGCTCGGTCCATCCATAAAACCGAAGGACTGGGCGGTTTCGCGCAGGCGCGCTTTCCAACAGCGCTTCGTCCACCGCCATATTAAAAGACGGCGCTCCCAAACCAGACGCAAATGCAATCCAGGTCTCGCGCATCAGGCTTTTTTAAGTTTACGGGTTTTGCTGCTTGTTTTCATCCCTTCGCGCGAAACTTCTGACGACATCCGTTTCTTGCCCGTCGGGCAAAGATATTTCACTTCGCAATTCAAACAATCCGGACTACGAGCAAAGCAACGGCGGCGACCATGCCAGATGAGCAAGTGACTGAACAGACACCAGTCGTTCTGTGGCACCAGTTTCTGCAAATCGAGTTCGATTTTCTCCGGGGTTGTTTCGCGGGAAAAATCCAGCCGCTCAGAAAGACGCGCCACATGCGTGTCCACCACCACACCAACATTGATATTAAAGGCGTTTCCGAGAACCACGTTGGCAGTCTTCCGGCCGACTCCAGCGAGATTCGTCAATTGCTCCATGCTGCGCGGAACCTCGCCGTCGTGCGCCTCCATCAAGGCGCGGCAGCACGACTGAATATTCTTCGCTTTATTTCGAAAAAACCCGATGCGCCGGACATCATTCTGGAGATCATCAAGGTTGGCTTTGGCAAAATCGGCGGCGGAACGATATTTCTGGAACAGGTCTTTAGTAACGATGTTGACCTGTTTATCGGTGCACTGCGCTGATAAAATTGTCGCAATCAACAGTTCCAGGGGATTGCTGAAGTTAAGCTCACAATGAGCGTCCGGATAAGCCTTCTTCAGCTCGCCAATAATTTCGTCGGCTCGTTGTTTCTTTGCGTCAAAGGATTCGCGCGCCATGCGCCGAAACGTAACCGAAAACTGCCGAGAGGAAAGTTTTCCTTGTGATCACGTTTCCATTGCCGACTTCAACCACGGATCAATTTGTTTGGTGGAGGCATCGAACGGGTCCAGCAATTGCAGCGAGGTCTTCGCTTCGGCGCCCATGATTTCCCAATCGATGTAGTATTCGATGGAAAGCCCTTTCACCAATTGCATTGCTTGCGAGCGAACCGAAGCCCGGGTGTTGGCCGGGGCTTTTTGCGTCGCCTTATCAATGTCTTTCGGCGTGAGTTGCCACGGCTCGGGTGTTTGATCCAACGCTCGCCCAAGACTGCGGGCGGGGTCGATGTGATGAAATTCCAGGTCCTGCGATTTTAACCACGGATCGCTCCAGTTCAGTTTCTCCTCTGCCATGAACTGCTGAAAGAGCCATCGCTTGGTAATCCAGTCCACCTTTCCCACAAGCGACTCCGGTTTCGTGGCCAGGGCTTCCAGGGTCTCTTTCCAAATCTGCAGGAGAACATCCGTCTCATGATCACGGCCGTGGAATTCCTTTTTGCCGTATTCGTAGAATTTGTGGAGGACATCCACCGCGTTCATGCAATGCCCATTGGCCATGGGCACTATCCACGGTCCCTCGGGTTGATGAGACAGATTGCGGAATGTCATGACTGCATCCGAAAGAATCAGTTTCGGCATGCAATCAACTTCCAGTAAATCCAGCACCAGCGACGTGGTTCCGATTTTCAGTAATAACGTAGTCGGCAACACGCTGGTATCACCATGCAGAAGATGCAGACGACGATATTTCCGGGAATCCGCGAGGGGTTCGTCGCGGGTGTTGATAATCGCGCGATTAAATTGCACCCATTCAAATAAATCGTTGTTGATGTAGTCCGCGCGTTGACTGATTTGGAAAATATTATCGACTCCCGGATGGCTCGCTTCTCCGCGGAACTCGGCGGCAAAGGTCGCCCCCACCCGGCCGGCACTGGAATAAAGCAGCCGCAACGTTAAAAATGTCAGGAGCGATTGAATATTTCCCTCCGTCAGGGGAGCGCTGCGACGAACCAGGTAATTTTCGTGGCACCCAAACGTCGCACCGGAATAGTGATCCACGTTGTTCCGAATAAAACTCACCTCTTTGGAAAGTCCCAGCCCTTCGACCGCTTGCATCAGAATCGCGTCACCAGCGCGGTCGTAGCGCAGGATATCAATCAGGGAAAGACATTCCGGAGTGCAATATTCCAGATGGCCCATGTCAACATAGCAACGACCGCCGTTGAAAAGAAATCCACCGTTCCCCGCGGGTTCGTCCCAATCACGTTGATGAACGTCAATGAGGCCAAAGCGATCCTTGGCAAAAACCCAATCGCGAACGCGAGTGATGGCTCCCGGAGAAACGGGGATGTTGTTGGTCAGACACCCGTATTCTGTTTCAAGACCGACGATACGGTTCATAA
>CBHTTJ010000222.1:0-8800 GCA_966095605.1 uncultured bacterium | reverse complement strand
AAGGATGATCAACATCGTCGGACGAAAGAATACATCATAAAAGTCGATTTCCCCTCGAGGAGCGGGGAGATGATGATCGAAAAAATAAGCCCAAAGCGAAAGTCCCAGGCAAAGGCCGCTCAAGATTGCCAAGCAGATTGCTTTTTTGATCATCTCCGGTTTTCTGATGGTTATGGACTCGGTCTATTCGGTTTAGGTCTCGATTTTTACGCTGAAAAAGCATTTTTCGCCATCTAAACGATCCCGCAGCGGGGGAAAATCGTGTCTCACCTTCCGAATCGCGCCAGCTTGGCGACAGAAAACACCCAGCTGGAACAGAAACAGACGATTCGTGAACTAAAAACACCAATCGGAACGGAAACAGATGATTCGTGAACCAAAAGACCCAATCCGAGCGGAAGCAGAAGATTTCCGGCTTAGTTCTAAGCCGGAACGATGCAGAAGGTGAGACACGAATTTCACGAATTAACACGAATTTTTCGGAACAAGAAGAAGGTGCGAGTTTCTTCCTTATGCGCACCAAATGGTACGAGCAATTGTCAGGGTTAAAAGCAACGAAAGCTCGTTTTTAATTCGTGAAAATTCGTGAAATTCGTGTCTCAACTGAATCGTTCCGGCTAAGGATGGAGCAGAAAGAGACCGCTCTGGTTGGTTCCCTGGAAGAAACCGTAAATGCCGTTTTGCTTTTGGAGAACCACTCCGCGCATCGACATTCTTGCTTTCGTCTGTGGGTTTACGAATCCACCAGTCACCGCACCACTGCTCGAGGTAATGGTGACAACCAGTGAATTGGTATTCGGAAGCGCAGCCGAAACGACATTGTTGGTGTTCAACGTTACACGATTAGTGAGAGACCGTGACAGGTTGCCATCGCTGAGTTCAACAAACGCATTGGTCAGAGTCAAAATGCGCGTGCCGACGGCGGGAGTGCTAAAGGTGGAACCGACAGCGACGATGTCATTGGTAAATCCGCGTGGATAATATTTGCCGCCGACAATGCCCGTTTTAATCCAGCTCACATCTCCTTCCAAATTGCTGTCGGCAGTGTTGGTAAAGGTCATCCAGCCGATGACAACTCCGTTGCCGCCATACAATGAAGCGTAAAGAGGCCATGAGCCGTCTCTCGCAACAGGAGTGGATTGACTGACCGCTGTGGCGTCGGCAAGAACGCCGGCGAGAGTCACCGTTCCGTCAGGTTTCACCGTCACCATGCCGAGACCGTCACCGGCGGGTTTATTTACATTTCCGGGATTTCCACCAAAGGCCATTGTGTATTTCCCTGCGTAAGGCGCCGGATTTGTAATTGCGAAAACACTACGATTGCCGAACAAATCTGAACTCCAGATGCCATCCGTAACGCGGCCACTCATTTGATCGTTGGCAGCGCCACTCAGGTTCAGGTTCAGAGTCACATTCAACGACGACAGGGAAAGTCGCGGGATGGTGACCTGTGCCACACCGTTCGTCGCGAACGTTCCATTCAGCGTATAGGTCTTTCCAGTGTGCATCAGTTTGCCGGTAAACGTACGGCGATCTGTGAGGGTTAGATTGAAATAACCGGAGCTGTTTGCCTGGACGCCAGTGGATTCATAGAACAATCCGCTGTAGACACCTTTCAAAGTGGTCAAAGGATTCGGTAAGACGACGATGCAAAATGTTTGAACTGCGGAACCGTTCGTACCACCGTTCAAGGAGCCGCCGTTGTCGGCGAGGCGGACGGAGACCGTTGCTGTGCCATACTTATTGACGGCAGGGCGGAAGGTCAGCGTTCCGTTGGAACTGATCTTCGGCTGCATGTCGAACAGCGTTGAATTCGTTGTCGCAACCGTAAACGTCAATTGCTGAGCGGATTCGTCGGAAGGCCCACTGCTGATCGAGGTCGCGAAATTAACATTTGTCTGCGCCGTGTAGAAATTAGTGATGGTTAGAGTGCTGGTGCTAAACGCAAACGACGGGGCATCGTTGACCGGAGATACTTTCAAAGTGATGATTGCGGCCGTGGAGTCGAGGATCAAGTCACCCGCGGTGTAAGTTACCTGGTAACGGATCGTGTCGGTGCCATTGAAATTAGTTGCAGGCGTATAAACGAGGTTTGGTGCCGTGCCACTCAGCGTTCCATGGGATGGATTGGAGAGGATCGCATACGCCAGAGAGCCACTGTTAAGAATTTGCCCGCGCAAGGTTACGGGAACAGCGTGGTCTTCCAGCAGGCTGATTTGCGAGCTGTAAGCGAGTGGTCCGCCATAGCGCAGGATGGAGATGGAATTGTCCCCGTAGTTGCTGATCGCAAGGTCCGTGGCATCATCACCATCAAAATTACTGCCCCAGACAATCACCGGGCTGGAACCAACCGAGAAACTACCGGCTGTATCAAACGTTCCATCGCCGCGATTCTGGAGAATCGTCACCGAAGCACTGCCACTGTTGGCGACAGCGATATCGAGTTTTCCATCCCGATCCAGATCGCGGATCAACACGCTTCGCGGATTGGTTCCGACAGCATAGTTGCTGCTGATTTGGAATGTTCCGTTGCCGTTTCCGAGCAACACGGAAACGGTGTTTGAACCATAATTGGCCACGACGAGATCCATCTTGAAATCGCTATTCAAATCGCCAGCGAGAACATAAGTCGGCTGAGGATTGCCGCCGGCAAACAACGTCACGGTTTGCGCAGTTCCGAAGCTGCCGTTTCCTAGCCCAGGGAGGATGGTGAGCGTGTTCGCAGCTTTGTTCGCCGTTACGATGTCCGTCTTTTTGTCGCCATTAAAATCACCCGTCCAAACGCACATCGGACCAGCTCCGACGGCAAAGTTGGTTGCATTCTTTAAAGTGCCATTGCCATTGCCGAGTAAAACGGAAACGGAGTTGTCATTGTGATTTGCAACCACAACGTCAAATCGGCCATCACCATTAAAGTCATCGCGCATTACGGCGATTGGTTCAGGATTGCTGGAAGAGCCGACGGTGTAATGTGCGGCCGAGGCAAAAGTGCGATCGCCGTTATTCACCAACACGCTGATCGTGTTCGTTCCGGAATTACCGGCGATAATTTCTTCAAAACCATCCGAGTTCAAATCGGCGCTGATGACACCAAACGGATTGAGACCAACCGCATAAGTCGTCGCATCAGTGAAAGTGCCGTCGTCGTTGCAGAAACGAACGCTGACGGTGTTGTCGAGATAGTTTGCGATAATCATGTCGCGGTAACGCGGGCCGCCCGATTTTGTCGCGCCGGCGAAAGTCAGGCCGCGCAGATTACCGAGATAAAGACCCGTCGGACCTTGCCCGGTTGGAATGCTTCCCGGGCTGCCGTAGGTGCGTGAAAGCGTGATGCGAAATGTTTGGACGGCTGTGGAATCGATTCCACCGTTGGAGGTTCCACCGTTGTCGACAAGTTGAACACTGACGTTCGCTAAAACATTGGTGGCAGTCGGGGCGATTGTGAAAGTCAAAGTGCCGTCAGCGGCGATAGCGGGTTGTTGGCTGAAAGCCTCCGGCGTATCGTTTGTGACGACAAAGGTGAGCGTCTGAGACAATTCGTTGGAACCTGCCGTGATATCAGTCGCCCACGCCCCGAAGGTTTGGATGCGTGAAGCGTTTAAACCGAGCGCAATATCCAAACCTTTGGTGAAGCTCGGAGCGTCATTGATCCCAGTGATGTTAAGAGTGAACGTCTGCGCAGCGCTTAAGTTCGCACCGTAATTCGCCGTGTCGCCGTCGTCCTGAAGAACCACAGTCACTTCAGCTGTTCCGTAAGCGTCCGGGGCCGGAGCAAAGGTCAGGACGCCGCTCGTTGACAAAGTCGGTTGGGAACTGAACAAGCTGTTGTTGTTGTTGGTAACGATGAACGTAAGCGTTTGACCGGATTCATCCGCAGAACCTGCTGAAATGCTGGTTGCCCAATTGGTGATGGTTTGTGCCGTGGAATCTTCGAGAACGGTCAGATTCGTGCTCATGGAAAAGCTCGGGGAAATATTCACGGGATAAACAATGATCGTGAAAGTTTGGGTTGCCGTCGTGTCTGAACCACTATTGGCGGTGCCCCCGTTGTCCTGCAGATAAATTGAAACAGTCGCCGTACCATTTGCCGCGGGCGTGAACGTCAGCGTGCCATTGGTGGAAACGGAAGGCTGCACGCTGAACATCGCGTTGTTGTTGTTGCTCACATGGAACGCGAGGGTTTGATTTCCTTCATCGGATGGGCCAGCGCTGATACCAGTCGCCCAGGACGAAAGGCTTTGTGGTGAAGTAGTCGTGCGGACAACAACGTTGGTTCCTTTCGTGAAGGCAGGGACATCATTGACTGAGGTCACCGTCACATTGAAGGTGCGGCTCAATTGATCGACTCCAGTGCCCGCAGTTCCGCCGTCATCCTGGAGGGTCACAGTAATGGTGGCGCTGCCGTTGGCATTGGCAACGGGAGTGAAGCGGAGTGTCGCTGTGCTATCGCCGATGCTGTACTGAACTGAGAGATTCGCAATCAGGTTAGTGTTGCTGGTCGAAGCTGTGAAGTTGGTAATCGTTTGCGAAGTTTCATTTGGACCGGCAGAGATTCCCGTGAGGTTAATTGTTCGTTGGCTGGCGTCTTCAAGCACTGTCACGTCAGAAATTACATCCAGCGTCGGGGCATCGTTCAGGTCGGTAACAGTAATCGTGAATGTTTGCGACGCCGTCGTATCCACACCGCTGTTTGCGGTGCCGCCGTTATCGCGAAGATAAACAGAAACGGTCGCGCTCCCATTTTGGCTCGAAGCGGGTGTGAAAGTTAATGTGCCGTTGGTGGAAATGCTCGGTTGGGCACTGAACAAGTTGCTGTTGTTATTGCTGACAACGAAAGTCAATGTCTGGCTGGATTCATTCGCAGGCCCGGCGCTGATTGAGGTCGCCCAGGTGCCGAAACTTTGAGGGCCGGAACTTTCCACCACGCTGACATCCGAACCCTTCGTGAAACTCGGGATATCATTTATCGCAGTCACCGTAATCGTGAACGTTTGCGTGGCGCTGGTGTCGTTACCACCATTGGCTATTCCTCCGTTGTCCTGTGCATAGATCGAAACGGTTGCTGTTCCATTTGCGTTTGCTGCCGGAGTAAACGTCAGCGTTCCATTGCTCGCCACTGAAGGTTGAACTGAAAAGAGGCCGTTATTGTCATTACTGACAACGAAGCTGACTGTCTGACCGGATTCATCGCTCGGTCCTGCGCTGATAGAGGTCGCCCAACCGGAAACGGTTCGTGCGGTGGAATCTTCCAAGACCGTCTGATTTGCACCCTTGGTAAACGAAGGTGCGTCGTTTATCCCCGAAACCGTAATCGTAAAGGTTTGCGAGCCGCTGGTGTCGCTGCCGGAGTTGGCTGTCCCGCCGCTGTCACGAAGACTTACGGTGACGGTAGCCGATCCGATGGCGCTAACCGCTGGTGTAAATGTAAGAGTGCCGTTAGCTGAAATTGCTGGCTGAGTGCTAAACAGGTTGGTGTTGTTGTTACTGACCTGAAACGACAGGGTCTGGGCGGATTCATCCGATGGGCCAGCACTGATGGAAGTCGCCCAACCACTGAACGTATTCACTCCGGAATCTTCGAGCACGGAAATATCCGAACCTTTCGCAAAGCTCGGCGTATCATTAACCGCGGTCACGGTAATCGTGAACGTTTGCGACGCGCTCGTATCCACGCCGCTGTTGGCAGTGCCACCGTCGTCCTGGATTGAAACTGTCACCGTGGCAGAACCGTTGGCGTTGGCAGCAGGGGTAAACGTTAAAGTGCCGGCACTGGAAATCGCGGGTTGGGTGGAGAACAAGCTCGTATTGTTGTTGCTGACTATGAAGCTGAGGTTTTGTGCCGATTCATCCGAAGGACCGGTGCTCAATGCCGTGGCCCATGAAGTGACGGTGCGGGTCCCAGAATCTTCGAGCACCGTTTGATTGGCGCCTTTGGTGAAGGAAGGCGCATCGTTTACTCCGTTCACGGTAATCGTAAAGGTTTGAGAGCCGCTGGTGTCACTACCGCCATTGGCAGTTCCGCCGTTGTCACGAAGGCTTACGGTGACGGTCGCTGATCCCACTGCATTCGCGGCTGGCGTAAATGAAAGAGTGCCGTTGGTCGAAATAGTCGGCTGCGTGCTAAACAGGTTTGTGTTGTTGTTGCTGACCTGGAACGACAGCGTCTGGGCTGTTTCATCAGTAGCTCCAGCGCTGATCGACGTGGCCCAGCTACTGAATGTATTTGCACCCGAATCTTCGAACACAGATATATCCGAACCTTTCACAAAGCTCGGGGTATCGTTAACGGCGGTTACCGTGATGGTGAACGTCTGCGATGCGCTCGTATCCACGCCGCTGTTGGCAGTGCCACCGTCGTCCTGAATTGAAACGGTTACCGTGGCAGAACCGTTGGCGTTCGCGGCCGGAGTGAAGGTCAAAGTGCCAGCGCTCGAAATCGTTGGCTGCGTCGAAAACAAATTCGTGTTGTTGTTGCTGACAATGAAGCTGAGGGCTTGTGCAGATTCATCCGAGGGACCGGTGCTCATGGCTGTTGCCCATGAAGTGACCGTGCGTATTCCGGAATCTTCAAGCACCGTTTGATTGGCGCCTTTCGTAAAGGAAGGAACGTCGTTCACAGCAGTCACATCCACGCTGACTTGGGCGGTGGTTGTCGAAAATGCGGACCCGTCAGAAGCTCTCACAGTAAATGCATTTAAAGTCCCATTGGCATTGGCCGCCCCGCGCCATACCAAGGCGGCGCTGGTTGGCGTCAACAAAGTGACCCCGGCGACAGCGTTGGTGCCGCTCTGGGTCAATGTGCCAGTGCTGATTGCCTGGACGCGGAAATAAAGGGTGTCCGCGGGTGAAATATCGATATCAGTTAAATCGGCTTGAGCACGCAACGTGGCGTAAGAAATCGTGAAGTTGGTATCTTCAAAAGCACCCGTCAGGTTGCTGACCGAATTGAGCACCGGCGGATTATTTGTTACGGAAATGCTTGCACTGGTGTTTGCCGTAATGCCGCCGCTTGTTACATCGGAAACGGTCACGGTTGTATTCGTACGCGTCTTCAGGGTCATGCTAAATGTTCCAGTCCCGGCGGAGAGGGCGGTGTTCGGTGGTAGAACAGCGGAAGAATCGGTCGACGTGAAGTGGACAACGTCGGAACTGTTAATGGTATTCCAGTTGGCATCGACGTAGTTGACGGTCGCGTTAATCGATGTAAAGGCAGAGATCGCTGTTGGGCTACCGGTTTTTCCGGTCGTAGTCCCCGGTGCCGCAGTTTCACCTGGCAAAAGAATTTGTAATTTATTAGCTGCACCGGTGTTCACGGTTAATGGGGAACTCGGCACGCCAGTGATTGAAGTAGCAGTCGCAGTGATGGTTGTTGTCTCAGCAACTTTCAAAGTCGTGGCCAGCGTGGTGGTGGACGCACCGCTCGAGAATGTGACGCTGGTCGTATATGTCGGAGAACCTGAGGGACCGGAATAGCTAATCGTTTTGGCACCTGTGTAGGTTGTGACGATATTCGTAAATTGATCCGTGGCGGTGAGTTTGGTGATGTTGAATGCAGTGCCTGCGGTTTGCGCCGTGACGGTTCCGGAATTGCCGGATCCAGCTGTGAAAGTTTGGCCCGGCAACGTAACGAACAAATAGCGCAAAGCACCGACTGTTTCGGTCAAGGTGCCGTAATTTCCAACCGAACCTGTTTCAGAAAAGCTGGAGGTTCCGCTCTTTGTAATGGTTCCAGTGGCGAGGGGAGTTCCTGCGGACGGACGAACCTGCACGTTAACGAAAGCGATCGTCGCCAAACGGCTGCCGGTCGTTTTCGAAGTGACGTTGATCGTGATGTTGCTGGTCGTGACCGTCGCCGTGGTGCTGCTGAGAGTCAGATCGGTGCCTTGGCCGCTGTGCGTCAAATTTACTGTCACTGAAGCGGCAGCGTTAAAAACAAATCCCGCGGGTGCATTTAAAATGATGGTGCCAGTGGCAACACCACCGGGGTTATTTTCAGTGAAGCTGGGGCCGGTCAAAGTAGTGTACGTTCCTCCGGTGGTATCAGCTGAAATGGAACTTCCGCCCGTTGCTGCGACGACGTTAACGCCGCTGGCGGCAAAAGCGCGATTCCCGCAAACCAACGAAATGACTGCGATAAGAACCGCAATGAAATGTTTCATAATGGACTAAACGTGCTGTGTTGTTCGTTGTTCGGGTGCTAAACTCTTAGAATCAGAACTGCCCTAGTGCTGATTCTGGCACGAAAGTAGGGGTTTCCCTGACAATGTGTCAATAGTTTAATCCTACAATCTGTCAGGGAATGTCTGACTGCCTGTTGGAGCTCTTTCTGACATCGCCTTTCTTGGCCATTTCAGGTTCGGAGAGGGTGGAAGGGGTTGATGGTGAGAATCTTGGCGGAGGAATAGGTTTTTCAGGGCGATTTCTGTGATTTTGCTGTCTTCTTGGGAGGTTAAAAACGGTGATTAGGGATAAAATTTGAAGCAAACCGAGCTTTTAGTCCGTATTTTACATAAACTGCTCATTTTTAGTGCTTTGAATACCGTCAGAAAAACTTCTGACGACGTCCGAAGGCTCCGGGAGTCGTCAGAAAAACTTCTGACAGCGTCCGGAGGCTCCGGGAGTCGTTGGAAAAACTTCTGGCGACGTCCGGAGGCTCCGGGAGCCGTTGGAAAAACTTCTGACGGCGTCCGGAGGCTCCGGGAGCCGTTGGAAAAACTTCTGACGGCGTCCGAAGGCTCCGGGAGTCGTTGGAAAAACTTCTGACGGCGTCCGAAGGCTCCGGGAGTCGTTGGAAAAACTT
>CBHTTJ010000221.1:0-8918 GCA_966095605.1 uncultured bacterium | reverse complement strand
ACTTCTGGCGCCGTCTCGAGGATTCGTTTTTCGTTTGATAAACTTCCGTCGACTTCCGGATGCTCCGGGAGTCGTTTGAAAAACTTCTGACGACGTCCGGAGGCTCCGGGAGTGGTTGGAAAAACTTCCGACGGCGTCCGGAGGCTTCGGAAGTGGTTGGAAAAACCTCCGACGGCGTCCGGAGGGGGGCGTTGATCTTTAGAGTGGAGATATCCAGCGACGAACGGTTCAAGACCTACGATAGAGATGGAAAAGCGTTTGCATTTTCTCGGTTCCTTTCTAGCGTTGTCACATGGAAAACCTGCACGCTCCCTGGCGGATTCAATACATCCTTGCCCCCAAAAAGGAGATGGGTGACACATTCACGAAAATCGCGCAGTCCAGTGACGACGAAGCAAATTATGTCATCGCCCGCGAGCGGACGTGTTACGCCGTGCTGAATCGCTATCCTTATAATGGAGGTCATTTGATGATCGTTCCCTATAAGCAAGTTCCGGATTTTAACGACCTGACGGATGAAGAATTGCTGGATGTGATGAAACTCACGCGTCGCTGCCAAAATGTCCTCACCCAGGTTATGAAACCAGACGGTTTTAATATTGGTGTGAACCTCGGCCGAGTTGCTGGCGCTGGGATCGCGGAACACCTGCACGTCCACGTTGTTCCACGCTGGAACGGCGACACGAATTTCATGCCGGTCATCGGCAATACCACGGTCTTGCCCGAAGCGTTGTCCGACCTTGCCGCCAAATTGCGAGCGGCCATGGCGAAATGATGGTTTTTGAAATCCGCCCTGGAAATGCGAAATTGACCCGAAACCGTCGCACGAGTTGGCAAAAGAATGCGTGATAATCCGTGCAATTCGTGTCAGAAAACGTTGCACAACGAAGTAAATGACCTCGGAAACACTCCATTTTGAAAATGCGCGCATCGCGCAGCAATTGTTTAATAACGATCCTAATAACCTCCATCGTCTCGAAACGGAATTGGAGGTAAAGGTTACCGCCCGTGAAGGCTGGATTAAAATCGAAGGAAGCGCGGAAAATGTGGACCGTGCGAAGCAAACCTTTCAGCTGTTGGAAGGTTCGGTAAAATCCGGCACACCGGTTCGTAATCGCGAATTTTCGCAAGCTCTGGATGTTGTTAAAAACGAAGGCGTAAGTGCTCTCAAAAATCTTTATTCAGAGCGGGTTCATACCTCTTCGAAAAAAGCTGCGGTGACTCCCAAAACCACGGGGCAAAGAAAATACCTGGAAGCCATTCGACATCATGACGTCACGTTCGGTATTGGACCGGCCGGAACAGGCAAAACCTATCTGGCGATGGCGATGGCGGTGGCCGCGTTGAAAGAGGAAAAAATTTCCCGCATTATCCTGACCCGTCCCGCGGTGGAAGCAGGCGAGGCGCTCGGTTTCCTCCCCGGAACGCTCTACGAGAAGATCGATCCGTATCTGCGTCCCTTGCACGACGCATTGCACGACATGATGCCGATCGACGAAATTCAGAAGAATACCGAGCGCGGAGTGATTGAAATTGCACCGCTCGCGTATATGCGCGGCCGAACATTGAACAATGCGTTCATTATTCTTGATGAAGCGCAAAACTCGACCACGGAACAGATGTTCATGTTCCTGACGCGGCTCGGTTTCAGCAGCAAGGCCGTGATTACCGGCGATACAACCCAAATCGATCTTCCGAATCATAAGAGCTCTGGTCTCGTGGAAGCGCAACGCGCCTTGCGCGACGTCAATGGCATCGCGATTGTTGAATTCGGTAAACGCGACGTCGTGCGTCATCCTTTGGTGCAGCGAATCATTACCGCCTACGAAGATCATCGCGGAAAAGATCGGACGCATCCTTCTGCATGAGCCGCATCCTCGTTTTGCGCAATGAACAAAAGAGTCGCGCTGTGGATTTGCGGTTCCTGCGCAAAATTACTCTTCACCTGCTGATCGATCTACTCGACGAGAAAACGTTTGAGCTCGGCTATCATTTTGTTGGGGCCAAGAAAATGGCCGAGATAAATGAAACGTTCCTTCAGCACACCGGATCGACGGACGTGATCACCTTTGA
This sequence comes from uncultured bacterium, assembly GCA_966095605.1. GTDB lineage: Bacteria > Verrucomicrobiota > Verrucomicrobiia > Limisphaerales > JACDHS01 > CBHWET01. The sequence goes on along the minus strand of CBHTTJ010000221.1, from coordinate 6,845 downwards.
TTATTCCGAAGGGCAGGGGAATGGGGTCGAGGGAGAAGTCTTCATTTGCATTGAAGATGCTATTTCACAGGCCAGGGAATTTAAGACCACATGGCAAAGTGAATTGGTGCGTTACGTCGTCCATTCCATTTTGCATCTGAAAGGTTTTGACGACCTGGAACCAGTTGCCCGGAAAAAAATGAAAGTGGAAGAGAATCGGTTGGTTAAACGGCTGGAGTCCACCTTTTCATTTAAGAAACTCGGCAAATAACGGTGCGCTATTTTGGGCGAAGCAGGTCCTGACGACGAATTTCCAGCTTGCGAATGAGAGGCATAGGGCCCCCGGGAACATATCCAGCAAGTCTCCAAACTTCCTTGCCGTCCTTATCTAAAACGATGGTCGAAGGAAAATTTTCGACGTTAAACTTCTGGGCCAGTGCAATGTTTGTCTGCAGCAGCGTAATTGGGACCTTCGTCCGTTGTGGAATATCCACCTCCACCCAGACTAAATTGCTTCGGGCGTAATCCTGGAATGCCGGTTGCGAAAAAACTTCCTTATCCATCAAAGCGCAGGCGAAGCACCAGTCGGAACCGGTGAACTGCAGGACCAAAGTTTTCTTTTCGCGGTTCGCACGATCAATTTCCGCGACAAGATTGATGGGCGGCGCATTGGTGTTGAGTTTGGCCGGGGGCAGGGGCACCAATGGTTGCTCTGGCTCACAAGCCGTTAACATGAGGGCCAGAATTCCCATTAAAAGGAAAGAAATGCGCACAGCTATTATACTACGACAGATTCCTGTGCCGACCAAACGATCTTCCCGGCAACGATGGTGGCGAGTGGTTTGCCCTTCATGGTCCAGCCGTGAAATGGACTGTTCTTGGATTTGCTGGCCGTTTCCATTTTGTCAAAGGTCCATTCCTCGTCAGCGCTGAAAACTGTCACGTCAGCATCCGCTCCAACGCTCAACGTTCCTTTGTTGAGACGGAGAAGCTTTGCGGGAGCGGTTGTAAATTTCGCGATCAAATCGGAAAGTGACATCCGCTTTGTGTGATAAAGCTGCATCAGGGACAGAGACAGCTCTGTTTCAAAACCAACGATGCCGAACGGAGCGTAGTCGAATTCCACTTCCTTCTCGTAGTTGCAATGCGGCGCGTGATCGCTGCAAAGCACTTCCAGGGTGCCATCCACCAATCCTTCAATAATCGCATCACGATGTTCCGCGGAGCGAAGGGGAGGATTCATCTTAAAATTCGTATCGTAAGCAGGCCATTGCGGCAGGTCGCCTTTTTGGAATTTCGTAAATTCCTTTCCGTCTTGGGTCCAAAACTTATCGCTGCCCGCGATGGCGGAATCGGTCAGAACAAAATGATGAGGGCAGGCCTCTCCGGAAACAGGGACGCCCCGTTTCCTGGCGGCGCGAATTAATTCGACGCTGCGCGCGGAGCTGATGTGCTGGCAATGCACGTGAGCTCCGGTCAGTTCAGCAAGAAGGATATTGCGGGCGACAATCATGTCTTCTCCCGCGGACGGCCAACCGCGTAGACCAAGAGCCGTATTCCAATAGCCCTCATGCATGACGCCATCCGTTACGAGCGAGTAATCCTGGCAATGATCCATGACGACGAGATCGAACATTTTTGCATATTCGAGTGCACGACGCATGAGTTCGTTGTTTTGGATGCAATGTCCATCATCTGTAATGGCGACGACCCCGGCTTTCTTGAGTGAACCAATGGGGGCGAGTTCTTCCCCGGCGATCCCTTTGGTAATGGCTCCGGCGATGAACACATTTACAGAACCGCTCCGCTCCGCCCGTTCGCGAATCAAAGCAACGGTGCCGGGATTATCAATCGACGGCGAAGTGTTCGGCATGCAAACCACGGAAGTAAATCCGCCACGTGCTGCGGAAGCGGTGCCGGTTTCAATATTTTCCTTCGCCGTCTGGCCGGGTTCGCGCAGATGAGCGTGCAAGTCAATCAGTCCCGGAGAAACAATTGCTCCCTTCGCATCAAAGGCCTCAACATCTTTCGGTGCTTTCTTTTTTGCATCCGCACCGACCGCGGCGATTTTACCATCGAGAAGGAGGAGATCAGCAACACCATTGATTTTGTTGGCTGGATCAATGATGTGGCCACCGGTCAGAAGCAACGAATTCATCGCGCGCGAGAATTGCACACGGCAATTGACAACGCAAGCATCACAGCTAACATAACCACGTTTTGAAGCGGGCGTAGTTCAATGGTAGAACGGCAGCCTTCCAAGCTGCACACGAGGGTTCGATTCCCTTCGCCCGCTCCACTTCTCCCTCTTTTCCCCGATTATTACTCACTTGAAAAACGCCGGATATCAGCGGCAATCTTCACGCATATGAAAAAATGGATTGTGCGGTTGGTAATCATCTTCGCGGTTTTATTTATCGTTGGCCTCGTTGCCGCGTTTGCTTTTCTGAACAATATCGTGAAAACGGGGGTTGAAAAGGTGGGGCCCATCATTACCAAAACAGAAGTAAAACTTGAGAGCGCAAATATTTCCCCTTTCTCCGGCAGCGGGCAGCTTAAAGGGATGTTTGTTGGTAATCCCGAAGGTTACAAAACGCCGTCTGCGGCCAAAGTCGGAGATATCAAGGTGGCTGTGGATGTAAAATCACTTTTGTCCCCCGTGGTGGTTGTGGATTCCATTTCAATCCAAGGCGCCGAGGTGACATTGGAGGTTGGACTGACCGGAAACAATCTTTCCAAATTGCTGGATAACGTGAGCTCAGTTGCCGCGGCCGATGAAGGCACAAAGAAGCCGGAGGAAAAGCCAGCCGAAGGTGGAAAGAAATTCAAAGTGAAAGACATCGTCATCACCGGCACAAAAGTCAATGGAAGTGTGACAGCCATGGGCGGGCAAGCGGTGACCTTTCCCATTCCCGAAATTCACCTCACGAATATCGGCACGGACAGCGACGGGGTCTCTGCCGCGGAATTGACGAAAAAGATTTTGAGCGAAATCACGGTGGCGTCGGTAAAAGAATTCGGCAAAGCAGGAGGCGCGGTTGGGGATCAATTGAAGAACCTCGGAAAGGGCACCGGCTCGCAGGTTGAGAAAGCGAGCAAAGGATTGAAGAAGCTTTTCGGAAAATAACGTTGGGTTGAGGTGGTTTGCTCAATTGCCGTCGGGAAAATCACCCGTAATCAATCTGGTTTCCCGCCGATTGTTTCGATCTGCGGACAAGCGACATTTCCTCTTAAGGAGAATTTTATGAAATGCGAGGTCTGCGGAAACGATTACGACAAGCCGCTCGAAATCCTGGTCGGCGATGAATCGCGGTTCTTCGATTGCTTTGAATGTGCGATCCATGCCCTGGCGCCGGACTGCGAACATTGCGGAACGAAGATTATCGGACACGGGGTGGAGGTAGGGGATTCTTTCTTCTGTTGCGCTCACTGCGCTCACGAACACGGAGCAATGGCAATTCGAGACCGTGTGTAAGTTCTACATGGCTGTCCATCCACCATCCACGGCGAGAACAGCGCCTGTGATGTAAGATGCCTCGTCGGAAGCCAGGAACACTGCAGGGCTCGCGATCTCGTGCGGTTCTCCCACCCTCGCCAGAAACGTTTTGCTGATTTGACGCTGATGCATTTCGGAGCCAATCGGGGGAGAAATGCGGGTGCGAATTGCGCCGGGACAGATGGCGTTGCACCGAATATTCTGCGGGCCGTAATCGTAGGCGACGCTTCGCGTAAATCCAATCAGGCCTGTCTTGATTGTGGTATAAGCCGCCGAATTTCGTCCCGCAACCATTCCTTGAATCGAGCTGATATTGATAATGGAGCCGCTCTTTTGTGACACCATGAAGCGCAAGGTCTCGCGGGTAAAAAATTGAGTTCCCATCATCGAAATGCGAAAACATTTTTCCCATTCCTCGTCTGAGGAATCGCCCGCGTTGTGCCAGTTGCCAAGATAGGCGGCGTTGTTGCAGAGAATATCGATCCGTTTGCTTTTCTCAGTCGCGGTTTTTACCACGAGTGCAACCTGCTCAGGATTGGAGACGTCGCATTTTACAAACGTGGCGGCTCCGTTTTGTTTGTGAATGCTGTGGACCACGGTCTGGCCCGTTGCTTCGTCCAGATCTGCGATAAACACGTCTGCGCCTTCCCGTGAAAATGCCTCGGCAATTGCTTTGCCGATTCCATGTGCGCCTCCGGTAACGATAGCTGTTTTGTGGGCTAGTCGAGGCATGATGGGAGAGAATGAGAAGGTTCTGCTGACTCGTCAAGTGTGCGAGGAACCTTTAGCGTGACCGAATGATGCTGATCAAGACGAAGGTTGCGCCGAGCGGGATCCATGGCATGGGACTGTTCGCAACAGAATTTATTCCCCGTGGTACTTCCATTTGGCGCTTCCTTCCAGGCTTTGATCACGATTTTTCCCCGGAACAATTTGAAGCGCTGCCGAAACTCGCACGTGATCACACGCGCTGGTTTTGTTTTGTGAGCAAGGACGACGGGCACGTGATTCTTAGCGGCGACCACGCGTGTTTTATTAATCATCATTCCACACCCAACACGGGCGCCCCGGCGGAGGCGTCTGAACCCGTTACGACCGTGGCGTTGCGTGACATTGCTGCTGGTGAAGAAATTACGTGCAATTATTTCAGTTACGATGCGGATACCCCATGGAAACTTGGCCTGGTCGCCCGCGATGCACCGCTTGGAGTTGGCATTGATCAAGAGCCGCCGGATAACTTCAAACCTCCCGGTAAAGGAGGCTGCACGGGTTGAGTCGGTCTCGGTTGTTCCGACTTCATTTTCATGCTGCTCAAAGCTGGCGCCTCTTTGCGTTTGTTCGCGAGATCGATGCGTTGGCGCATGATTGATTTGTTGGTGCAATAGGTGATGGCGGTCTCTTCAGTGATTAATTCCTGTTCGTACGCTTTAAGAAGAGATTGCTCAAAGCTATGCCACCCTGAAGTGCTTCCAGCCTCGATGATTTCAGAAAGCCGTCTGTTTTCACTTTCACCCAGCGCAATCGCTTCGCGAGTGCGAAGGCTATTGCCCATCATTTCGGTGACGAGGAGACGTCCTCCGGCCGTATTCGGAACCAATCGCTGGCTGATTACGTAACGCAAAGTCTCTGACAATCGTTCCCGGACCTGTTGTTCTTCCTCCTTGGTGAACATGCCGAGGATACGATTAATCGTCTGCCCGGCGCTGATCGTATGCAGCGTGCTGTAAACGACGTGACCCGTTTCGCCGGCGGTCAGTGCGATTTCCATGGTGTCGCGGTCACGGATTTCACCGACCAGAATGACTTTGGGCGCCTGACGCAAAGCAGCGCGCAATCCATCTGGAAAGGTAAAGAAATCACGTCCCAACTCTCGCTGGCTAAATGTGGATTTAAGGTGGGGATGCAGGAATTCGATCGGATCTTCCAGGGTGACCATATGGACTTCCCGTGTCTGGTTGATTTCGTTCAACAACGCGGCCAGGGTTGTGGTCTTCCCGCTGCCCGTACCGCCGGTCACGAATACAAGACCAGTTTTCTCTTTGATGACTTCATGAAAAACAGGCGCGAGGTTCAGTTTCTCCATCGTGGGAATCTGCGATTGCAGCTTTCGCAGGACCATTGCCCAGTTTCCCGCCTGTTTGTAAATGTTCACACGGAATCGGCAAAAGTTCGGCACGGAATAGCTACAGTCGCACGAACCCTTGTCGGCCATGTCCTGAATCAAACGTGGGTTTTCGTTGATGATCGTTTTTGCAAGAACTTCGATATGTGCACTTGTCAGGCTGGACTCGGGTGGCTGAAGATCAAAAGGCATGAGCCTTCCATAAATTTCCACCTGCGGCGGTTTCCCGGCAACAAACAAGAGGTCTGATGCTCCTTCGGAACTCTGGATCATCGCCGCGAGCAAATTGTTCAGATATTCAACGTAAGTCGGGTCCATGGTTCAGCGTTATTTGTTTGTTTTTCCAGACACCGCCTCCAATTGGCGTTTCAACTCCTGCGCCTGCTTAAACAGGAAACGTGTTTGCAGGAGATTTCGAATTCTCGTGATCACCTCGGTATAATCCAGCGGCTTGGGGAGAAAATCGTTGGCTCCCGCCGCAATCGCCTGGCTCCGTGTCTCGGCGGTATTCATACCGGTCAACACAATCACCGGCAGAAAATCATCCGTCGAAAGGGACTGTCGTATTTCTTTTAAAACCGCCGAGCCATCCAATTGAGGCATGTTCCAATCGAGGAGAACAATGTCCGGCTGAAATTCCGTAAATTCTTTTTTTGCCTGAGTAGAATCGGTCAGACTTTTGACATTTTCAAATTTGGCATGGCGGAGTGCCCATTCGAGGACACGAATGTGAGCCTGTTCGTCATCAACGATCAGGATCTTTGCGGTCGCCAACTGTTGAGGTTCGGGAAAAAGGGAATTGTTCATAGTGGGTTTATTTGCGGCGGTTGCGATGGTCGACTGTCCGCGACACGGCAGTTGCAAGACATCTGGGGAAAAACAGGCAGGAAAGAAGGCAGTGCCTCGGGTGTCTAGCCGTCACCTTTCCAAAGTCCATAGGAATAACCTGAACGAGTAGCCGAATTTTTACAAATCTTTCTTGGTGTGCGGGATGGGCAGCTTTTGGCCGAGAGAGAACGCGCCGGTTGGGGACAAAGGACGGTCATTCGATGGCTTTGTTTTCAGGATTGGGCAAAAGCTCGTCTCGGAACGGCTTTTCGGACCGCGCCAGAGTTCCGGGGCGTCCCGGAAAGCCTTGCAAGGCCGTCCCAGAATTCCGGGACGCTTCGGAAAGCCTTTCTGAGACGTCCCAAAACTCCGGGGCGCCATGGAAAGCCTTTCCGACCCGTGCCGGAACTCTGGCTCGTC
>CBHTTJ010000220.1:0-8921 GCA_966095605.1 uncultured bacterium | reverse complement strand
CATAGGTTTCCTTTCGGTTCGTTGTTTTTGTTCTTTGCTCGAACAAATAACGTTTTACCGGGAGGAAACCTTCCTCCGCCAGCCAGCACTTAATGCTTATCAGTCCTGAATGGCACTTAGTTAAGGCATGTCTTCAATGCGTTTTCTAACGCATTCCTTTGGAAAAACGAAGTTTTGTTACCGTAACTCAGTGCCATTCAGGACTGAACCCTTTTCTTTTTATGACCCCTTTTTAGAAGGTTAAGCATTTCCTTGCTTCGCGGACGAAGCGATCAGGGCTTCCTGAATACGAATTCTTTCCAAGGCTCCGCCGCAATGATCGGCAAGATTTTGCAACGCCTCGAGGTCGTTTTGGCAATAGGCGTTCGGACGATAACTTTGAATGGAGAGGACGCCGACAACATTCGTGCCGATTCGAATCGGGACAAACATCAGGGAAGCAGATCGACGCGAATTGTCCCCAAAGGAGGTCAGGGAACTGCCGCTTTCGGCATCGTTTCGCAGGAGAAGCTCTTTGCCTTCTTTAATGATGCGCAATGCATGCGGAGTCGGCGCTTCGTATTCAATCCCTTCACTGACCTGTCGTTTGCCGTCGATGACATCGGCATTGAAAACGGACGTGATCACATCTGTTTCCGGGGAATAGAGGTTTAAATAGCAGGAATCCCATCCGAAAAGATCGTCTGCCACCTGGACGATGATTTCCGCGGCGCGTCGTTGCGAGGACGCTTCGCTGAGTTGACGACCAAGGATGGAAAAGGCGGCGTTACGCTTTTCGGCGCGATGGCGGGCGGTAATATCACGAAAACTCCAGACTCGGCCGACGATCTCCCCATTTAAAATCTGAGGTTGAGAGTAACGTTCAATGATACGCCCGCTCTTCAAGGCAATCGAGTCGAGGCCGACGATTTCGTGATTTTTATTTAATTCCTCCAACCTTGCCAGGAAAAGATCGAGGTCCTGCAGTTGATCCATCACAAAGTTCAGAAGAAGACTGGCATCGCGCCGCGCCGCGAGTTCTTCAGGAATATTCCAGATATGTAGAAACTTCTGATTATAGCTCACCACTCTGCCGCCAAGGTCAACGACGGCGATTCCATCGGCCGTTGATTCCAGGGTGGCTCTTAACAAGGACGCTGAATGTTCCGATTGCCGGGTTCGCTTGGCAGCGATGGCCTCGAGATCGGTCATGGTCAGTCGTGCCTGTCGGGTCAATTTCCACTTCTGCACCAACGCAAAGGTCAGCTGCTGGACTTCGATAATGTCAAACGGTTTGCGTAGAATGAGCAGGCTATCGGTTCTTCCGAATCGCTGCATGATGTCGTTCCAGCTGTAGTCGGAGTAGGCAGTGCAGATGACCACTTGAAGGTTCGGATCCGCTTTCCAGAGATGTTCAATCGTCCGGATACCATCCCAGCCGGGGGGCATCCGGACGTCGACAAACGCCAGAGTGTAGGGCCGCTTCTCGCTCATGGCCTTTTCAACCATCGCGAGGGCTTCTTGTCCCTGATAGGCGGAATCGATTTCGATGGAATTATGAGAAACGCTTTGCTCCGGCGTTCCGAAGAGGAGCGCTTCATCGGAATCCATTTCCGCATTCTGATTTCGACTCCCCAGGATCTTGCGAAAGTCGTCATGGATCGATCGAGTGTCGTCGACAATCAAAATCCGATCTTTGGCATCACCTTCGAAAGTACTGGATGGCAGTTCTGTTTCTTGAAATGACTGCATAGTGTTTGTCCTCGAAATCAGGCCGCCGCCGCTTTCGCCTCCAGGTTCACTGGAATCGTAAGTGTAAACCTGGCACCTTTGCCTAATCCTTCACTGTGGGCACCGAGAGTACCGCCGAGTTCCTGGGCGGCTAGGGCGCCGCTGTGCAACCCAAAGCCATGTCCCTCAGCCCGCGTAGTAAAGCCATGGTTGAAAATTCGTGTGAGGTTCTCCTCCGAAATGCCGACCCCGTTATCGATAACACAAATCTCGATGATGTTGTCGGTCCGGACAAGTCGCAGTTTGATCCAGCGTTCGTCTTTGCCGGACTCGTCGCAGGCATATTTGGCGTTGCGAATGAGATTGACGAGAATCTGCAGCACTTTATGCCGATCGATCTTGATCGAAGGGACTTCATGATATTCGCGCAGGATGTCCACATGGTGTCGGGCGAGGCCTCCGGAATTAATACGCACAGCATCTTCGATCAGCTCAACCGGACTGACGGTTTCCACGACGCCGGAAGTCTTTGCGTAACTCTGCTGCATCGTGACGATGGTCTTGATGTGCTCGATGTGCTTTTGCAACTGTTTCAGTTCCGACGTCATCTCCGCGCGCTCAGCCGCAACCTGTTTTGCCAGAGTGCGAATGTAGCCAGGGAGATGCTTTCCTTTTCCGCCCGCCGAAAAAAAGCTTTCGAGATTGTTTTCGTTCTCCGTGAGTAAGGCCGCCAACTTATCCAGATTTGCGCTTCTGGAGGTTTCCACACGATCCATGATGATTCCCGCGGCAACGTTGACGCTATTCAAAACATTGCCAACGTTGTGGAGCACACCCGTCGCGACTTCAGCCATTCCTGCGAAACGAGAAGCGGCGACAAGTTCCTTATGAACGTCGTCGAGTCGGGCCTGGGTCTGCTGACGTTCCAGAATTTCCTGCTTTAAAGTTTCACAGCTCTGCCGGAGATCTTCCGTTCGCTCGGTTACGCGGACTTCCAGATCTTGTCGTGCCTCCTGCAACGCTTCATCGCGCATTTGAATCTGGCTCAACATGTGGTTGAAGGCATCCATGAGCTTCCCCAGCTCACCGTCGTCAGATTTTTTCGCCCGCAGCGTATAATTGTTTTCCTCGGCGATCCGTGCGGCCACGTTGCTCAACTGCGAGATCGGACCAGAGATGGATCTCTGGAGGCCGGCGGAGATATAAAGAATAAAAATCGAGACGATGATAATCACGATGACCATCATGAGCGTGTAACGCGTTGAACGTTCATTGAGTTCTTTCAAATCGGACTCGACATAAATCCCGCCGTTTCTCTCTCCGGCCGTCTGGATTTCCTGAAATAGCCCAAGCCGATCCGTTGAGAATTCATGACCAGTCGCCTGGAATGTCAGTGGAACAGCTTCGTTGGTAAGGTCCTGCCGGCGATAGACAGCGAAGCTTTTCCCCGATACGTCATAAACACAAGCAGCGGTCACATGAGGCTGGGTCGAGAGGGAGTCCAACGTCTTTCCCGCAGAATCAGGATCATTAAAGTTCAGGGCCGAGGCGATATTCGCACCCGTCATTTCCGCAGTCATGGAAAGATTTCGTACCATGGCGCGGCGAAAGGTAACGTGCTCATAAACACCGATGGCGACGGACGCAATCAATAATGCGAGACACGTCGTCACCATCGTGATCATCGTCAACTTGCGGTGAACCGGGAGATTTCGAAGGGCCTTTACCATTTAATTCCTCGTGATCTCTTTCGCCAGTTTCTGCAGCTGAGAGCTGATTTTCAAATGAACTGCTTCAGCCGCCGCTATGTTGATCTCAAATCGAACCTGGCTGGATTCAACCGACAGATTCACCATCCCCCGCTCCTTCTTGAATTCATCCGATTCACCCACGATAAGAATGGGCTGCCCTTTCAAGCTTTCGATGACATTACCGGTAATTGAGTTTTCGGACTTCGGTATAAAGAGAATATGCGACGGTTTGATGGTTTCGATATCCGTCGCGTATCTCACAACGACTCGCCGCCCGTTCACAGATCGTCCTTCAACAATCGATTCAAGAGCTGAACCAAATGGATTTTTCCCCAGGATGGTAATGACAATTGGCGATTGGGCGTTGGTGTGGGCAACGCTCGGCCATTCCACATACTTCGTAAAGTTGTAGAGAAAGGCAGCTTTGATTGGATACTCCCGACTCGCCGGCAAACGCTCGGCAGCCGTCGCGCAAAACGAAACGAACAACAGCAATAAAAGCGTGCAAGCTGCTTTGAAAAAAGCCGCTGGCCTTCTTTGCTTGAAAATCATTCGATGAGGGGTGATGTGGCTGAATGGTGACATCGTTTAGAACTGCCACGTAATTTTCGCGAAAATATTTCTCGGGACTTCAGTCTGAAGCGGCGTATTGAAGCTCGTAAACTCGAGATGCTGATTGCCGGAAAGGTTTTGTCCCCAGATTCCGAAATCGAGCGACTTCGTAATATGCCAGACCAGGCCCGCGTCCATCCTGATGTAGGAAGGCACGCGTTGTTGTTTCAACGAATCGACGTAATAGAACGCGCCGTTCAACTCAAATTTCTTGCCCAGGTTCAGATAGGACCGGAGATGAAATTGGTTTTGAGGATTGTTTCCTTCGCCGAGATCCGGGCTACCGGCAGGATGCAGGTCCGACAAAAGCAGGCTATAGCCGGCGATCAGCTTAAAGTTATTAATCGGATGCCATTCTGCTGACAACTCGCCGCCATACGTGACTCCATAACCATGATTCTGGAAGACGGAGGGATGAACCGTATGCGACGACGGCGTATTGTCTTTGAAAGGTTTGGCTGGTTCGTACAAGAAGAGGTGATCGTAAACATTATAGAATCCATTTACTTCAAAAGATAATTTCGACGCAGGCGCGATTCGGTATCCGATTTCGTATGCAGTTAACTCTTCCGACTTCGCTCGTGGATTGCCCATCAGGGAAACAACGTTCACACCGGACGGATCTGAATAGCCATAAAGGTCCAGGCGTGCGTGAGTGTCCCAGCGTGCGGGTGTTCGCACGGCGCGAGAGATGGAGCTCCAGACGGTTTGTTTTTCGGTCGGTGTCCAGGCCAATCGTCCGCTAGGTTGGACTTCGAAACCGGAATAACCGTTATGTTCGAACTTCGAACCGAGGGTAAACTTGAGTTTTTCCGGCACGAGACTGATTTCGTCCTGGAGAAAAATGTTGTAGAGATTTTCCTGGAATCGTTCCGGCGTGTAGGTGAGCGAAGGGCTTCCGGTCAAATGATCTCGGGTATAACGAAATCCCGCGCCCCACATCAAATTCTGGCGTTCTCCGAGCGGAAAATTGTGCTGGATCTCAAAGTTGAACGTGGTCCGCTGTTCAATGACCCCTGAATCGACATGTTGAAAATCATCGTAATAACTCTGGACCGTCAGTTCAGATTCTTCGGAGATTTTGCGAGTCCATCGACCATTGAGGTTCAATCCAAAATTTTCATTATCATGCGGGTAATTAAAACTGAACGGCGGAGTCGGCAGGACAGCTCGACTGTCTTGTCCGTATTCACCTCGGTAATATTCCGTCTGAAATGTCAATAGATCGCGTTCGGATGCGTCCCAATCGAGTCGCACTCCTCCACGAAGAGCCCGAGAGTCGTCAGCTGCCGCAACGGTTGAAGAGGTCGGAAAATTATCACGGCTCTGATACTTGGCATAAACGCGGTAATAGACGTTGCTGCTGAGCTTGCCGCCGTAACGCAGACTCGTCGTAGGTTGATCCTCTGTTCCATAAATGGAACTAACCAGGACGCCCTGTGTCTCCTTCGCGCTCTTGGTCACGATGTTGACGACACCGTTAACAGCATTCGCTCCCCAAAGACTTGCGCCGGGACCGCGAATGACTTCGATCCTGTCCAGATCTTCCAGGACGGTATCGACAACATTCCAGTAAACACCCGAAAACGTCGGGGTATAAACGCTGCGGCCATCGACCAGAACCAGGAGTTTGGTCGCATACTGACTGTTAAATCCTCGGGCGCTGATTGCCCATTCGTTCTCGTTGATACGTGCCACGTCCATGCCGGGAACCATGCGAAGCAATTCGGGAATGCTCGTTGCGCCCGACCGGCGGATATCTTCTTCGGTCAGGACGGTGACCGCGGCCGGGGAATTCTGAAGAAGTGTCTCTTTTTTATAAACCGATGTCACGGAACGTTGCATCAATTCCTCAAGGGAAAGATCCCCCAATTGGCGAATAGAACGATTTTCAACGTCCTCAGCAGCATCAATCTGCAGAGAAATGGAGACGCAACAAAACAACGATGCCGCAAATTGGATCAGCCTCACGCAATTGTTCATGTCTGAAGAAAAAAACAGCGCTCAGCGGCGAGCCAAAACGGAAACAAATTCGATGCTTTCGTGCATATCTACGGCCTCAGCATCGTTTATGCCATGACGAAAATCCCGCGACGTAACCCCCTGTAAGACATTCGCTTACCAATGTAAGAAATATTCCCACTTTCTTTCGGATTTGGTCAGGGCAGGTTCGACAGAAAAGAGCGACCCGGGGGCCAGTGAATTTCGCGGTTTAAACTCCTGGATGAGCCTACATCGGGAGTCACAGGATCTCGTCCCTCCGGTGGCAGGTCTCTGACCTCTGGCTTCGCCTTTTCGGCGTCCGAAATTTGACTCGGGACGACCAATTTAACGAAAAAAATGTCCGCTCGAACGTTCCGGGGTGCCTATTTTTCCAGAAATAGGGCGCCCGGAACGTTCGGGCGGAGAGATAAACGTTGAAACGCGAGTATTTGCAGCCACCATATTCGGTGTTGAGGATCGCGCACGGCGAGTTTGAGAGTGGGTTTTCCTCTGGCACGACTCCAGACTGCGGCTCTGGCAAAGAGCCGCCAACGCAATGTCGTTAATTCGCATTTATCCAGTTGCCCGAGGTGACGTTGTAATAAAACGCAGAGGTTGTAGGCGGTGATAGCCAGGTGATGCATGGCTTCGGTTCCCCAAAAACTCTGGCAACACAATCGCTTGATTCCAAATTGCTGTCCGAGTTCTCGGATGCGATTTTCACTGTCTGCGCGGCCGTTATATCGACGCCAGACGGCCAAGGCATTCATCGTGGTCGGCAAATTGGTCAAGAGCGCCTGAAGGCGATAACCGGGAACCTCCAGCAGTTCTTTGCCGCCCGCTTCATTCCGTTGTGCGATTCGCTGACGAATCACGATTAAGCGTCGATGGAGTTGATCCTGTGACACTTCCTGCAATTCCAATCCCGGCAGTTCTGTCTTCTGCCAGAAAGAGTCATCATGTCGACAGTAACTCTGCACCTTGCGATCCAATCGATAAGCAATGATGTAAGGCAAACGGCTTTCTTCAGCGGCCTGCAACACGCTTTCCGCAGCAAAGCCCGTATCGGCTCGTAACAGAGTAAAACGGATATGTTTGGGAGTTTGAGCTAAAGTGACGCGCAGAAAGTCAGCCGCGCCGTTGACACAATGCGCATCGCCCCGGCGGAGCGAATAGTTAGCCACCAACCGTGCTTCAGCAATACATCCCAACAATGGCCGATGGCATGGCTTTAGCCCCATCCGCGTATAACCCAGCGCCACTCCCTGCTGATGACCATCTTCGTGCAGCAACGACCAGCTATCCAGATCCAGCGTGTAACCGTCCTTTCGGCTGGGCAAAGCATAGAGTGCCTGGGCATACAGCCGTGCCAGATCAGCGCAACTCTTTTGCGAAAACACGCCAAAGAAACGACTCAACGTAGACTGACTGGGAACAGCTTCTATCCCTAACACTTCTGCCACTGCGGCATCACTTTGCAGCCAGGCCACTCGGGAGAGCATGTCAGCACCAGTTAAAATTCCGCCCATGAAACCCAGGGCGATATCCGCCGGATCATACGCGTTGGGACTACTTGGCTCATGCGGCAGTTGTTCCGCTAAACTTTTGCGAAAACCTCTTCGATGCAGAAAATGTGACCACACCGCCATCCCTCCATGGGCCGTTAACCGTTGATCCGAAAATGAAATCCGCATCGACTGAACCCCCTTTTTTGTGTCTATTTCCAACCGCACCGTTTGGTTCGCCTCCTGTCGAGGCTTCAGAGACTCTTTTATTTGCATAAAACAATCTCGCCAAACGGTACTCTATCTTTTCACTCTGAATCGTTCCGGCTAAGGACTGACCCACTTTTCATACTACGGTTGGCCTGTACGGTTCAATTTATCTGAGAACTTGACCGAGGTTCCATCCATCAAAACGACAACATCTTTTGGAGCGATATAACCGTCATATTGACCCGCTGGAACAAAAATAATTTCCATCACATATACATTCCGTGCCCAAATTCTTCGAGGTGATAAAAGGTATTCGCACCAGCGTTGCTTAATGGCAATTCACCTTCTGTTTACAACGCCGTTTTCACCCCCATCCCTGCCATGGCCTCCAGCGTAAATGTTAAGGAGTGACCCTTCCCGCCCCCTCTTTGTCAGCCTTAATTAGAAATCTCGAAAAGATCGACTGGCACTTTTGTCAAATCACGTTTGCCATAACCTTGCGTCAATTTCACCCTTGTCCTGTTTTCTAAATACCACGCCTTTGCCACCTTTAAAAACTCACGGTAGTCAGCATATCGAATCGAAATACTAAAAAACATTCTTCGGAGAATCGTTTGAATACGACCACACGCGTCCCCTGAGCAGGTTTCACTCGCTTCAAAAAACAGCTCGACACTATCGACGCCCATTTCTCGAACTAAAAACAATTCTATTGGAGTATTTCCTACGTATTCGCGGCATGATGACCGAATCAGGCGTAACACGCGTTCAGTTTTCTTCTCTTTAGCGTACTTGGATATCAAAGCTTGAGTTAGTGTGAGATCATACCTCTCGCCATTGAACTCAACCGGAACATTCTTAAAAGTCGCTGGTGTTCCCTGGCAAATGCGTTCGTACTCACGCTCGATCCGTTCCAATGGTGTCTTGTCAATTATGTTCGACATAACCATTAACGTTTCAGATGCGAACATCCTACTACTTAAAAAACGCTGCGATCCACCCTGCCATTCCTTTTGAATATTTGTATCCCCAAGCCTATCACAGCCCACTATTAAACTGGCAATTGCCACTATCAAAACTATGAATTTCATTTTCTTCCCTATGCTTTTTATAAAGGGTCACCCGCTAGTGGTTCAGGAGCGACGGCGCA
>CBHTTJ010000219.1:0-9032 GCA_966095605.1 uncultured bacterium | reverse complement strand
CGCTTCCTCGCTTTTGTGGAGGTGACCGAGGGCCATTTTGAACCACGCGAAATCAAAGTGGGCGCAAAGACGGATGAATTTTACCAGGTCCTCAGCGGCCTGAAGGAGGGAGAGAAAGTTGTCATGCGTGCTCTCTTCCTGATCGATTCCGAAAGTCAATTGAAGGCCGCTGTTTCCGGCATGGGATCCGCCGGGGCCCACAACCATTAATTTTATGTCCACCTCGAACCCACTAACGTCTCGACGCGAATCGGTGATCGAACGAATCATCGAGTGGAGCGCGCGCAACAAGTTCATGGTCTTCATGGCGATCGGCGCGCTGTTGGTCGGCGGCATTTATTGCATGCGCAAGACGCCGCTCGACGCCATTCCTGATCTTTCCGACGTGCAGGTGATCGTCTTCACACAATGGGAAGGCCGCAGCCCGAACCTCGTGGAAGATCAAATTACTTATCCGATTGTCACGAAACTTGTCAGCGCACCCAAAGTGCGAGTGGTTCGTGGCTATTCATTTTTCGGTTACTCTTTTGTTTACGCCGTGTTTGAGGACGGCACGGATATTTATTGGGCGCGCTCACGAGTGTTGGAATACATGCAGGGACTGGGCAGTAACCTTCCGCCTGGAGTGACGCCAACGCTTGGTCCGGATGCGACCGGTGTCGGCTGGGGATTTCAATATGCTCTCGTGGATAAATCGGGGAAGAACGATCTCGCGCAGCTCCGATCTTTCCAGGACTGGCACCTTCGCTATTGGTTGCAAAGCATTGATGGGGTGGCGGAGGTGGCGACGTTCGGTGGATTTGAGAAACAATACCAGGTAGAGATCGATCCGAACAAACTGGTGTCCTATAACCTCCCTTTGAGCCGGGCCGTTACGGCAATTCGTAGCGCCAACAACGATGTGGGGGGACGGGAGATGGAACGCTACGGGACGACGTATATGATTCGCGGGAAAGGCTACATCCAATCGCTTGAGGACTTAAGATTGGTCGTCGTGGGCGCAGACGCCAAAGGCACGCCGATTCTGCTCAAGGACGTTGCACGGAATGTCACCGTGGGCCCGGAAATGCGACGCGGCGCGGGTGACCTTAATGGTGAAGGTGAAACGGTTGGGGGAATTGTGGTGGTTCGTTACGGGCAAAATGTGCTCGAGGTTATCGAACGAATCAAAGCGAAGCTGGCGGAAATCAAGCCGTCACTCCCCGAAGGAGTAGAGGTCGTCACTACCTACGATCGTTCGGGATTGATTAAGGATTCGATCCACACGTTGACGCGAACGATCATTGAAGAGTCCATCATCGTGTCTGTCATTGTTCTGATTTTTCTCCTGGATTTTGGCGGTGCCGCCCGGGCGATCGTGACACTGCCCATAGCCGTCGCGCTGGCATTTATCCCGATGTATTTCATGGGGCTGACGGCAAACATTATGTCCCTCGCAGGGATTGCGATTTCCATCGGCGTCCTGACCGACGAGGCGGTCGTGATGGTGGAGAACGTTCACAAGCGACTCGAACATGCGCCGTCCGGATTAAGCCGAAGACAAAGACAAGAGATCATCATCTCTGCCTGCAAGCAGTTGGGCAAACCGTTGTTCTTTGCGCTGCTCGTCATCACCGTGAGTTTCCTGCCGGTGTTCACCCTCGAAGCGCAGGAAGGGCGTTTATTTAAACCCCTCGCATTTACAAAGACATTTACGATGGCCTGGGCTGCCTTTCTCTCTATCACCATTGGCCCTGCCCTGATTGTTCTGATGACTGGCACCAAGGTGATTCCAGAACATAAACATCCCGTCAGCCGATTGCTTCACCGGCTTTATTATCCTTGGGTGAGCGCTTTGATGCGCCGGCGTTTTCTTTCAATCATTATCGCGCTGGTGGCTGTTGCGTCTGCAGTCCCGGTTTATATGAAACTCGGTTCCGAATTCATGCCGCCGTTGAATGAAGGGACAATTCTTTATATGCCGACGTCGCTGCCGACGATGTCCATTGCCGAAGCGACGCGGCTGATGCAAACCCAGGACAAGATTCTGAAGCAATTCCCGGAAGTGATTTCCGTGCACGGAAAAGCAGGCCGCAGCGAGACCGCCACGGATCCGGCTCCAATGGAAATGTTCGAAACAGTCGTTCAATTGAAGCCCGAGAAGGAATGGCGGCATATTGCAAATCCTCGCTGGTATTCGAGTTGGGCACCGGAGTTTTTGCAACGTGGTTTGCGGAAACTTTGGCCGGACGTTCGACCGATCAGCTGGGAAGAACTTACGAGCGAGATGGACGATGCTTTGCAGATTCCTGGACAGGTGAATGCCTGGACAATGCCAATCAAAACACGCATCGATATGCTTTCGACAGGCATTCGCACCCCGGTGGGAATCAAAGTTTTCGGCAATGATCTTTCTGAGATCAACAAACTTGGTGAGCATCTGGAGGCCGTTTTGCGGGATGTGCCCGGGACACGTAGCGCGTACGCTGAACGCACGACGGGTGGGCTTTACCTGGATGTCATTCCGCGTCGCGCGGAGATCGCACGTTATGGTCTCAATGTGGAGGATGTTTTGATGATGGTGGAAACGGGAATCGGCGGAATGTCGATCGATCGCACCATCGAAGGCCGAGAGCGTTACAGCATCAATGTGCGCTACGGCCGCGAATTGCGCGACGACACGGAAAAGTTAAAGCGCGTGCTCGTTCCTGTGAACCGTGGCGGCGAAATGGCGGAGCCGAACGACGGAAACGCGGATGGTTCGATGCCGGCACCTTCCGGCCCGGCTGCTGTAAAAGAAAACAAAGTTCTACAAATCCCTCTTGGCCAACTCGTCGATATTCATACGACAACCGGGCCGCCGATGATTAAGAATGAGGATGGCGCATTAACCGGTTGGGTTTACGTCGACGTGGCGGATCGCGATATCGGGAGTTACGTGAAGGACGCCAAAAAAGCGGTGTCGGAGAAAATTGAAATGGCGGGGTTGCTGCCGGCGGGTTATCGCCTGGAATGGACTGGCCAATATGAATACATGCTGCGCGTCCGCGAACGATTGAAGGTGGTCGTTCCTTTAACGATTGCACTGATCTTCGTCTTGCTGTTCCTCAACTTCAAAAGTGTTCCGGAGACGATGATTATCCTGTGCTCAATTCCTTTTGCGATGACGGGAAGCATTTGGATCCTATGGATGTTTGGATACAACCTCAGTATTGCCGTTTGGGTGGGGATCATCGCGCTTTCGGGGCTCGCGGCGCAGACCGGCACCGTCATGATCATCTATCTCGATGAGGCGTTTCATGCCTATCAGGCAGCGGGCCGGATGAAAACACAGCACGACCTCTTTGAGGCGATTACTTACGGAGCGGTGCAACGGGTTCGTCCCAAGCTGATGACCGTGAGCATGATCACTTTGGGCCTTGTCCCTGCTCTGTGGGCCCACGGTGCTGGCGCAGAAGCCATTCAACGCATCGCGGCGCCGATGGTGGGAGGTTTGATTACCTCGACAATTCTCACTTTGGAAATTGTCCCGGCGATTTATTCGCTGTGGAGAGGTCGGCAGGTTGAATGGGTAAAGGGCACGCCGCCGCCGCGCAAGAGTTGGAACGAGCTCAACCTCGAGTTTGTGGCGATGGAGCGAAAACTCCACGGCGGTATGTTGCCTGAGGAAGAAATTGCCCAAGCGGCCGCTGCAGGCGACGTTACGCCAACCATTGTCGCTCGCTCGAAAGCGCCTCTGCTAATTGGTCTCACAGCTCTCGTGTTAATTATTGGTGGCGTCGTGATTTGGAGAACTACGCGAACGCCGCGTGAAGTTTCGCGGGCAACCGTTTCAACCAATGGTGTACTCACGAAGGAAACCAACGCGACGTTGCCTCGCGTAGAAATTTCCGCGACACAGCAAGGAGCTGTCGCAGATTTTTTCCAGGCGGCTGATTCGCTCAGCGCTATCCTCGCTGCGGATAAACTCGATGGTTTCAATCAGGCGCTTTCGAGAATTGAACCGGCTATGCAATCCCTGGAGAAAGCGTTTCCACACGACCATCCGTGGATGCCGTTGATTCACAATATTCGTCAGGTCCGTTTCACACGCGCCGGAGACCTCGCAGAAGCTCGGAGCGAATTCCTGACATTTAGCAAAGCCGTGTCGGATTTTGCCCGGGTGGCACGGCAACAGAATCAGAAGTTCTCCACCTTAAAAATATATCGTTGTCCGATGGCGGCAAAACCAGGGCTTTGGATCCAGCTGCAAGGCCCTTTACGTAATCCTTACTTCGGCGAAGAAATGATCGATTGTGGGACCGAGGTTTCTCAGTAAGCCTATTTGCTGACAAACAATTTCAATCTCATTTCTTAATTCCGCGCAGATGCTCGTCGAACCAATCGGCGAACACCTGCATATCTGCTCCCATCGTGGCCCAACCATGGTCCGCCCCAGGCTTGATGATGAGTTTATACGGTGCTTTCACGTCGGCGCAGCGCTTGTCGAAAATCTTTGCCTGGTAAATGGGGACGACCTGATCCGCGTCGCCGTGAATAACAAGTGTCGGAGCCATGTTCGACGTGACGAATTGAATCGGGGAAATTTCTTTTCCGAGCCGCTGGCGACCGGCGGGGTAAAAACTTTCCGCCCCGAACGCGCCTTGGAATTTTATCGTGGGACCAAATCCCACAGCGTCATCGCCCTCCTTGCTCCAATTAAGGAAGTCCGTGGGCGGGAAAAAACATGCCACGGCCTGCACTTCGCTGCTTTCGCGATCAATTGGGTCGGGCGCCTTGGGATTGCCTTTGACCCCTTGCGTTCCCATGGTCAGCGATAAGTGTCCGCCTGCACTTCCTCCCGTGATCCCAAGTTTGGCCGGATTTATTTTATATTTTTCCGCATTGTGGCGAACAAAACGAACGGCCCGATGAATATCCAGTTCGATTTCCGGAATCGTGAACTTTGGTTGCGAACCGTGCACAATGGCGAACACGGTGTAACCGCGCGCGAGAAGAGGTTCGTATGATTTGGGAACGATTGATTCGTGGGCCGAATAAAATCCTCCGCTCACCATGAACAAAATCCCGTAGCCGTTTGGCTTTTCTGGTTGAACGACGTCGAGCGTCAGGGCGGTGCCAAATTTTCTCGCGTAAATAACGTCTTCCGTTCGGATAAATTTCGTTTCAGCGAAACTGGTGAAAGTCGAAAGCACGATGACAAGCGTCAGGAAAAGGCGTGGCATGGCTCAACGATAGCGACACCTGTTTTTTAGACAAGCATGCGCTAGATTAGCATCATGGTTTATATCGGCACTTCAGGTTTCAAATACCCCGAGTGGAAGGGAAAATTTTACCCGGAAAAAATCAAACCCGCGGAGATGCTTCCGTTCTACGCACAACATTTCGATACGACGGAAATCAATTACACCTTCTACCGCATGCCGACCGCAAAACTGTTGGAAGGATGGCGTAATGAAGCTGGAAAGGAATTTCGTTTTAGTTTCAAGGCTCCGCGACGGATCACCCACGATGCGAAGTTGCAGAAGACGGGAGGGCTCGCGGATGATTTTTTGGAAATCTGCCGAACGTTGGGGCCTCAGTTCGCCGCGGCTCTCTTTCAGCTGCCGCCGACTTTCAAAAAAGATATCTCCGTTCTGGAAGACTTTTTAAAAGGTTTACCGCCGATGGCTCGAGTGGCGTTTGAATTTCGTCACAACTCATGGTTTACGGATGATGTTTTCGCCGCCCTGAAAACACACAACGCCGCATTGTGCGTGGCGGATTCGGAAAAGTTGTCAACGCCCGTCGTGCAAACCGCCGACTTCGCCTATTTCCGTTTGCGCAATGAAGGTTATCAACAGAATGACCTCGAGCGTTGGGCAGATGAAATTGCGAAATGTTCCGGCGACGTGTTTGTTTATTTTAAACACGAAGAAGAGGGCATCGGCCCCGACTTTGCCCAGCGCACGAAAGAGCTTCTGCTCGTTACACGTTGAATTTAAAGAGAAGAACGTCGCCATCTTTAACGACGTATTCTTTACCTTCCATGCGATAGAGCCCTTTTTCCCGAGCAGCTGCGACCGAACCGCATTTGACGAGGTCGTCGTAAGCCACGGTTTCCGCTTTGATAAAGCCGCGCTCGAAATCCGAGTGGATAACTCCGGCGGCCTTTGGCGCGGTGTCGCCGGCATGAATTGTCCAGGCGCGCACTTCTTTTTCACCCGCGGTAAAATAAGTACGAAGCCCGAGAAGATGGTAAGTGCCGCGAATCAGTGCGCCGACACCGGACTCCTGCACGCCGAGTTCCTTTAAAAATTCCTTCGCTTCTTCGGCCGACAGATCAATCAAGTCGCTTTCGATCTGCGCACTGATGACCACGGTTTCACAACCGATATGGGCCTTGGCGTATTCGCGAACTTTAGCGACATACGGATTGGAATCGGCCGTGGCCAAATCGCTTTCCTTTACATTCGCGGCGAAGATCGTTGGTTTGTCTGTAAGCAGGAAGAATTGGCGTGAGATGACTTTTTCTTCAGGAGACAATTCCACGAGAATGGCTGGCTTGCCTTCATTTAAATGAGGTTCCAGCTTCTTCAGAACATTCTCTTCCGCCACGGCAACTTTGTCGCCACGCTTGGCATCCTTGGCAACGCTCCCGAGACGTTTCTTTACGGCTTCGAGATCGGCGAGGACCAGTTCGGTGGTAATTGTTTCAATATCGCGAACCGGATCGATGGACCCGGCGACATGATGGATATCAGCATCTTCAAAGCAACGGACGACCTGCACAATGGCGTCAACTTCCCGGATGTGGCTGAGAAATTTATTACCAAGGCCTTCGCCAGCAGATGCGCCTTTGACGAGTCCTGCAATATCAACGAACTCGACGGCTGCGGGAATGACGACCTGCGTCTTGGCGATATCCTTCAGCACATTCAACCGGGCATCAGGTACGGTCACGATTCCCACGTTCGGATCAATCGTGCAAAAGGGATAATTTGCCGCCTCCGCCTTGCGAGTGCGGGTTACGGCATTAAACAAAGTTGATTTACCGACGTTCGGCAGACCGACAATTCCAGCTTTCAGCATAATGTGAGGTGTGAGGAGACAGGACTCGCTTACGAGAAGCAATTATTTTCCTTTAACAGATTCCACCGCTTCGCGAATTAGATTTTTGAACTTGTCCATTCCCTGGTCAAACGCCGCCGAGATAGGCAGAACCGGCGTCTTAGGAACCTTCCGTTTAAACTTCTTCAGATTCTCTTCGGCAATCGGTTCATCCATCTTGTTCGCGACGACATAGCGCGGCTTTTTTAATAGCGCTTCGTCATAAAGGCCCAACTCGTTGAGTAATTGTTTATAATCATCCCATGGCGTGCGATTGTCCGTGCCTGCCATATCCAAGAGAAGGACCAGGATTTGGCAGCGTTGAATGTGACGCAGGAACTTGTGCCCCAGCCCGACGTTCTGATGCGCGCCTTCAATCAGTCCCGGGACGTCGCAGATGGTCAGGCGATGGTAATCTGGGTATTCGAGAATTCCGATTTGTGGATGCAGAGTTGTGAAAGGATAAGGCGCGATTTTGGGACGCGCTTTTGAAACCGCAGTAAGCAGCGTCGACTTTCCGGCATTGGGATAACCGACCAGACCGACTTCAGCAACGATCCGAAGTTCAAAAAGATAATCGCCTTCTTCACCAGGTTCACCGGGTTGAGCAAAGCGCGGTGCCTGACGACGTGCCGTGGCAAAATTCCGGTTACCCAAACCACCGCGGCCGCCTTTGCAGAGAACAAAGCGCTGTCCGTCCTGTGTCAAATCCGCAACCAACTCCGCGCCTTCGCGTGAAATTTCAGACTTTGGTCCTTCTTCAGGCTCGTCTTCCAAATTGAATTCCATGGCCCGAATGGCGCCTGCATGACGAATCACCGGACGCCCACTGGTCGAACTCAGAAACGGTTTTGGTTCATCGGTATCCTCATCGGCTTCCTCCGATTCTTCCACCGCGTCGCGCGTCGGATGCGGAGCAGGAGGAGTTGTCGAAGGAAGTTTCCACACCAGAGTTCCGCAGGGGACTTTGATAATCAAATCTTTGCCGGCGTGCCCATCCATTCCTTTCCCGTAACCTGGCTCGCCGACCTGTGCGATCAGGCGCGGATTATAAAACTGCGCGATCAGGTTATTCAGATCATGGCTGGCTTCAAGAATGACATCTCCGCCTTTGCCGCCGTTACCGCCGCTGGGCCCGCCCTTGGGTCGATATGCTTCGCGCAGAAAGGCAACGCAACCTTTGCCACCGTGGCCGGCGCGCGCATAAATTTTAATTTCGTCGATGAACATGGGAGAGCATTTACGATTTGAGGTTCACGATGGACGCGCCGTTCGCGTTATCGAACTTCAAATTAATTAACTGTCGGCGGATGGTCAACGAGCTCGTCATTGAACGCAAATCGGAAATAAAAAAGGCGAGGCCGAAACGACCTCGCCGTGAAATGACTTCGCTGAATTAGTTCGTCGCGGGAGCAGCTTCAACCACGACGTTCACGCGGCGGCTGTCCTTATCGAACAAAACTTTGCCGTCGGTGAGGGCGAACAAAGTCCAGTCGCGACCTGTGCCGACATTTTTACCAGCGATAAACTTCGCGCCACGTTGGCGGACGAGAATGCTGCCGGCGGTGACAAACTGGCCACCGTATTCTTTAACGCCAAGTCGTTTGCTAACGCTATCGCGTCCGTTACGAACGCTGCCTTGACCTTTCTTATGTGCCATAAAACTTGATCTCCTTTAACTTAAGCTTTGATTTCTTTGATCTTCACAACGGTCAATTCCTGGCGATGACCGATTTTCTTGTGATAACCTTTGCGGCGTTTCATCTTGAACGTGATGAGCTTTTCGCCACGGATGTGTTCAACCACATCGGCCACCACACCAGCGCCAGCCACAGTAGGGGCGCCAACGCTGACCTTGCCGTCGTTATTCACGAGGAGCACACGGTCGAACGTGTAAGATTGACCCGCTTCAACGGGCAAACGTTCAATTTCCAAAGTGTCTCCGGCGGTGACACGATATTGTT
>CBHTTJ010000218.1:0-9039 GCA_966095605.1 uncultured bacterium | reverse complement strand
AGCTCCGCGACAATTGAACTCAGTAAGTCGGAACTTCGCGAGGTTGCCGGTTACGCGGCAGCGTGCGCCCGCATGGCGTTGGAAATTTTCGAGGCTGAACGACCCGACGATTTGCGTCCGCGCTCCGCGATCGAGGCTGCGCAGGCGTTTGCGGATGGAGCGGAGCGGACCAAAGCACTGCGTGACAACGCGTGGGCAGCGCAACGAGCAGCTCACGAGGCTCGCGACAACGGACAGTCGGCCGCAAGTGAAGCCGCGCGCGCAGCATTGGCCGCAGCGGGCGCAGCGTTCCTTCATCCTCTGGCGAAAGCTACTCAGGTGAAGCATATCCTCGGATCGGCAGCCCATGCCGCACGAGCATTCGAACTTTCCGCCGGAGACAATCCTGCCGTCGGAGCCGCCCGAATCGCACACGCACAAACCTTTGCGAATCCCGTTGTGGTCGCCGTCCTGAAACGTTATCCCCCCGCTCCGAGTGGCGGTGGACGGGTAGGAGAACTGATTCGTCAATTAGATGCGTCGCTCCGATGATTCCTTCAGGCTTCGTAATCCTATTTTGATTGCGGTTGTTTGTAGTCGTCGAATATCTTGCCTGTGAACTGGATCACACGGACCACACTGGCCGGTTGCATCGTCATCTGCGGATGCAATCAACAAACAACAACTACCAATCCGGTCTTTCAGTTGCTCCAAGCTTCCGCAGCAAATTGAATTCGTCCGCGAATACATTTCCTCTTTTTCTCGTCTAATTCGGAGATCGCACCACCGCGTGCGGCGACCAAAAATGAAACGCCACCTTTCGAAAAAAGCCGTGCAGGATTGGGCAATTTCTTTGTGGCGGATCATCCGACGCTTCCATTCGGCGTTGGCTTGGCCAAATGGTTTCCGAATGTCCGCGTCCGAAACTCCCCATGAAATGTTTTCATCGAAAAAACTTATTCTTTTTCAAGGTCATTGTCGTCGCGTTCATTTGTAGTTTTTCTCTTCCGTTCGAGTCACAAGCGCAGTTCTTTGATTTTGTCCGCGCGATTCCCCCCACGGACAGCACAGGCACGCCGCTCGCTGGCGCCAACACCACGTTCGCGGATGGCTCAACGCTTCAACCCGACGGCGACGCAACACGGTCGAGCAAATGGGCGTGGCGTCCTTTCGGCAATGGCGGAGTTCTCAGCAGTCTTGGTCCAAGCTCATCCACTCCTCCGGCGAACACGAAAGAATTAGTCACAACAATTTCCGGTCTGAAACCCGGCGCTTCCTACTCCGTAAAAGTTCTGTATTGGAACGGAGCGAACTGGGGCGTGCGAGCGGGCCTGGAATACGCCAACGGTACGCACACGAATGCGTGGTTCGATACGAATTCAACGGCCGTTGTCACCGCCGATCTCGTTCCATGGAAAACGTTGCCGACTGTCTGGAGTGAAAACGGTCGAACGCTTTACGCCGGTTCTCTTGGAACTGCCGCGGCGAATTCCAATGGACAGGTCAAAGTCTTCGTTCACGATTATCCGACGGGAGATTCTGTCAGCCGCACCTGGTATCAGGGCGTGGCAATTGGTGAAGTCATCGGGAATGCGCCGTACATCATTGATGGCACGGCTGCTGGAACGCATTTCAGCCGCGGAGTTCACGGACAGGCGTTGGCGGATATCACTATCAATCGTGGCGAATATTGGGTGGGCATTCCGAAAGCGCTGGAGGTGGCTCGAGGCAGTTCGATCCGCGGGGTTGCCACAGGAATTGCCGCCGAACTTTACGACTGGCGAACCCGCAACGGTCAAGCACGGCCCCCGACACTTCAGTTCCTTCGTTATGGCCGTGATTTGGGTTCCGAACTGTTCATGGGCGTAAATATGCGTGGCTTCGTTCAGCCGAATCCCGCCGGTGGTTTTCTTTATTACGATACCCAGGCGTCATCGCTCGCCGCCGCGGCCGCCGATTGGGTTCGTTACGTCAATCACATCGTTCCCACGTATCGACAGGGTGATTCGATTACGAATTCCCGCGATGCCGCGATTGTCAATTCATTGACCTGGAGTTCAACTTTCCCCGGTGATTCCTTCGACACATTATTGGCGCCAAACGAGTCGTCGGTGCCGCGAATCAAATATTGGGAGATTGGCAACGAACCGACCGTCGGCACAACAGCCTATAGCGTCAGCAATAGTTTTACTCTGACGGCGACGAATTATTACCCACGCTACAAAGCCATTGTTCAGGCCATGAAAGCCGAAGACCCAACTGTTAAAGTGGGTCCGACGTTGGTCGACGGTTCACGTGAAGAATCGCAACTGACATCCATTGCCTCAGACCTTTCCTTGCCTATCGATTTTGTTACCTACCATCCTTACGAAAAAATGGGATTGCTTGACGATCCCGCCGAGATCACGCGTCATCTCGGAAGCATCTTTTCACGACAGACGCACGTATTGGATGACATCAAAAATGTTTTGTCCGCAAACGGCAGAAATCCCAACGCCATTGAATACGCGGCCACTGAAGTGAACGTCAGCAACTGGGATACGAACGACAGTGAAAAGGAAGCGAGAATGGCGCATGCACTCGGAACCGTGGAAACCGTTTTCACACACGCGCGGTTGGGTCTGGTTTCGTCACTCTACTGGGTCTGGCCAGCGCACCGTTACGACGGGACGGAGTATCCATCTTTCAAAGCCTTCCAAAAACTTCAGGACCACATGGGCGACACTTTGGTTTCTACGTATGCCAATCAGGACATTCGATTGTATACGACGCGCGACAGTCTCACGGGTGAATTGGCGGTTTGGATTTTGAATTTTTCCAACGATCAGGACGCTACGATCAATTTGAAACTGCAAAATCTTCCCTCGATCCAACGCGCTACACTCTGGCGTCTTCAGGACCTCACAGCGAAGACCACACTCTTTTCCGCGAATCTCGCCACGGACATGTTCGGCGGTCCCACGATGCATGTCGATTGGACATCGACAAATGTGACCGGGCAAGACTTCAGCAATACTTCATTGAACATTCCCGCGGCGACGCTGACGGTTTTGGTGATTGAACCGGGACTGGGATCGTTAAATGCAACCCTCATCGATCAACCGGAAGGCCAACGGTTCACGGTCGCGTTCCGTCCATTGCCATATGCCGCGAATGCGCACTACACCCTGCTCGGAAGTGATGATTTAGTCGTGTGGCAGACCGTCGGCGAAACGACTGGCGGTGCCGCGAATGAAATTTCCATTTCCGACAATCAGTCCATCACGGCTGCGCCGAAAAGATTTTACAGGGTTAGAGTCGAAGTCCCGTAATGGGAAAAAATTCCACCTTGCCGGGCCCGGTCCGACGGGTATTCTCATCCGCAGTCTCCCAAGCAGTCCAGGCATTCTCCAACAACGGCTTTGCCGACCATCGGCTCAGCTCTGGTTACCTTAAGAACGTTCGACTTACACAACAAAAATAGAACTATGCACTTCTCTAAACCTCAACGCGCCTATGCTGGCGCTTCCGCCGCGGTGACCGTGGCGGCTTTGTCCATTGGATCCCTTGCTTCCTACGCCAGTTCGGATTACGCCCCGGCCACCTGGAAGTCCGCCTGTAGCGGACATTGGTATACCTCCGGCAGCGGCCACAAATTCCATGTGGTTCATGACATGGAAGGTTATTACGCCAGCACGATCTCGATGATCCAAAACTGCAATACGAGCGTCAGCATTCATTACTGCGTGAACGGCAAGAAAGATGCGACGAGCGATTATGCCGCCGGGGACATCACGCAGATGGTTCTCGAAGCGAACTACGCCTGGCACGCTCGTTGTTGGAACACGCATTCCACCGGCACCGAACACGAAGGTTTCGCAAGTAATCCAGCGTGGTTCACGGAGTCGCTTTATCAAGCGTCCGCAGGAATCACCCGACACATCGCCAACAAATTCGGCTATGCCAAAGATCGAAACCACATCGTCGGTCACAACGCGGGCACCAGTTCTGCCTGGCGCACGTGGGCCTCTGCGAATCTCGGCATCGATCCCTCGTGCAACACGCACTCCGACCCAGGACCTTATTGGGATTGGAATCATTACATGGCGTTGGTGAAAGGCGGCGTGAAAGCTCCTTCGATGTTTTACGACCTCGGCGGTGGTGCGATGAATATTTATCGTTGGGTCTCGAGCGGATCGAGTTTCTCCACGATCACCCAGACCGGAATCGCCAGCGGTTACTCGCTCACGAATGTCGGAAACCACATGGTGGCAGCCGATGTGAATGGGGATGGCAAAACGGACAATGTTGTTGCCTATCAGTATCCCGATGGGACGATGCGCCTGCATGTGTTCATGAACGGCAGTTCGTACCAGGGACCGACCGGCTGGTTCCAGAGCGGTCAGTTCAACATGAACAATGTGGGTGGCCGCATGGTGGGCGGCGACTTCAATGGCGACGGCAAAGATGACGTCGCCATGGTGTATGACAACGGTGGCGGCTTGAGCATTTATCGCTTCCTCTCCACGGGCAGTGACTTCAACTACGATTCCGTTGTCGTCGCCACCTCGGGTTACGACCTGAACAATGTTGGCGAAAACATTGCCTGCACCGACGTCAATGGAGACGGCAAGGACGACATCGTTCTCGCCTATCAATACGGCGATGGAACCATGCGTCTGCATGTCCTGCTGAACGGCAATTCCTACCAGGGACCGACCGGTTGGTATCAAAGCGGAACATTCCCAATGTCCAATGTGGCGGGGCGCATGGCGGGCGGGGATTTCGACGGCAATGGGAAAGGTGATGTCGCCATGGTTTACGACAACGGAGGCGGCGTGAGCGTTTATCGTTTCCTCTCCAGTGGCAGTTCGTTCTCGGCTGAGACAACGGTTGTTGCAACGTCCGGTTACGATCTGGCCAATGTCGGCAGCCGCGTGGCAGCCGGCGATGTGAATGCCGATGGCAAGGAAGATATTGTCACGGCCTATCAATACGCCGACGGGACGTTCCGTTATCACGTGTTCCTGAATGGAAATTCGTACCAGGGCGGCACCGGCTGGTATCAGAGCGGTGCGTTCAGTCTTAGCAACGTCGGCGGTCGCATGACGATGGGCAGCTGGCAGTAACGTTGAATTGAGCTTTGCGAGTTTCGAAGGCGAGAGCACAATGCTCTCGCCTTTTTCATTTTGAATTGTGTGAAACGCTGGGCCATTACATTCATCCTTTGTTTTGCGCTTTATCTGGCCGCAGGGTGTCGTCCGGCCTCTTTGCCCTCCCCTGCTCCATCGATCCTTTTGTTCAATGGAACTGGCACCAGTCCGAATGATGTTTCTGCGGTGGAACGAATTCTTAAAAAGAGAAATCTGGATTATGCGACCGCGGATTCGGATCAGCTAAACAACCTGAGCGAAGCGGAACTTAAAAACTTTCGTCTACTGATAATTCCCGGCGGCAATTATCTCAAAATGGGCGCGGCCCTGACGTCTACGACGACGACGAATATCCACCGTGCCGTGCAAAATGGTCTTAACTACCTCGGAATTTGTGCGGGCGGCCTGCTCGCCGGAAGCGCTCCGTGTAACAATTTAAATTTATCCTCAGGCGTCCGTTTCGGTTTTTACGCAGTGGTCAACAAGGGCATCCACAAGACACCGGTCACCATCACCACACCGGGAAACTCGCCGCTGCAACATTACTGGGAGGACGGCCCGGAATTTACCGGTTGGGGATCCGTTGTCGGAAAGTATCCCGACGGTACGCCCGCAATTGTGCAAAGCAATTATGGAAACGGCTGGGTGATCCTTTGCGGCGTCCACCCCGAAGCGCCGGAGTCGTGGCGCCGCGATATGGATTTTTCCACTCCAGCCGGGGACGATCACGCCTTCGCCGCTTTGCTCATCGAAGCAGCTTTAAACAGGAAAGAGCTTCCGCATTTTTGACCGGGGGTTGCTGGCCAATTCGAATGGCATTTCTCGAAGAACGATGACAACCTTGCCGCGGGATCACACCCTTTATTGCAAAAGCATTTATGCCAACCAATATAACTACCAGCATGAATCAAATCATCGCAGCCTTTATGGTGGTCGAAGGACTGGTGTTTGCAGTGGTCACTTATGTGATCTATCGCAAAAAGAGCGCAAAGCTCGCGCGCTGGATCAGGGCATGGGGCGAAGTCGTTGAAGTAAAAGAACGCCGGGATAGCGAAGGAATGACTCGACATCCCGTCGTTCGGTTCAAAACGTTGGCGGGCGACGACGCCACGTTTGAAAGTAAATTCGGCAGTTCGAACTGGAAGATTAAAGCCGGAGACCAGATCCAGGTGCTTTTTGACCCGAATAATCCTTCGGACGCAGAAGTCGTCGGATTTATGTCCCAATGGGTTCTTTGTTTCGCGTTTGGCGTGATTTCCCTCACTTCGTTGATTGGCGCGCCGATTGTTTACCTGCTGATGAAGTAAGAATTGCGCCTCCGGAGGGACTCGCAATGGTTCGGGAGCCCCTCGAATCGGTTGCAATTTGTCGTTTAAACCCATTTTTGCGATAAAATCCCCTTTTCAGGTCGAATTTTACATAAGGCCTTATTCCAGAACGCTTTTAATTTCGTCAGAAATATTTCTAACGAGAAAAAAACGGTTTTTTTGTCGTCAGAAGAATTTCTGACGGCGGAAAAACCGTTTTTATGGCGTTGGAAAAATTTCTAACGACAAAAAAAAGCTTTTGGCGGCGTCAGAAAAATTTCCGACGACGAAAAAACGCTTTTCGTGGCGTTAGAAAAACTTCCGACGACGAAAAAACGGTTTTTTTGTCGTCAGAAAAATTTCTGACGCCGCAAAAACCGTTTTTATGGCGTTAGAAATACTTTTTCCGGAAAAAAAAGCGCCCAAAAGCCCTTTTCCTGGCAAAAAACCCTCGATTACGACGATGCAGAGGAGAGGGAGGACGAAAGCCCATCTTTTCCGCCATCAATTCCCGCTTGCCAAACCAGCCGCCCCGTTTTTAAGTTCGCACCATGGAATCGTCGCAGTTGAGAGAATATATTCCCGTCCTGATGCTTATCGGCGTCGCCGCTTGCGCCGCCGCCGGCATGTTGGTCGCCTCGGTCGTCCTCGGACGCTGGGCAAACAAAGGACGTCTCCAGAACCGCGCACGCAACCGGAACATCAATACCCCTTACGAATGCGGGATGGTGGCGGTGGGCGAAGGCAGCACCCGGTTGTCCGTGAAGTTCTACCTGGTGGCGATGCTGTTCATCCTTTTCGATATTGAAGTCGTTTTCATGTATCCTTGGGCGGTGGTTTACAAAGATATGCTCGCCACTCATGGCGCGGCGATTTTGGGTTCAATGGTTTCGTTCCTGGGCATTCTTTTCATTGGCTACATTTACGCGCTGAAGAAAAAGGCGTTCGATTGGAAGAATTAATCCGTGAGGTAATCATCCACGGACAGATTGGTCGGAAAGACCTCACCCCTGCCCTCTCCTTCCCAGGAGAGGGAGAATTGTATCCAGCTTTTTTGGAAAACCGAACGCTGGATTAGCCGGATAGCCTTGGAAAAAGAAATTGCAGACTTTTGATGTTCCCTCTCCTGGGAAGGAGAGGGTTAGGGTGAGGTTCCGACAATCAAACCGGAGTCTTACAGAAAAATTTAACGTGTGATCATTCTGTTCTATGTCTTCGCAAATTAAATTCGGCACCGCCGGTTGGCGCGCCATCATCGCGCGCGAGTTCACTTTCGAAAAAGTTCGCGTCGCTTCCCAAGCGGTCGCAGATTATCTCAACGCGGAACTAAAAGACCCGAAGTCCGCCATCTACGGACGGAAGCCGGATATCATTGTCGCCCACGACTGCCGTTTCCTCGGACGCGAGTTCGCTCTGGCCGTGGCAGAAGTTTTCGCGGCGAACGGACTGAATCCCTTGCTCGGTGATCGCGACATCCCGACTCCTGTCCTTTCTTTCACGATCCGCAAACGCAAAGCCATCGGCGGCATCAACATCACCGCCAGCCACAATCCGCCCGAGTATTCCGGCTTTAAATTTTCCCGCTACGACGGCGCCGGGGCTCCGGGAGAAGTGACAAAACAACTCGAAGCGCGCATCGCGAAACTGCAGGCGGAGAATTGGACGTTCAAGTCAGCGGTGATCGGAACGTTCAAGTGCAAGACGATTGATCCAAAACCGGACTACCTCAAGCAGCTGAAAAAACTCGTCGACTTCAAGACGCTCAAGAAAGCGAAGCTGAAGATCGCCGTGGATTTGATGCATGGTTGCGGCCGCGGTTACCTCGACACCTTGCTGGCGGAAGCCGGAGCAAAGCTCACGGTCTTTCATGACAATTTGAATCCGTTGTTTGGCGGGCATCCTCCGGAACCGAGCGCCGATCATCTTGACGACGTGAAAGCGGCAATTCGTTCCGGCAAAGCGCAACTTGGACTCGCGACCGACGGGGATGCGGATCGTTTCGGCGTGGTGGACAAAGACGGCACCTGGATGACGCCCAACCAGATTCTCGCCCTCACTTTGTATCATTTGAAGAAGAACCGCGGCTGGACCGGGGCGGTGGTTCGCACCGTGCCGACCAGTCATCAGGTGGATGCCGTGGCCGAGATGCTTGGGGTGAAAGTTCACGAAACACCTGTTGGTTTCAAATACATTGGCGCGTTGATGGAAAGCGAGCCGATCATCGTGGGCGGTGAAGAATCAGGCGGCCTCAGCGTGAAAGGTCACGTCCCGGAAAAAGATGGCATTCTCGCCTGCCTGCTCATCGCCGAACTCGTCGCAACGGAAAAGAAATCGCTCGGCCAGATTTTGAAGCAACTCGAAAAGAAGAGCGGTGAATTCCACACCGACCGCATCAACATCCATATTGATCCGGCGCAGAAAGATGAATTGATCAAAAAACTCAGCGGCGGTCTGGAAAAAATCGGCACGTTCCCGGTGCAGAAATTTATCACGACTGACGGTTACAAATTCCTTTTGCCCAATGGCGAGTGGGTGGCGTTCCGTGCGAGCGGCACAGAACCGGTGTTCCGTTGTTATCTCGAAGCGAAGACAAAGAAGAACCTGGAACTGTTGCGGAATGC
>CBHTTJ010000217.1:0-9079 GCA_966095605.1 uncultured bacterium | reverse complement strand
TTGTTAACTTTCTTTTACATAAAAGAGGCCCATTACGCATATTTGTTAACTTTTCGTTACATTAAATCCGGAAATATCCGTATTTGTTAACTTTTCCTTACACAATCGGAGCCCATGAACGGCATTTGTTAACTTTCTTTTACACCATCGAGATTTTTACGCGCATTTGTTAACTTTTTGTTATATCAAATCGTCCCAAGACGGTAATTTGTTAACTTTTCTTTATACTAACTCGGGCCAATACGGAGTTTCCCAACGTTCGTTTGAGGCAAAAAAGAGGCATTTGCGTATTCCGGAAAAATCCGCGACGCCAGAAGGCTGCCTGCGGGAATTCAGGAATTTCCGACGACAAAAAGTTGCCGTATGCGCGCAAACCGCTCTCACGGATGACAACGTTTTCCCTCTTTAGCGAAAAAGGGAAAAAAGTTTCGACGTCACAGTAGATTTTCGGTGGAGACTCATTTCGCTTCCAGCGCGAATTCTGGATTGCGCGTACGGGATAAAAGCTGGCCGCAAACATTTCCTCCTCGATGTGATGCCGGAAAATTCTGTGAACCGAAATTGCAAACCGGATGGAACTGCAGTCAATTCTTCGGACCAAACACTTAATGGCTTGCCGTTATAGACGGGTTCGGAGTCGTGAAAAATTATCCACCCGACGAGGATGCTGATGAGCGTCGCCAAAATCGCGATTTGCAGTTTACGGGCCCCGCTCATTCGAAACTCAATCCAACCGCATTCGATAACGGCCGAAATCGACAATCAACATGTTGTCTTCCCTGCGCACGTCGACGATCGGGCTCAGCGCGTAAAGAGGCGTGCGCGCGTCTTTTGGGTTTTCTTTCTGCACCAGAATCCCGGCTTTGCACAACGCGGCGATGTGTTTGAGTTTATTATGTCGCCGGCCGCCTGATGGTCCACCAAGGTCTGCCGACACTTTCATACTCCCGTCCGCCAACGATCGAATGATCGCGCGTCGCAAAGGATCGTTCACCATCAGAAAGATGTCGTCGGTTTTTAATCCCCGAATCTTAAGACCACCGTTGTTTGCATCCTGAGCCATGCCGCGATTTTTCCAATGACCGCGCGATTTCGGCAAGAAGGAATCCTTACTCAAACGAAACAGTTGGAGACACGAAGGGCGGGAATTCTCCTCGCGCGACGGCGTCACCAACGGAGCGCGGGTCTATGACCCGCAGCAATATTCTTAAGCGAAGCTGGCGTGAAATACGCCCCCGGCCTTGAGTCCCAATGTTTCTGCGGGTCACAGGCCCGCGCTCCGTTCCAGTCCAGTGGCGACGCTCGCCGCACGGATAACTATTTAAACGACATCGCCGTAACAAATTTCAGGCTCGCGCGTCTAGCGGATATCCCTAAATGCTTTTGCCCGAGACTATGAGACTTAAAAATTGGTTGTGCCTACTCGCCGTCGTTTTGTCAGCAGTGCAACTGTCCGCGGCAACTCCCGGACGGAAACCGAACATTCTCCTTATTCTGGCCGATGATCTCGGCTACGAAAACATCCACTGCAACGGCGGCACTTCCTACAAAACGCCGGAGATCGACGCGCTCGCAAAATCCGGCGTTCGTTTCACCCATTGTCACGCCACACCACTTTGCTCTCCTTCTCGCGTCGAGCTGATGACCGGTCGCTACGGTTTTCGCACGAGCTGGGTCAACCTGATCGGACGGGGTGAAAAGGAAGAGGTGAACGATTACTTCGACCCGAAAAAAGAAACGACGTTCGGTCGGATGCTCAAGGACGCGGGTTACGCGACCGCCATTGCCGGCAAATGGCAGCTCTGCGACTTCCCATCGCACGCGAATCATTTGCAGGAATGCGGATTCGACCGCTCGCTGTGCTGGGCCTGGGTGGTGGAAGGAAAACAAACGTCGCGGTATTGGGCCCCGGTGTTATGGGACAACGGACAATTACGCAAAGCCCCGGCCAATCAATACGGGGACGATCTCTTTTCGGATTTCCTTATCGATTTCATGAAGCAGCACAAAGACGAACCGTTCTTTGCGTATTATCCGATGGCGTTGGTGCACAGTCCGCACATTGCGCCACCCGGCAGTCCAAAAGCGAAGGCAGCACAAAACGCGGCGGCGGGTGGAGGCAAAGGAAAACGTAAAAAAGAGGGAAAATCTCCGGTGGGCCAGGATGACGAATCGGTGAACGACCCGGCGAATTATCCCGACATGATGGCTTACATGGACAAGATCGTCGGCAAGATGGTGAAAGCGGTGGACGATCTCGGATTGCGCGAAAACACATTGATCATTTTCACCGGCGACAACGGCACGGATCGAAGAATCACTTCGATGATGGGCAATGTTTCGATCCAGGGTGGTAAAGGAACCGTCACCGAACTCGGCTCGCATGTTCCCCTGGTGGCGAGTTGGCCCAGGACGATCGCGTCCGGACGCGTCAGCGATGATCTCGTAAACTTTTGCGATATGCTGCCGACCCTGGCGGAGATTGGTGGCGCAAAACTTCCCGCGACCAAACTCGACGGACAAAGCTTCGCCGCCGGATTGCTGGGTAAAGACGGCAAACGACGCGAATGGGTTTTCACGCAACTTGGGCATAAGAAGTTTGCCCGCGACAATCGTTATCTCCTGCACGACAACGGCGAGCTTTACGATATTCCGAACGACCTGTTCGAGAAGACGAATATCTCGACCAGCACCAAACCGGAAGTGGTCGCGGCGAAACAACGGTTGCAGGCGGTTTTGGAGAAATGCAAATGATGTGCGGCATTCGGAACTCCATAGGCATACGGGAAGAAACCTCACCCCGGCCCTCTCCTTCCCAGGAGAGGGAGAATTGTTCTCAGCCGCAAAGTAAATCGAGCGCTGGACTTGTCGGCTGGCTTTCGGTGAATCAATTGAGAGATGGATTGGCCGGACGGTTTCTCGAAAATCAAAAATTGTCCACCTGCTGTCCCCTCTCCTGGGGAGGAGAGGGTTAGGGTGAGGTCTTTTTTGCATCCGCTGTTCAAGGTGATCGCTTATGGCATGGCGGTTTGCTTTGCGTCGACTGCTGCGTCGTTGTTGTCAGCAAACGGTGTTCGCAAGATTCCCCATCCCCTGCCCTCGCATCCTGGAAATATTTTCCTTGTCGGTGAAGACGTGAATGTTCCCGCGCCACCAGGTGAAGTCAGCACGTGGCGCATGCACAATTACGACGACAATATCATCGCCAAGGGAACGATTAGAGATGGACGTGTCGAGCTGGGGAAATTGCCCGTCGGCTATTATAAGATCGTTCGCGGCGCACCGGGTCAATACACCAACCGCACGTACATCGCCGTGCTCGAACCGTTACAAGCACCCACGCCGAAAACATCCCCGGTTGGCATCGACGTCGGCATGGCGTGGTTCTTTCCGGAAAAACAAAAGATGAAACCGGTGGCGCGTCTGTGTGAACTCGCGGGCATCAATCGCGTCCGGGACCGGCTGCTCTGGGAAGAGATGGAACCGAAGCGCGGTCAATTTAAGGCGCACACACGCTACGACGATTCCGCGGAAGTTCAATCTCAGGCGGGGCTTGGCATTTTGCAGGTCTGTCACGTCTCTGCTCGCTGGGCGACAACCAACCAGCAACGTTTTCCACCTGACCTGCGAGACATTTATAGCTTTTACCGCGAAACCGCCAAACGGTGGCGCGGTGAAGTGGAAGCGTTCGAACCGTGGAACGAAGCCGACCTGAATGTGTTCGGTGGTCACACCGGCAATGAAATGGCGAGTTTTCAGAAAGCAGCTTACCTCGGATTGAAAGAAGGGAATCCGAAGGTCACGGCGTGCATGAATGTTTTCGCGATTCGCCGGCCTGAAACCCTCGCCGACTTCTACGCAAACGAAGTCTGGCCTTATTACGACACTTACAATCTGCATCACTACGAACCGCTGAAAAATTATCCATCGCTCTACGCGGATCATCGCGCCGTGTCCGGCGGCAAACCGATGTGGGTGAGCGAATGCAGCGTTCATGTGAAATGGCGCGGCGATGAACGTTTCAAAGAATTAAGTGAAGCCGAGCAACGGAAACAAAGTGAGGAAGTCACCAAAACCTTTACCCTGGCCATCCACGAAGGGGTGCAGGCCGTGTTCTATTTCGTGCTGCCTCATTATTCCGAATACAGAATACAATATGGTTTGCTCCATCCCGATCTTTGCCCGCGACCGGGATATGTGGCTCTCGCGGCCGTGGGACGTTTACTCGCTGACGCCAAACCGCTCGGTCGCGTAAAGGCGAAGGACGACTCGCTTCAAGCCTACCTTTTCCACGCGAAACCCGACGGCAAACCATCCGACGTTCTGGTCCTTTGGTCCGAGAATAAAACAAACTTTGCTTTACCGATCCAACCCAACACTTGCTTCGATCATCTCGGACGAAAGATCGCCGTCGCAGGAAAGACATTAACCATCAGCAACGCTCCTGTTTACGTCGTGCTCCCAACAGATTCGCGTCTCCAATTGAGTCCACCCCCGAAGCCTGCCAAACGATTAACCGACAAGCCGGGCACACTCGTTCTGCAGGCACTTGTTCCGACGAACGACATCGTCCACTTAAAGTCCGCCTACCAACTCACGGCGGGTGAAACGAAGTCTATTCCGATTTTTCTCTACAACTTCGGAACAAAGAATCGGAGCGCGAAATGGAAAGTGACGGCACCGAAGGATTGGAAAGCAGAATTCGTTTCCAAGGCCGAAATCTCTCCCGGCGAGCGCAAGGAAATGACCCTCAAGATCACACCTGCTCCCAACGGCTGGACCAACGCACAAGTTCGCATCACCGGAAGTTTTTCGTCGAAAGATAAGCCGGTCCTCTCCATGAATTTCATTCCGACGCCGCTCGAAGCCCATAATGAAGCTCACAAATAATATGATTCGATCCTTTCTCCTGTTCTGCGCTTTGCTGCCCGCGACTCTCTTCGCGAAGACGTTACCCAATATTGTCATCATCTACACCGACGACCAGGGTTATGCGGATGTCGGTGTCTTCGGTGCAAAAGATTTCACCACGCCGAACCTGGATAAGCTCGCGACACAAGGACGAGTCTTTCGAAATTTTCACGTGGCACAACCGGTTTGCTCCGCCTCGCGCACCGCGTTGCTCACGGGCTGTTATCCCAACCGTGTCGGCATTCATGGGGCGCTCGGTCCCCGCTCGAAAGTTGGCATCAGCACCAACGAAATGACGCTCGCTCAACTCGCGAAGCAAAAGGATTACGCCACGGCGATCTTCGGCAAATGGCATTTGGGCGATGCCCCGGAATTTCTGCCGACCCGCCATGGGTTCGACGAATATTTCGGACTACCCTACTCCAACGATATGTGGCCGCTGCATCCCGAAAACGTGAAGGCGAAAAAAGACGGCACGCAACGGAGGGGTTATCCCGATCTGCCACTCTATGACGGTGAGAAAATTGCGATTTCACCTGTGACCCATGAGCATCAAAACCAACTGACGACGTGGTATACCGAACATGCGGTCAAATTCATTGAGCGCAACAAGGCCAAACCATTTTTCCTCTACCTTGCCCACAACATGCCGCACGTTCCGTTGCATGTGAGCGACAAGTTTCGCGGCAAGAGCAAGCGTGGACTTTACGGGGATGTCATCCAGGAAATCGACTGGTCGGTGGGTGAAGTGATGAAGGCGTTGAAAGAAAATAATCTCGAGGAGAATACACTCATCATGTTTGCCTCCGACAATGGTCCGTGGCTCAGCTACGGGGACCATGCCGGTTCGGCTTATCCCTTGCGGGAAGGAAAAGGCACCTGTTGGGAAGGTGGAACCCGGGTCCCCTGCATCATGCGTTGGCCGGGCAAGATTCCCGCGGGAACGGAATCGCAAAATTTCTTCGTAAACATCGATTTGTTCCCGACGATTGCGAAGCTGATTGATGCAAAATTGCCGGCGCATCCGATTGATGGTTTGGACGTTTGGCCGCTGATCTCCGGAACGAGTTCCGCGAAGAATCCCCATTCCGCCTATTGGTTTTATTACGAACATAACCAGTTGCAATCGGTCATGACCGGCGATGGTCAATGGAAGTTGCAACTCCCTCATAGTTATAGATCTCTGCAAGGAAACCCCGGCGGCAAAGGTGGCCAGCCAGTCCCCTATGCACAAGTAGAGTTGAAATCCCCGGAACTTTATGATCTAATCCGGGACGTCCGTGAAACGACCAACGTAGCGGACCTGCATCCAGAGATGGTTAAACTCCTCGAAAAGGAAGCGGAAAAAGCTCGAAAAGAACTTGGGGACAGTTTGACCAAACAATCGGGACGAGGTGCCCGGGAACCGGGTCGCTTGGAATAGGATTGCCACGGCTGGAACCCGCCGCAGCCCTCTTTCGCGCCGTGTTTTTGCACCCATTGTTAAATTAATGAACAATTTTGTCCTAGAATCTGTCTTATGAAAGTGAAAGCGAAAGTCGTCAAAGTTAAAGCAAAGAAACCTAGCGCGGCTAAGCCCCTGGAAAACGGCCAATTTTGGAGCGTCGGTGAAGGACACATTCACATCGTTCAGGTCGGCAAATTTCTCGCACAATTCAAGCACTTCAAGCTCAAGAACCAAAAGCGCGTCCCCGTGCAGATGATGAACATCGCCAGCGTGCAGGATTACTTGAAACGCAATGACGCCAAGCTCGTGAAGAGCATGGCGGCGTGAGTTCCCCAGCGCGATTTCCCAGATTTTAAGCTGAAGGTCTTTCTCGTTTGCCCACGAAACGAGAGGTTGTTTTCTATTCCTAAAAGCTGCACCTGGTTCAGAACCAAGATTTCGGGACCAGACGTAAAGTCGAACATTGCTGCGGGTCACAGACCCGCGCTCCGGAGCGCGGGCCTGTGACCCGCAGCAACGTAGAACGTAGACAAGTAGCGAAGCTTCGAGTAACCGGTCCAAACCACATCACAAATTTTCAGGCCCAATGCGTTTAGGAGCAAAGTCCTTCGCGCCCTCTTCCGCTTCGGCTTTTTGTTCTGGTGGCGAAGCCTGGTTGTTTCCATAGAGGGGCGGCCGCAAATCACGAAATTTCCCTAACAATCCGATCGAGGATGTCTTCAGAATAATTTCTCCTGAAAAAGATTTGCGACCCCCGCCTTCAGGGCAATAACGATCCCCACAGTTTCAAGGTCCTGTTCGTTCTTAATGTCTTTGAAAACCTCATTTTTGATGCCGAGATTCCGGTCGAAGCTGCGGTTGGGATATTTCTCACTGCTGTAACGAGTTGCACCCAGCGAAATCTCCATTTTATCGATCCCGCCAAATTCATAAGGCATGGAGGGCAATCGAGCAGGCGCATTGGTGGAGGAAGACGGGGCCGGGCCTTCTCGCTTTTGGCGTGGGGCCTTCACCAGGCCATCCACATTTCGTCGACCCTCCTTGTTTTCCACAATGTTCAACTGCGCCATATCGATCTTCACGAAACGCAAATGGACGATATTACTCCGCATGGCTTCGACGTCGTACTGCACGTGAAGCTCCGGAAGTTCCACCAGCGTTCCACCTCCAAACTCCGGCGGATTGATGAGTTTAAAATCTTTGACCGTCAGGGATTGATCGAGGAATGCCAAATGGAGCTTGCCAATTTCCGCCACCATTCCTGTCTCCGCCTTGATCCGCTGTTCGGCGACTTTCCTGATCACGACATCGATCGAAAGGAAAGAGATGACAACCAAAACGATGAACGCAAAGAAAAGATACAGCAGCCAACGGAATAGTTTTTTCATGGCTGCAACGGGGTTAAATTTCGAGATCCTCGGGACGGACTTCGAGGCATTCGTCATGGTCCTCCCACACAATGGTGGGGAAGAACTCGGCGAGTTGAGGAACCAATCGTTTCCCGGCAAAGGTCAAAAGTTTCTCCGCACTTTCCGCTGCCTCTTCGTAGGTTTCCTCGTAGTCATCCACGCCCTTCCGCTGGTAATCCTCCCAATGAGCGACCGCATGGATCGGCGTATATTCGTCCGCCCATTTCCTCAACGCCGGTTGTAGTTGCGCCGGGATATCGTCAAAAGTCACAGCGGCTTCGG
Source organism: uncultured bacterium (assembly GCA_966095605.1). Lineage (GTDB taxonomy): Bacteria > Verrucomicrobiota > Verrucomicrobiia > Limisphaerales > JACDHS01 > CBHWET01. The sequence continues at coordinate 1,030 of CBHTTJ010000217.1, read as the reverse complement.
AACAATGGACACAACCAAGTCCCACTTCGACAATGTCACGGGTGAACCACGGGAGCAACGGCGCACCGCAGCAACTGGATTCAACATAGCCATGTGGGATCGCTGCGAGGCGTTTGAGCCACACCTGACGGTCGTGTCCTACCTGCGCAGCCAGACGGTACGCGCCGATCAAGGGATGTGAAAGACGCCAAATGCGTCCCTGCATTTGGCTAAGGGTTTGCGACAGCCAGCGAGCCAGCGTCAGGTCATCGAACTCGCGAAAGACCTCGCTATACTCATTCCACATTTTGTCGAGTGGCGATTCTGCCATGGGGCGACGAGTAAAATGATTTTTTTGGGAACACGCAACAGACAATCGCAATTCGTTTCATTTCCTGTTGCGTGATCGGCAATTTACCTTTGCAATATAATAACAAATGGCCGATCCGCAGGATAATTTACGATTGCCACTCCGCGAACTCCGTGGTGTGGGAATCGAACGCGCCGCACAGCTCGCGCGATTGGATCTCCATACTCTCGAAGATCTACTGCTGCATCGGCCCCGACGGTATGAAGAACGACGAAATTTAAAGAAGATTGCCGAACTGGCAGCCGGAGCGAATGCACTCGTTTATGGACGCATCGTCGCCTGTGGGTTGAAGAAATGGCGGCATGGGACCAAATCGGTCTTCGAAATGATCCTCGAAGATGGAACGAGTCGATTGCACTGTCGTTGGTGGAATCAGCCGTTTCGCGAAAACCAATTTCAAACCGGCGACGAAGTACTCGTCTTCGGCAAAGTATTATCCCTTCGCCCACGAACCATCGATCATCCCGAAACCGAAATTATCGAAGGGGGCGAAGAAAGCTTTATTCATCTGAACCGGATTGCGCCAATCTATCCACTGACCGAAGGTCTCCCACAGCGTTGGATCCGCGCATTGATCTGGCGTGCGCTGGAAGCGGCAGAAACGCAATTTCCAGAACCACGGCCCGAACTCAACCTCGGATCATTGCCTTCACGCGCCAATGCCGTGCGCATGATTCATTT
>CBHTTJ010000216.1:0-9079 GCA_966095605.1 uncultured bacterium | reverse complement strand
GATTGTCCCATTCCTTATAATGCTCTTGTCATCCCATCGAAAACAGCGAGGAACCTTTCCCGGAGAGTTCCTTTTTGTCACTTGCACGTGTGAGTGACGAAAAAAAAGTCTCCGAAAGACCGACTTACACGTGCAAGTGGGTCCAAAGAAGTCTTCGGAGAACCATATTTTTTAATTACGGTCTAAAAAAGTCTTCGGAGAGGCATATTCTTAACAATATGATCCAAAAAATTCTCCGACGGACCATATCGACGTGTGAGTGACCAAAAAGAACTCTCTGGGAGAGCATATTTTTAAATATGGTCCAAAAAACTTTTCTGAAGACCATATTCTTTTAGCGGCGACCCAAGGTGATCTTAATCGATCACTTACATTTTCGATTCGCCACGAGCCAGCAAACCAGCGCACCCACCGTTCCGCCGGTATGACAAATCGCGACTGGTGTCCCAATGTTGCCGATGTGGATGAACGAAAAAGCCAGGTTTCCGGTCGCCGCTTCGATGGCGGATTTACCGAAAATGATGGCAAACGAAATCAGGCCAACGCGAAAAATCGTCTGATCTTTGGACCGCAACATTTCGAGCGCTGAAATGGTGAGAAGTCCATGTGCGATCCCGGAGAGTCCACACAATCCGACTGATCGCACAACGGGCGCTGCCCAAAAAGCCGCGAGAAAGGATCCGACCGCCGATGCCACGACATAAGCCAATCGTTTCGCCGCTATTTTTTCTTCGAGACTCGAATACAGAATGAAAAACGCCGAGCCGTCGAAAAAGAGGTGATACCAGGAGAGATGAACAAACGGGTGAGTAAAAAGTCGCCACCATTCACCGTTGCCGACTGCGTCGGCCTGATACGAGAATCCCGATGCTGTCCCACCCCACAACAGAGGGATGTTGAACAGAATCACCAGTATCGCGAAAAAGCCCAATTCGCGTCTCATCCCCCGCGCGGGTTTATTCGACTGAGTCGTCGCCGCGACAACGGGAAAGGTGGCAGAAGTGTTCATGGTGTTTTGTAGACGGAGATTGATGCATGAGAACCAAATCCAACATCGCGGGGAGAAACGGCCTCACCCTAACCCTCTCCTTCCCAGGAGAGGGAAAAGCAATCGGAAATTTCTTTGTTTTCAACCGCCCGTCCGGCAAATCCAGCGCTGAGTTCTTTTTCTTTCCAACAGACGGAGTACGATTCCCCTCTCCTGCGAAGGAGAGGCCGGGGTGAGGTCGTTCGCTTTCACTTTGAAATTTTTAAAAAAAGGGAATGGCGCGGTTGCTCGCCATTCCCTCGTTTCATTTTTCAATCACGCCGCTTTGTTTTTGAAACGGCGCATCCACATCAATAGCCCAACAAACAACGGTCCCACCGGCCCAGACCCGCCACCACCGCCGAAACTAAAACTCTGGTGCGAACGAGAATCCGACGCCGGCGCAGGCACATTGTTGTTCGCCATCACTTGCGGCGCGGCCGGTCGCGAGACGGCGGGCGTCGTCATCGGAGTTGCACTCGCCTGCGTCGCTCTCATGGAAGGGTCCACCGGGCCGATATCCGCCATGGCCTTGTTGCGGATCGAATCCAATTTCGTGCGCACCAATTGCTGGGCATCGCGATCGCGTCCATTGCGGACGAGATTGTTCCGCTCAATTTTCCAGCGTTGAAATTCCGCGTCGTTTTCCAGGACGAGGAAGGATGTGTATTCGGTCACGATGGAATAGCCTTCGCCGAGCTTAACGACTTCCGGAATTACAGAATCACGAGAACCGTTGCGATCCGCATCCTTCAATAAACGATCAATTTTGTGTGAGGCCCACATGCGATCAATCTGCGGATTGGCGAGATCTTCTTTTGGGAATTCCAATTCGGCGGCTTGTTTCAATTCCACTCCATTAACACTCCCACGCACGCTGATCTTGCCCACCCCATTGCCACGATAACGCCCGTAAATCTTTAGGGGCGATCCGTGGTAAAGGTTCGGCAATGTCTTCGGTTCCATTTCGATGCCATCGAGACCAGCGATATCGATTTTCAAATCCGTGGCGGCAGGACGCGCCAGCTTCCGACGAAACGCCTGTGCCTGCCGGGTGAAATTGTCGCCTTGCGAAATAAACGAGGCGAGCCCACCGGAATCCTGCGCCATTTGTTCGAGCAACGGTTTGTTCACTTCGTTGCCAACGCCAATGCAAAAGACGTGGGCGTTGCGTGGACGTTGTTGAATCAACTGCAGGAGTGTTTGGCGTTCCTGCGGTTCGGTTAAACCGTCGCTGAGAATGACGACATTCAACTGTCGGTCGGCGGCAGCGTATTTGTAAGCCGTGTTAATCGCGGGGTTCAGGACTGTGCCACCGCGCGCTTCTTGTCGTGCCAGAAAATTTTCCGCCGCTTTTTTCCCCTCCGCATTGGCCTCGTGCAATTTGTTGAAACCGGTATACGGCTGAATGTTGAAGGTCATCACTTCGAAACGATCTTTCAGTCCCAATTCGTTAATGAATGCACCGACGGAATCTTTCGAAAGGAGCAACTTGCCGTCGTCCCCCATGCTGCCGGAGATATCCAGCACGAACACGTAATCCATTCCTTCGTCACGCTTCGCGAGGTCTTCACCCGCCGTCATGGTCAGGCAGAAATAACCGTCTTCGCCATTGTGCTTCGACGTGATGAGGTCGATGCCGGTTTGCGGACGCGAGAGATGATAGGCGACGACGATGTCCTTATTGAGGTTACTGGTCTTGCTTTCCACGCTGGCCTGGTAATAGGCGTCGCTATGTTTCGCCACGACGAAATCTTTGCCGTGACTCGGACTTTCCATTTCGACGATCGGCACCGCGGATTTCGTTTCGAGTGTGAAAGCGAATTTTCCATTTACACGGGAGTCCATGTTTTTCCGTGTCGTAGTCGCCAACGGATAAACATACGTTGCCCAATCGTGATCGACATCGAGTTCCTGGTAATAGGTCACCTGAACTTTTTGGTCGGCGTTCGGCGCAATGGGAAACACGCGCATCTCAAAGGTTTTGTAATCGACCTGTTCCAACAAACCGGGATCACGACGTTGCTGTTTGTAGCTGTCGTAAATTTCACGCGCTCGCTTCTTCTCGAGAACTTCGCCAACCATTTCTTTGCCGTTGATCCACATGCTGAAGTTTGCGACAGATGCACCCTTCGGGACAGGGAACGAGTAGAGTGCTTCGAGTTGTCGGCTTTCGGTATTGTGAAAGACTTCGGTAACCGTCGTGACGGCAATGCCATTGTTGATCATGACATTCGCCGTGTGTTCGCGAATTTCCAAAACACCGCCGAACCCGCCATCGGCGATGAGCAATCCGGCGGCTTTCGATGATGTGGGATTAAATAATTGCAATGCAGTCGCCCCGGCGATGAGCAGGCCGAGACATGAGATTTTCGGTTTCATAATTCATTCCTTCGTAGTTTTTCAGACCGTCTGCGGTTTTTCACTGACGCCTGCGGTCCCGAAGGTCCTTTACCACCCCGTGTGCCAAGATTTTCTAATCTTACGTAAGTGACTGTGGATGAATGAGAAATTCACAAAACGTTGATTCATTGCTTTAAGCAACAATCCTCACATCGACATTTCATGTTGGTTCGGCATACATTTCATGTATGCCGGAGAAAATCTCTCTCAAACCAGCCGAACGTGAGTTTTGGAATGCGGTGGCCCAAGCCGCCTTTACGAATGCCTTTGGCGATCAACGTCTGGAACTCGATCACAAAATCGCCGGGGATTTCGGAAATGACGAAAATGCACGTGCCGAAGCCTTGCGTGAAACGGTCTCAAAACGCGTTGAAAAATTCCTGGTGAACGGGAAGGCCGACTATCGCCTCTTCGCGGCCGAAGACAGCGATGTCATGCGATTCGGTTTCCTCTTCGAAGTCTTCCATCGTTTTTATCGGCACTTCGATCAACTGATCCTCGAACAATTGCAGGCCGGCAACGCCTCGGTCTCAGTTGGTTTCGCGAAAGAGACTTTCCAGCTGCTAACACAACGCGGGTTCACAATGACCGAAGCGGTCCGTTTTTTCGGAATTTTTTATCAATTACGTCGAGCCCAATATTTCATCGTGCACGGGCTCATTGGCAAAAGTCCCTGCATCAAGGAACTTCGCCTGCATCTCTGGAACAACATCTTCACGCACGACATTCGTTGGTACGACAAGTGTCTTTGGAATCGAATGGAGGATTTTTCGACGTTGCTGCTCGGGGAGACGGGAACCGGCAAAGGCGCGGCGTCCGCCGCAATCGGACGATCGGGTTATATCCCCTTTGATGAAAAGAAAGGCTGCTTTGTCGAAAGTTTCGCTCGGAATTTTATTTCACTGAATCTTTCGCAGTTTCCGGAGTCACTCATTGAATCCGAGCTGTTCGGCCATCGCAAAGGCGCGTTCACGGGCGCCATTGAGACGCACGAAGGTGTTTTTGCGCGATGCAGTCCGCATGGAGCAATTTTTCTCGACGAGATCGGCGATATCTCCGTCCCGATCCAGATCAAATTGTTACAGGTACTGCAGGAACGAACGTTTTCCGCAGTGGGAAGTCACGACAAGCAGCGCTTTCGTGGACGCGTCATCGCTGCGACCAATAAATCGCTCGACGATTTGCGCCAAAAGAAATTATTTCGTGACGATTTCTTTTATCGCCTCTGTTCGGATGTCGTTGTCGTTCCCCCACTCCGCCAACGTTTACAGGAGTCGCCCAAAGAATTGAATTTGTTGCTGGAACATATCGTAACGCGTCTGACCGGCGAGAAATCACCCGAACTCGTCGACATGACCCAGGAGCGGCTCCTCGCGCGAGTAGGCCTGCATTACGCGTGGCCCGGCAATGTCCGTGAACTCGAGCAGGCGGTGAGACGAATTTTATTAACGCAGAATTACAATGGTGATTATTCTGGCAGCGGTCGCGACCTCGGCAACGAACTGGCATCGGCCATGGACCGCGGCGCGCTGAAAGCAGATGAATTATTAGCCGGCTATTGCGCCCTGCTCTATCAACGTCACGGAACATTTGAAGAAGTGGCGCGACGCACAGCGCTCGATCCACGGACGGTGAAAAAATATTTGGAGCATAAGTCCAGCTAGTAATCGTAAATTCCTGAGTCGCGCGAATAACCACCTCCAGGGCCATTCACGTCTTCTTGTCGGCACTTAGGACAGTCGAAATTAGGAGATAGTTATAACAATCGTCACGATTTTCTGACCGTGGACAGTTCGGCGTTGCTGCGGGTCACACAGTTCCGCGCTCCGAAGCAAAAAAGCCCCGGTTTTCACCGGGGCTTTGCAAATCTTTGCGGATGAGAATTACTTCAAGCGATTGAATGTCGACTGGAGAATTTCCCAGTCTTTTTTGCCAGCAACTTTTTCGCGGGCTTTCGCATTGATGTTCTGCTCCAAGGCGTTCTTTGTCGAACGATTCACTTTGTAGAACACGCCGAACTTGCCCGGGAACGGTTCCGTCGCGAGTTTGTAAGCAGCGGTTTCGTCGGTGACGTCGTGGGTTTCCGGAACGAGTTCGAACTTGCCGCCTTTACGCGGATTCGCCGCATCAAAAGCGCCTTCGTAGAATTCCACGCATTCGCTGAAGCATTCGATGACGCTGAAACCATCGTGATCCATCGCCTGTTCCATCGTTTGCAACAAATGATTCACGTTGGTGGTCGTGCAGCGGGCCACGAACGTCGCACCAGCGGAAATCAATTGCTTCATCGGATTGATCGGTTGATCCACCGCACCCCAGGTGTCCGTCTTGCTCTTGAAACCAAGCGGCGATGTCGGAGACGTTTGCTTTTTGGTCAAACCGTAGACCCAGTTGTCCATGATGACGTAGGTCATCTTGATGTTTTTACGCGCGGTGTGATTCACGTGATTGCCGCCGATGGAGAAGGCATCGCCGTCACCACCGAACACGAACAAATGCAGGTCGGGACGGCTCAGCGAAATGCCGCTGGCGAATGGAAGCGCGCGTCCATGAATAAAGTGGGCGCCATGGGCCTGGACGAAATACGGAAAACGGCTCGAGCAACCGATGCCGGCAACCGTCGTGATCTTTTCGTGCCAGAGTTTGCGCTTTTCGATCAGTTTGAAATAGAGCGCGAGAACAGTGAAGTCACCGCAGCCGGGGCACCATGTCGGATGATCGGCGGCGATTTCTTTTTTGGTCAGGCCTTTGCGTTCGTCGGTGACTGGCGCGCCAGTAGCAGGAACAGCAACGGTGTTGTTACGAGCTGGAATGTCGGTAATCGGGTTGCTCATATCTAAATTCTTTAAAAGGTTAAAAATCGTTTCTTACAGTTTGCGAATGCCGGTGGCGATGGTCGTTTTCGCGCGATCCAAAATTTCGCGCACCTTGAACGTGAGACCGTCGGTCTTGGTGAGACCGCGGATCTTCGGATCGCAATAACGCGCGCGGAGCAAACCGCCGAGTTGGCCGTAACCGTAGAGACCTTCGTCGTTCATTTCCACCACGATAACGTGATTGAAACCGGCGAAGATATTTTCCAAACCATTCGGCAACGGAGAAATGTGGCGAATGTGCAGCGAGGAAACACTGTCACCAGCGGCACGGGCGCGATCTACCGCTTCGCGGATTGGACCTTCGGTGGAACCCCAGCCGATGAGCAGAACATTGCCTTCGCTCGGGCCATAAACTTTCGGAGTCGGCAACTCCGCGGCGAGCGCCTGCAATTTCTTGCGGCGTTTGGCGTTCATCTGCATGTGCAACTTCGGCGAACCCGTCGGGTGACCGTATTCGTCGTGTTCGAGACCGGTCGCGATCGGATACTTCCCGTCGACGATCTTCGTTCCCGGAACCACGCGGGTGTTGAAACCATTTGCGGTGCTCAAATCGTAGGGCTTGTAAGCGTCCACTGGCTCCAGGCTGGGGGTAATGTCCTGGCAAACTTTTTCGAGGTTCGGTTCTTCGAACGCTTCGATACGGGTGGCAATGGCCTGATCACTGATGAGGATTACTGGAACATTGTATTTGCGTGCGATGTTCACGGCTTCGATCGCCATGTAGAAGCAATCTTCAACATTCGCCGGGGCGATGACGACACGAGGAGAATCGCCGTGGCCACCGAAGACTGCGATGTTCAAGTCAGATTGTTCGACGTTCGTCGGCATGCCCGTCGAAGGACCGCCACGTTGAATATCAACAATCACGAGCGGGACTTCGGCCATGACTGCCCAGCCGAGCGCTTCCGTCTTCAAAGAAATACCAGGACCGCTGGAACCAGTCACGGCAACGCGACCGGAGTAGCTGGCGCCAATTGCCATCGAGATCGAAGCAATTTCATCTTCGCATTGCACGAACGTGCCGCCGTATTTCGGCAACTCGCGGCGAAGCAATTCCATGATGTCGCTCCAAGGCGTAATTGGGTAACCAGCGCCGAAACGAACACCAGCAGCGATCAACCCGTAACCGATCGCTTCGTTGCCGTTCATCACGATCTGCGAACGATCTTTCTTCGCCGGGTCCGTGAACTGGAACGTTTCAAAAAGATGACCAACGGAGAAACTGTAACCAGCATGGAACGCTGCGAGCGCGTTTTTGACGATGCTTTCGTCTTTGCCGGTAAAACGTTCGGCGATCAGTTTTTCGAGCTTTGGCACATTCAGGTCGAACATCTTGGCGACGAGACCGAGTGTGAAAATGTTTTTACCTTTGTCCTTCGCCGTCCCACCGATTGCTTCGATGGTGCGGCTGGAAATTGGAAGACCGATGTGGCGATAGACTTTTTCGTGCTCCGGATTCGGCTGCACATGGTCTGAATCATAAACCACGATCGCGCCTTTTTTCACCGAGCTGATGTGGCCTTCGTAAGAATGTTGATAGAACGCCAGCAGAACATCCGCTTCGTCACCCGCGCTTAAAACTTCGCCGGAACCGATGCGGACTTGAAAGATCGAAGGACCGCCAGAGATCGTGGCGGGAATCGTCATGAACGTCATGACTTCCTGTTCGCTACGACCAGCAAGCCGGGCGAGAAAACCGCCGATGGCCTGGATACCATCCTGGGAATTGCCGGCGATACGAATGACTGCTTCCGAAATTTTGGAAACTTTGGGTGCACCCCCGGAAGAGGGATTGCTAATTGTTGCTTCGCTCATGAATTCAAAAAGTGTTTATCAGGGCCACTACCGGGTCCTGATGCAGCGTAAATCGTAATGTAGGGCTCAGGATAGTGTCAAATTGGTATTAGTTTTTTAGAATTTTGCTCTAAGTCAATGACTTACGACCGACGGAAATAATCAGAAGAAAAAGAAAGCGCCGCTAAAATTAGCGGCGCTTATCGTAAATTTGTCTCAGGAGTTTAAGCCGAGACGGCTTCTTCTTTTTTTCCGCCCATTTTGGCAGCGACTTCGGGATGCTTTTTTACGTAATCTTCCAAAGCCGCTTTCAATGCTTCTTCAGCAAGAACGGAGCAGTGAATCTTCACCGGAGGCAAACCACCGAGTGCATCCACCACTTCCTGATTGGAGAAATTCATCGCTTCTTCGATGGAGCGGCCTTTGATCAATTCCGTGGCCATGCTCGAGCTGGCAATTGCGGAACCGCAACCGAAAGTCTTGAAACGGGCGTCTTCAATCTTCCCGTCCTTGATCTTCAGGCTGATCTTCATGATGTCGCCGCAAGCAGCTGCACCTACTTCGCCGACGCCATCCGCTTCCTTCAGATCACCCATGTTGCGGGGATTCATGAAGTGGTCCATGACCGTTTGATTATAAAGTGTGTAGGTGTCGCTCATATCAGACTAAACATTTCTTGCACTCGGAAAGGCAAAATACATCAAAAGCCAAACCATGCAACAGTTCGTTATCCCAAATATAGGAAATTGCCCCGAGGTGTCAATTGGGCTGTGAATTAAGAACCGAACAAACGGTCGGCGACGGAACCGAAGGAACTGCAACCAGACAGGGAAGGACCGAGCGTGCTCATCGCCCGTTCCACGACCGATTTTCAGCTAAAAAGTCCTAACTCGTTGATTTACAGGTCCCGAGCGAAGTTCTTTTGGTTCTTCGCTGTTTTCAATGGAATAGCATTTTCGGTGGGGATATGTCGCTCGTG
>CBHTTJ010000215.1:0-9143 GCA_966095605.1 uncultured bacterium | reverse complement strand
ATTTCGAACTCTGAAATTTGCATTTTGGCGCCAAAAAAAGTTTTTCGAACTTCGAATCCGCGTTTTGGAAGAAGAAATCCGATACGAAAGCCAATTCAACTCCCGAAATCGGTTCCCGAGCGTCCGCGGACTACGATTTGATCCGGTCGACTTTGGCCGCGAAGACGAAATCGCTTTCCGTCAATCCGTCGATCTTGTGGGTCCAGAGGGTCAACTTCACCAATCCCCAGGCAAGATAAATGTCGGGATGATGCTGAACGCTTTCGGCGAGTTCGCCGACTTCGTTGGTGAAATCGAGGGCCTCGCGGAAATCTTTGAACTTATATTCTTTTTCGAGGTGATGATTCTTCACCACTTTCCACCCCTTGCTGAGTTCGCTGGAAAGTTCTTTCAGTTTGGCTCCTTTCAGTGGAGGAGTTCCTCCCTTGCAAGGCACACATTCTTTTTCGGCGAGGCCGGCTTCCATTACGTCAGTTTTTGCCATAGATGATCCTTTGGTTTGATGGAGGAAAGGTAGTGCGGGAAAGACAAAACGCAAAAGGTGAAAAAAGAATGCGGAAGTGAAACGTAAAACGTCAGGCGTGAAACGTGAAGGTTGCCGAATGTCCTTGGACAATATTCACGCTTCACACATCACGCCTCACTTCACCTTCGTCTCGATAAACGACAGCTGCTTTAGAATGCTCGCCTTCATCGCGTCATTCAGTCCGGTTCCAAAGCGGGCAGGGGAACTGGCGCGCGCATAGTTGGATTCGTCGACTTCATAACCACCCGCCGGTAACATTTCTTCGGTGGGTAAATAGGTGATGGACTCCTGGCAATAACCAAAGGGGGTAAACTTTTTACCTTTCAACCACTGCGTGAATTTCGGACGCCACTCGACACAGGGTTCTCCTGCGAGGTGAACGATCCATTGATTGTCCGCGAGGCGAATGACGCCCACAGACCACGGGTCGCCTTTCGAAAAACCTTCCTGCGTGTCGTAGCGGTGCAACCAGTAATCGGCGACTTTGCTTTTTCCTTTTTTCTGCATTTCCTCGTAAAGCGATCGCGGCGGAAGCTGGCCTTTCGGAAAGAGTGGACGATCCGCACCGGCGGCGAGGTTGACCTTTAATTCGGTCGGTTTGTTTTTAAGCGTGGAGAGAACGTCGTTGGCCAATTCCGTTCCGACCTGAATTTCATCGCCGGGTTTGGAAATGCGAAACCGATTTTTCTCAACCTCTGCCAGTCCCCGGGGACGCACATCGCCCGCAAGCCCCTGCACAAATTGGGTGTGGACCTTATCGCCGAGTTGCTGTCGCAACGCGCGACGAGCGGCTCCGGGAAAATCTGCCGAAAGACTCGCCCCGGCGTTTCCGTAAACAATGACGGGATGACAGGCATAGGAAAAAATAATCGCAGGAGCAGCGCCGCTTTCTGGCGTTAGTTTGAGAACCCAAAGATTGTCATCGAACGGTTCCGTTGCGGATGGAAGCATCGCCGTTTCGCCCTTCTTATTTTTCCCTCGGCGACTGATCCCAATACGAGACTTCCCATCAAACGTTTCGACTTTTACCGGGGTGAGTTGGCGGGCGGCGACCCGGGTGGCGCTGAGAATTTTCTCGGCCAGCGAATCCTGATAAGCAATCTCATTGGTTCGCAACGGACCACCGGCCGCCAACACGGAACGAATCATCAAGGGACCGCTATGTGTATGCGAGGTATTCAAAACCACGAGATTCCATTCCACGCCGAGTTCATGAACGATTTCTGTTCGGATACGATCGCTGAGTTCGTGAGAGATCCCGACAAGATCGAATGAAACAAGAACGAAACCGGTGCCTTTGGTGTCTTTCAAATAAAGGACCTGCGCGAAGAGGGGATCGAGAATTTTCTTGCCGGTGGTCTCCGTGAGTCCGCGTCCACCCATGACCAATCCGAGTGGGGGCGTGATATCGACTTCAGCCCACCCGGCGACGGCAATTTTTTTGTCTGGAGCGGCATTGGCTCCGAATTCGAGCGCGAGAAAGACAACGACCAGGAAAAGAAGGGCGCGGAGTTTCATGAGGTGAGCTTTGCCAGCACAAACTTTCGACGCAACAGGAAAGTTTAGCTATACCGTGCTTCCTTCAAGAAACTGATCGCCGCGCGAAGACCGAAGAATATTTTCCGTCGTTACCCGGGCAATCTCGTGTAGCGCTTCGCGCGTGAGGAACGCTTGATGCGCTGTAATCAACACATTGGGAAACGTCAGCAGGCGCGTCAGGACGTCATCCTGTAAAATTTTCTCCGAATGATCCTCGAAGAAGATGCCTTCCTCCTCTTCATACACATCCAACGCGACCCCGCCGAGATGACCGTTCTTCAGCGCTCCGATCAGCGCGGAAGTTTCAATCAATTTGCCGCGGCTGGTGTTGATGACGTAAGCGCCTTGTTTCATCGACGCAATGGTGCGGGAATTTAAAAGATGCTTCGTGTCCGACTGTAAGGGGACATGCAGGGAGATGATATCGCTTTCGTGTAACAGCGCGTCGAGTTTCGTGTAGGTGATCCCATTCTTGCTCGCCCACTCCGGATTCGGAAACGGATCGAACGCGAGAACCTTTGTCTGGAAGCCGCGAAAGATCTCCGCCGTGATGCGTCCAATCTTTCCCGTGCCGATAATTCCCACTGTTTTGCCGTAGAGATCAACGCCCACCAATCCGTTCAGGGAAAAATTGTGTTCACGGACCCGTTGAACCGCCCGGTAGATCTTTCGATTCAGCGCCAACAACAGCGCGACAGTATGTTCGGCGACCGCATGCGGCGAATAGGCGGAAACGCGGACGACTGGAAGATTCAATTGTTTCGCGGCGGTGAGGTCGACGTTGTTAAAGCCCGCGCAACGCAAGGCGATCAGCTTCACGCCGAGTTGCGCCAGGATTTCCAGGCACGGCTTGTCCACGCGATCGTTAACAAAGACACAAACCGCATGGCCGTTTTTTGCGGTAATAGCTGTTTCTGCGCTGAGCCGAAACTCGTGAAAGCGATACGTGATCTTGTCGTTGGCCGCGCGCTCCAGGTATTCGCGGTCGTAAGGCTTGGTGTCGTAAACAGCGACCTCAATCATGCCGCCAATTTAGTTTCGGATTGGTGATTCGCGAGTCCATTTTTGCCATCGGCAAACCGAGGGCGAGCCGGGCCTTCGTTAGTTCGCGCTGGGTCGATTGCAGGCGAGCAATGATCGTGTTCGAAACGCGTTTCATAAGTTCGTAACCGAGTTCGTGATCCTGATCGCACATCTCGCGAAGGCGTGTTCCGTAAAAGAAGACGGCGTCCGTGGTTGCGAAAGTAACTGCATCAAAGTGCCATAAATACGGCTCGTAAAGCCACGACCAACCAAGAACATCGCCGGCCGCGAGTGTTTCTATATAAACCGGAGTGTCGTGAACCTTTGTTTCCAAAGCGATGCCGCCGTTTTCGATCAGATAAAACCGATTGGCGATATCGCCTTCGCGGAAAATAACTTCGCCGGGTCCAAATCGAGCCGGCATGGCGCAGCCAGCCAGTAATTCGAGATGCCGTGGTTTCATCCCGGCAAGAAACGGATGCGTTTGCGTTTCCTGCCGGGTCAACTCCGTAACGACAATGTTCATTCGTTGATCCCCCAGTGAAATGGTATTTGTCGGTTTAGAATACCGCTCAAGACGGCGCCTTCCGTTTCGGCGCGCCTGCGAATGGACTCCGCGGAATAAGCCTCTGCCTCGGGCAAAGAATAAGTTCCGGCGTAAAAGTTAAAACCGTCGCGCGAGGCGATGTCTTTTAAATAGAAATATAACGGAGAGGAAAATGGCGTTGCTCCTTTTCGATTTCCCAACAACGCCACCATCGTGCGCTCCGAGGCGCGATCCAGCGAAAGGCCGGTTTCAAGAGCGGCCTGTGCCTCGACGCTCAGGTCTGTCGAGTCGGAGGCGGCAATAATGACGAGGTCTGCCGTTTGCAGAGATTCGACAGCAGCTTCGCGAGCTTCTGGATTTGTCAATTCACCGAAGCGCCAGCGTGTCCAATCGGCCACGGCTTCGATGCAGATGGATTCAACGATATGCTGGTAAAGCTGCATCGCGTGCCAGCCACTTTCGTAATCTTCGTAAAGGAATACGACGTGACATTGGGCCTGGGGATGAAGTTCCGCGTTCAGGACTTCTTCCAATTGTTCGAAACTAGTTTTCATAAAAAGACTCCTTAAATAGAAATTGCGGTTTGTTTTTGTCGGACAGTCAGGACAGGGCAGGGGGCGTATCGGACGACACGTTCGGCGGTGCTTCCAAGCAACGCGTGTTTCAAGCCGGTATGACCGTGTGTTCCCATGACAATCAGATCGATCTTTAAGAGCAGCGCGGCTTCGCAGATTTCGCTGTAAGCTTTGCCGGTAAGGATAAGGCTTTTTTCCAGTCGCTCAGGAGGAATCGAACCCTGAACAAAGCGATTCAGCTTCTGTTTCATTTTTGCCAGCAACGCATCCTGTTCCATGACGAACGGTTGCGGGGAGAAGTCCGGCATCGGGAGGGGCTCGACTACATAGAGTGCGATGATCCGGGCGTTGAATTGTTCCGCAAATTGTGCGGCGAATTGAAGGGCCTGACGGGATGGGGTCGAGAAGTCCGTCGGCACCAGGATGCTTTTGACGTTTACCGGTTGGCTGCCGGGACCGGTTGCGGTGTGGCTTAAAGGACGCTGCGGAGGTGTTGTTTGTCCCTTTTCTTTTCCGGAGCGCGACGCTGTATTTTGCTGTCGTGTCATAGCTCCTCCAAATTTGCTGCCTAACCTAAATTAGCCCTCTCGTTCTCTTCGATTACACCTGGATTGGCCGACATACACCCTTTTTTGTCCACCGTAAGACGGTGCTCATTGTAACCTTCGAGGGGAGTTTGCTGTCTGCCTCCATGTCTTCCGGAAGCATTATGAAAAAACGAATCGGGTCTCTTTTTGTGGCAGTCTGCCTTTCTGGTTTCACCCTTGCTGCCGCGGAATCGAAAAAGCTGAACGTGCTCTTCATCGTTGCCGACGACTTGAATACGCAGTTGGGTTGCTACGGAAATCGCGTGGTGAAAACGCCAAACATCGATCGCCTTGCCTCGATGGGAGTAAAATTTGAACGCGCTTATTGCAACTATCCGCTTTGCAATCCTTCGCGGACGTCCTTTCTCAGCGGGCGCTATCCTGAAACCACCGAAGTTTTTGGAAATAATACTGCACCGCGAACGAAAGTGGGGAACATCCCGTTCCTGCCGGAACATTTTCGCACCAATGGATATTTCACCGCGCGCGTTGGAAAAGTCGCCCACGGCAGGTTCGAAGACGCGGTGAAGTGGGACATTTCTGAGGATTCCGGCAAAGATGAGGACGAAACAGAAGAAGGCCGCCCGAAAACTCGTAATCGCGGTAAAGACGTTGATGTTCCTTTCGCGTGGAAAGCTTCGGACCTGAAAGATGAGCAGGAACCGGATGGAAGAACGGCCCGGCAGATCGCGAAATTGATGGAGGAACATAAGAGCGGGCCTTTCTTCCTCGCGGCTGGATTTCACAAGCCGCACATCCCTCATGTGGCTCCGAAGAAATATTTCGATATGTATCCGGTGGACAAAATTCCGCTTCCCGCCGAACCCTCGGGGCAAAACATTCCCAAAATCGCTTACACGCCAAAATATTATCCTGACCTCACGGATCTCCAGAAACGTTCCATCATCCAGCATTATTACGCTGCAACGACGTTCATGGATTCGCAGGTGGGGGTTCTTTTGGAAACCATGGACCGTTTGAAGTTGTGGGATAACACCGTGGTTGTGTTTTTTGGTGATCACGGCTGGCACCATGGCGAACACGATGGGATGTGGGCCAAGATGAGTATCATGGAAGAATCGGCGCGTGCTCCGTTGATCGTGGTGGCACCCGGAAAGAAAACCGGCACCGTCTGTTCCCGCGTGGTGGAATTCGTGGATTTATTTCCGACGCTCACGGACCTTTGCGGTTTAAAGGACCCGTCCGGATTGCAAGGTCTGAGCTTTACCCCATTACTTAAAGATCCTCAGCAACCCTGGAAAAAAGGTGTCTTCTCCGTCGTGCATCGCCGAGGCGGATTAGGCAAAGCGGTCCGGAACGAGGAATATACTTATATCGAATGGCCCGATGGCGCCGCGCAACTTTATAATTATTCGAATGATCCTAAAGAATATCGAAATCTGGCCAAAGAGAAGGATTACGCCAAGACACTCTCCTCCATGAAAACCCTGTTAAAACAGGGTCCGCAAGCGGCGAGACCCACTTCTCACTGACCCGCTTTTCCATGCCTGATTGGCTCGGTTTTCGGGCTTGAGACCCCCTATAAAATCTCCATTTGAACATTTACAGGATTCCTGTATGTTCCCGCGCGTCAGTCTTCTGAATGTCGCAAATAGGAGGAAGAAAAAGTGTGGAAAAGCTGCTTTGGAAGGCAGCAAGCGCACCAAAGACGGCGCGACGAAACTATGCAGAGAGCAACCAATAGAACACAAGCTGTTGATCTGAAAACGAAGAATCGTTTTTCGCCGGAAATTCTCGGCAACGGCAGCTTTGACCTCAAAGAGAAAATCAAGGAGCTCATCGCCCTCGGGCGTGAACAGGGTTTTCTTACCTACGATGACATCAACGAAGCGATCCCGCCGGATGTCACGAATGCCGATGATCTCGACGAAATCTTCGCCAAGCTGCGCGAAGGCGGCATTGAGATCGTGGAAGAAGAACCCGAAGCCGCTGCTCCCGAACCGGAAGTGGAGCAAATGGATGAAAAGGAACGGCTCGACATTCTCGATGATCCTATTCAGATGTATCTCCGTGAGATGGGCCGCACACCCTTGCTCACCCGGGAACAGGAAGTGGAAATTTCCAAGCGCATTGAAGCGGCTGAGAATGACATCATCGGCACCCTCTATCGATTTGGTTTTACTGCCAAGGAACACATTGCCCTCGTTGATAAATTACTTTCCGACCCGCCACGCGAACGTTTCGACCGCGTCGTTGTCGACCGCAAAGTTGCCAATCGCGAGGAACATCTCGTTGAGTTGAAAAAGCTGTCGAAAAAGGTGCAACACCTCGACGAACAGCTGGATGAAAAGTTCCTGCAATGGCAAAAGGGCGGACCGAAGCTACGCGAAAAGCTTTCCACGGAAATCGCGAAGTTGAACGCCAAACTGGCGGACTTGTTCCCGGATTTCTGTTTCCAACGCCGCATTCTCGACGAGATGATCCAAGTCGGCGCGAACATTCATGACACAATGCACAGCGCGCAGTTGCGCCTTGCGGATTTGCACAAACAACGCAAATCAGCCCAGCAACAAACGCTCATCGCTTCTGAAGAAAAGAAGGTAAAAGATCTCGAACGCCTGCTGCGCATGTCGCAGGAGGATTTTGCGCGTGCTTTTGTGCAATTGCGCAAAGCGGAAAACGAAGCGCAACTCGCCAAGACGCACATGGCCGAAGCGAACCTCCGTCTGGTTGTTTCGGTCGCGAAGAAGTATTTGAACCGCGGTCAATCGCTGCTCGACCTGATCCAGGAAGGCAATATCGGTTTGATGAAGGCGATTGAGAAGTTTGAGTATCGTCGCGGTTATAAATTCTCGACCTACGCTATCTGGTGGATTCGCCAGGCGATCACGCGTTCCATCGCTGACCAGGCCCGGACGATTCGTATCCCGGTGCACATGATCGAAATTCTCAACAAGCTTTGGCGTGCTGAGAAACATTTGCTCCAGGAATTTGGTCGAGAAGCCACCCCGGAAGAGCTCGCTGACGAAATGAACATGTCAACGGCCCGCATTCGCGGTTTGTTGAAAATGGCGCAGCAGCCGATTTCACTGCAGTCTCCTATCGGGGACGACGGTGAAGCGACTTTCGGTGATTTGTTGGAAGACAAGTCGATCGAGAATCCTGCTGAGACCACGAGCTTTGTTCTCCTGAAGGAAAAGCTCGCGGACGTTCTCTGCACGTTGACCGAGCGCGAACGTAAAGTCATCGAAATGCGTTTCGGTTTGAACGGTGACAACGAAGAAAAAACGTTGGAACAAATCGGCCAGCAATATCAGGTGACCCGCGAACGTATTCGTCAGATCGAAGCGAAGGCGTTGCGCAAGTTGCGTCATCCAACCCGTATTCGTTACCTGCAGGATTTCATGCAGGCCGAAGCGTCGTAAGCGGTCGGTTCACGCCGATTTATTAGTTTGGTTGCAAGGCAGTCCGGATTTTTCCGGGCTGCCTTTCTTGTCGTCTCGTGGATGCCGGAGCTCCTCTTGCCGTTTTCCCCGAAAGCGTAAAACTCATTTCTTGTAAGAAAGTTTCTTCCCTTTTGATACTTGAAATCGGAACTCCCCTGATTCGATTGAACTGGGGAATGTCATATAACGGTTCCATGACAACCGTCGTTGATTTAGCTACCGAATCCACCGTCCAGGAATTAAATCAACAGGACATCATGCCCGTTCCACCGACCACCTTTTCACCGTTGTCAGACGTGGATGCTTTTCCTACGGAAGAGCAGTCGGAAGATACCTCCTTTTGTCCGTTGAACGACTGGTGAGATTGGGTTCCGAGTTCTTCACCAACATTGGTTCGTTTGAAAATTACAAGTAATCAGGCTACGTCAACGTTACTCCACGCTCACCGTTGTTGAACCTCATTCCCTGGTTCGAGGTCCGAACCTCTTGGCAAAACGACTGTTGAGACGGTTTAATTTGGCGAAAATCCGGACGACAATTTCCCTCTCCCAGCGGGAGCGAGCGAGAACGCGTCGGTCAACCCGATTGTCGCCATCCTTATAACGCCCTTGTAATTCACCGAAAATAGCGAGGAACCAGTTGAAAAACGCTAAATGCCTGATTTACAAGGTACAGCTACTCTCGGGAGCGCTCCCGAAAGTGAAAATGGTTTCAAAAATGTCGTTGGGAGCGGTTCCGAGCATCGAATTGGTTTCAAAATTACCGTCGGGAGCTCTCCCGAGGGTAAAAATGAAGCCAGAATGGTCTTGGGAGCGCTCCCGACGGTCGGTTTGGTTTCAAAATTGGCGTTGGGAGCGCTCCCGACGCTAAAAAATAAAACAGAATGCTTTTTGGAGCGCACCCCAGACCCATTTTTTTTAAAAATTGAAGTAGGGAGAG
>CBHTTJ010000214.1:0-9240 GCA_966095605.1 uncultured bacterium | reverse complement strand
GTTTCAATCGCGGTAAACACCGCACCAATGACCAGCCAGATCGCGAGATTAATGGCGCCGACGATCAACGCAGTCCCACCGGAAACCGTCCGACGGACCGGTAGCGCAATGACGATTCCCACCAAGGCCGACAAAGGAATCGACAACAACAACCAGACCGGTGGATTGGGCGACGCGGCAAATGTTAAGAGACCGAGCATTCCGCTGGTCCCCGCAAAGGCGATGGCAAGAGCGCCGCGAATGGCCGCGGCAGGAACCGGCTTTTGTTTGGAATCAGCCGCGCCTTTTTCGATAAACCCTTTCCGGACCTCCTCCCGCAGCAACACTTCCAAGGCCCACGCGGCAAATGGCACGCCAATCCACCATATCCCTTGCAGGCGCACAGCGGTGACCAGCATAATAACGGGCCCGAGGAGAGCCCAGCTATAGCGGCGGAAGTAACGCATCTCAATGGCGCTGTAGAGAATCAACCCCGAGGCGGCGAGTCGGCCCACCAAAAGACAGGCGAAAAGCCACGCCGCTTTCAACTGTTCACCGGACGCACCATCGCCGACAAACTTTCGTAACCGCAGATTGAAGGCTGTCTCCCACAACAGAAACAACGCGATCACGATGAGCGCCCACGAAGGAAACGCTATGCGTCGACGTAACGACACCGGCGCCGACGATTTCTGTTTGGACCAGAGGATGACAACAAGAATCAACAACGCCACGGCGCCTGATTGAAAAGAACCCGCCGTCGGATTTACCGTCATCGTCCTGCCTTCTTTTATTCCATTCGCTCCAGAAGCCTCGGGTGCAAACACGACCGGAAAACTTGCAAACCAGGGTGTTGTCGCGCCGATGGTGATCGTTGGCGCTTGTTGGTTACCTAGATAAGTTCGATGCACCCAGAGGAAGTTCAGAAGACACAGAGCGAAAAGAGTCCACAGAGTTTTTGTTACCCACGAGCGTCTCAGCCAGGTTTTGATTCTGCTTTCCTTCAACGGAGAGGACGGAGCTTCCACACCCGCCGTTTCGTCCGCGTCACTCGTCATCGATTCAACTTCAGTCTTCAGGACGCTCGCTTGCTGGTAACGCAGGTTGGGTTCCCGTTCCAAAGCGCGAAGAACAATTTCATCGAGTCGCACATCGACCTGAACTTTCTTCGAAGGTGGTTCGAGACGTTTGTCGGGCAATTCTCCCGTGAGCATCTGGTAAAACACCACGCCCAACGCATAAATGTCCGCGCGATGATCGACGTCCGTGGGACGCTCCTTTTGCTCGGGCGCCATGTATTGCGGCGTCCCCATGATCTTGCCCGCCTCGGTCAAAGTGACGGATGCGCCAAACGAATTACCGCTTGCAAGCGATTCGGCTTCCACCCCCATCAACCGAGCCAAACCAAAATCCGCCACTTTCACCCTGCCCCTGCGGTCCATCAAAATATTCTCTGGCTTGATATCGCGATGAACAATTCCCTGGTCGTGCGCGTATTGAAGCGCATCGCAGATTTGTGGGACAATCGCCAACGCTTCGCGCGACGCGATGCGCCCTCCGTGCAACAATTGGCGAAGGTTGACGCCATCCACGAATTCCATGAGGAAGAAAAACAGCTCATTGGCCTGGCCGAATTCGTACAGGGTAACAATGCCGGGATGATTCAACCGTGCGAGCGCCTTCGCTTCCCGCGCAAACCGTTCGGCGAATCCGCCCTGGTCTCCGATCCCGGGCGGGAGAATTTTTAACGCGACGATACGATCGAGCTGCTTCTGGCGGGCCTTATAGACGGCCCCCATGCCGCCACGACCGATTAACTCGATGATTTCGAGCTGGGGAAAGTGAGTCGACAGTTCCTGTGTCGATGGCGGAACGAATTTGGAATCGCCGCCTTCCGTTTGCGTTCCCGTGGGGAATCCGGCTTTGAGGAGGCATTCCGCGCAAAGCCCTTTCGGCGCGTTCGGTGCGAGAGGCTTTCCGCAGCTTGGACAAAGAGGTGTCGTATTCATAATGACCTTTCATCCCTCTTCTTCTGGAAACGCGGGCGAAGGTTACAGGTCATCTTCAACTTTTTTTAGCGTCCGGAGATAACACCCAGCAAGTAGGTAAGTTCTTCTTTGATCTCGTTCGTGGAACCGACGGTATTGGCGATCTCTTCCTCTAATAATTGCCGATATCGCTTACGCAAACGATGCACGGCGGTCTTCACGGCGCCTTCGTTCATCTTTAGCCGCGTTGCGAGTTCCGCATAAGGTTGGGACTCACGTGAACCGGCTAAAGTCTGTTTCAATGCGTCGAATAAATCCTTCTTGTTCTCGCGAAGATAATCCTGCTCCAGATTCGTAATCACATTGGCCAGAAGAGCGTTCGCCCAAGCTTTGTCGAAGAATTTATCAGGAGTATTGTTGTCGACAGGTTCCAGATCATAGCGTTCCTCAGCTGCCGCAAGATCAAGGGAGACAATTTGCTTCCCTGCTCCACGTTTCTGCGCCTGCGTCTTCGCCCATTCGTTGGCGATAAAATAGTTCAGCGCTCCCAGCATGAAGGAGCGGAAACGTCCTTTCGCGGGATCGACGTTCGCGAGGGACTGTCGTTCCAGCAAACAAGCGAAGAATGCCTGGGTCATGTCCTGCGCATCGTGGGAAGAAAAGCCGCGTCGACGAACATGGGCGTAAAGCGGGTACCAATAAACACGGCAAAGCTTTTCCAGCGCAACACTGGCACGACTGGTATCGGTCCGGGCAGCGGAAAGCACCACACTCCAATGGGTGGTGGCGAAATAATGCTGCGGCCGGGCTGAGCTGGAACTTAAGGTGGTCGCCGACATTTTCCTCATCTTAGGAGAAGCGGTTTTCAAAACCAATTCGGAAAGTGACAGACGCTCGCTCTCCCCGAGGAAAAATTGCCATTTTGACGGATACAGGACACACCTAAAAAGGGGTAATTTCTTGAAAGAATCAACTCGCTCTCGCCTCGGATTTATGGTGTGGTAGAAGCAATTTCATTTTGTTGACATGAACCGTTCTCGTTTAGTTGCGGGATGCCTTTTTTCCTGCTCCGTCGCAGCCACTCTCTTCAGCAGTGTCGTTGAATCTGCCGCCCAGACAAATCGTGTCCTCGGTCTCGATATTTCGGCGTGGCAGGCAAACATTTCCCAGACGACGTGGAATAACTTGCGCAGCGTTGAGAACCGCCAGTTTGTGGTGCTCCGATCCAGTCGAGGCGGCACGACGGGTTATTACGATCAGAATGATTCGGGCAACGTTAATGGCCTGAACAACCTCTCGCAACGTTACGACGATCCTTACTTCATTCAGAACGTCAACCGCGCTTCGGCCGCAGGAATGTTTGTCGGTACCTATCATTTTTCGCGTCCCGACATTATTGAAACGACCAAGAATTCCGGAGGCATCCGAAACTCAGGCACCGACGAAGCCGATCACTTTATTCAAATGGCCGGCCCCTGGATGCGCCCCGGTTATCTTCCACCGGTTCATGACTTCGAAGCCGGCGATGGCGTTCGCAGCGACAACGACATGGCGCAGTTCTGTATCGATTTCTCGGACCGTATTTACGAGAAGATGGGAATTCGTCCCGCGATTTATACCAGCGGCAATTATGCGGCGAACATTCTTGGAGGCGCATCGGCTGCTTTGCAGGATCTGCTCGCGAAACCCGCGACGAATTTCCCGACGACGATTTCGCCCGCCTATCCACAGCTCTGGAGCGCCCGTTGGCCGAACCAGGCGGACCCAAATTCCATTGATGTCGACACGAGCGAACCAAAGGATTCCTACACTCCGATTTATGGACCGTGGGATGATTACGGGACAACACATCCCTGGGTCTTTTGGCAGTATGCCAGCACCATGCGACTGCAAAGTTTCAATAGCGGCGGGAGTAATCTCGACGTTGATTGCATGCGTGGGGGAATGGAGTTTCTCAAAGACAACCTTATCCCGGCGATCTGGATGAATGACAACGACGGACAATGGACTACGCTTTCCAATTGGAACAGCGGTGTGGTTCCCACCCTTCCCGTTCCCGGCACAAACCAGGTAGCTCCGGTCGGAACCCTCACGCTCCCTACCCCGCGTCTGCCGAGCACCAACGACACGGTCATTCTCGAACGGCCGAATGCGACTATTACAATCACCCTCTCCTCCGGCACCCAAAGCATTCGCAAGCTTTACGTGCGCGAACCTTTGAATATCACGGGCGGAACACTGGCATTGAATTACACGCCGTCATGGGACTCCACCACCAACGCCGCTCAATTCTCCGCTCCGGTTTCGCTCGGGGCCGGAGCATTCAACGCTCACACCTTGCAGGTCGATGCCTCGCAGGTTTTCACTGTCGCCGGCGGGACCAGTAAGTTCTCTCAAATCAAACTGATGCCGGGAAGTTCGTCCGCCACGTTGACTTTAAATGGAAGTTTCACGGCGGACGCGTGGAGCAGCGGTTCTTTTAGTATCGTAAATGGAGCGGGAGCCGGATCTTCCGGAAAAGTAGATCTTGGCGGAGGCACTCGGAGTCTTTCCATCACCGGCACCAACGATCTCACCCTCGATGTCCCGGTCCAGAGCGGAGGGCTGACAAAGGCGGGAATAGGCGTTCTTCGCTTGACCAAAGCGAACACCTACGCCGGAGGAACAATTGTGAGTTCCGGAAAACTTTGGGTGAACAACACCAGCGGCTCGGGAACAGGCAGCGGAACTGTTACCGTCAACGGCGGGACTCTCGGTGGAACCGGCACCATTTCAGGAGCAACTACCGTCAATGCCACTCTGGCCCCTGGAACAGACGCAGGCATCGGCACCTTAACCTTTGGCACTTCCCCATCCCTTAATGGTACGACGGCAATTCGCGTCAATCGCAACGGCGGATCACCGATTGCAGATCGCGTCTCCTGTCCGGGGCTCGCGTTGACTTTCGGCGGTGCACTGAACATTGCGAACATCGGCACTGCTTTCACCGGTGGCGAAGTGTTCACTTTATTTTCCGCGGCCTCTTACAATGGTGTGTTCACCGCGACGAACGTGCCTTCGGTTGGCGCGGGTCTGAATTGGTATCTCGGAGACCTGGGAACAAATGGAACGATTCGAGTGAACCGTCGTCCAACTGTAACTTACGCGGCGTTTCAAAGCACTCCGGGCCAATTGTTAACCATTCCGCTCGCCAGCCTCGTCGCTGCCGGCACGGATCCGGACGGCGACTCTCTCTCCTTCGGGAATTTTGACCCGGTGACGACAAACGGTGTTACACTCACGAGCGACGGCACCAATATTTATTACTTCAACAACGCCGACGTTTCGGATCAATTTAACTTTACGTTAAAAGATAACCACGGTGGGACCGCGACCGGCTCCGCCTTCATCGGTCAGGGACTTCCGACAGGGCCTTCGATCACTTCGAACCCTACCAACGTCACCGTCGCCAGCGGACAGAACGCCTCGTTCACGGTTGGGGCCAATGGTACGCCTCAACTTTCCTACCAATGGCGATTCAATGGAACCAATATCGGTGGGGCCACAGGTTCAACCTACACGCGAACCAGCGCGCAGCTGGCGCACGCGGGAAATTACAGTGTTGTCGTAACCAATGCCTACGGCACCGCCACGAGTCTGGCGGCAAGTTTAGTCGTCGCCGCCTCCGCCGCTTTCACGATTCAACCGCAAAGCACCAATACCATTCTGCTCGGAAACGCCGAATTCAATGCCTCTGTTTCGGGTGCCGGCCCCATTACTTTCCAATGGTATTTTCAAGGGAACCCTGTGGACTCCGCAACCTCCACGAACCTCGTATTGAATGGAGTGACCACGAATCAACTGGGCAATTACTACATCGTCGCAACGGGCCCTTATAATTCCGTTACCAGCCAGGTGGCCACGCTGTCGCTTTACAATGGAAACCTCCGGTTGCTCTGGCAATTGGCTCCGTATTCCCGTTCGTATCTTTCGACAAATGATTTGCCACTCGAACGCGGATTAACCTTTAACAACGTCACTCGCCGTTTGCTTCTCATTCAACGCACCACGACCACGGTGTTTGTCCTCGATGAAAATGGTAATGACCTTTGGACACTGAATACCAGCGGTGTGACCGGAGGTTTGAGCACCGCTTACTATCTGCTCTTAATTGCGGCCGCCGAGGATGGTGCGATCTACGCCTGTAACTTAAAGGCCAGCGCCACGCCGTTTAAAATCTATCGTTGGGCCAATGATAATTCGAACACGGTTCCGACCGTTGCTTTCACTGGCGACCCGAGTCCCAATACACCGAGCTATCGTTGGGGCGATACTTTCGACGTCCGAGGTTCCGGGACCAACACACAAATCCTGATCGGTCCTCGTCAGGGAACAAACGTTGTGCTCTTCACCACGGCCAACGGCACGAACTTCACGCCGAAAACGATCAACTTAACCGACGTTCCGGACGGCTACATGGGCTTGAACCTTACATTCGGCAACGGCAACACTATTTGGGGCACCACGCATACGAATCCGCTGCGCGTCGTTTCGTTTGATCCCGTCGCAGGAACCGCTTCCACGTTGCGCGTCTTTTCCGACACGGAAGTGCCAACGGCCGTTTGTCCCCTCGCCTTCAGTTCCTCGCTCAACATGATCGCGGGCGTCAATGTCACGAGTCCGAATCATCTGCGCGTTTACGACCTGAGCACCACGAACAACGTTCCTTATTTGATCGGCACAACAAATTTCGCCACCGACAACAGCAATACCCACACCGCTGCCGGCGCCGTTCGCTTCGGCGGAAACGTCATTTACGCCCTCGACGCCAATAACGGTTTGATGGCCGTGCAAGTCCTGACTCCCACTCCAACGCTCCGCATTAACGAAGCCTGGCAGCAGCCGGGTCAGCCTTTCGTCCTGCGCGGCATCGGATCGATTGGTAATTACGCCGTCGAAGTCACCTCCACGCCATTCAGCAATTGGAATCCTGTGACGAATCTATCTGTGGGAATCAAAGGAACATGGGAATATCAGGAACCTGTGACCAACGGCGTGCAACGGTTTTTCCGAGTGCGGAAGCAGTAAACTTATCTGCCTCGATCAGAGCGCCAGAGGGCTCAGGGCATTATCCACAAGTCCTGCAAGTAATGAGGTGCAGATTGCCTCTGCTTCAATCCCAAAGGGATTGCGTCCCAAAGCCCAGGGTTGTCCCGTCTGCGGGACTACCCTGGGAAACAATAATAGGAAGGAACAACCCCAACGGGGTTTCGTCTATCACGAAAGTAGCGACGATGGCGGGCTCAACCCCGTTGGGGTTGATATTTAATCGAACGTTTGACCCAGAGTAGCCCCTCCGAGGCGGGACAACCCTGGGCTTTGGGGCGGAACGCCGTTGGCGTTCTTTTTTCAACTTGTGCGCAATACTCAGAGCCCTTTGCCGTTCTTGTTTGAGCTCCCGCCTTTGCCTCGCCAATCTACAAAACACTTCCACGAATGAATCAATGAAACCTTTTTGGTCCCTTGAAGTCTGTTGTTATATCGGCCAGTCCGACTGCATGTTTAATCAATCGAATAAAAAACGAACTCTTCTCGGACTGGCTATCCTCCTCGCGTTTTTGATCACCGCCACCGCATGGGCCGGGAACTGCACCGTTTTTTATCCCGCGATGCATACCGGCTGGATCATCCAGACGCCGTCCGGAAAAGTTTACGTCATTGACCCGGGCGTCGACGGTGAATTTTATGCGAATGGAAAACGCGGCACCGGGATCGGTACTTATTTGAAAAAGCACGGGATTAAAACCATTCACGGCGTCGTCATCAGTCATCCGCACCCGGATCATTATGCCGCCGGAGTCGAACTGTTCCACGATTTCAAAGTCCTCGAATTAATCGACACCGGTTTCAACCCCAAAAACAATCCCCACGGCGGCTACAACGCTGCGTTTTGGAAAGCATTCAAAGCATCCGGCGCCACGCATCGCACTGGCCTGCATGCGGGAGCAATCCTGCCGTGGGACCCGCAACTGACGGTGAAAGTCTGCGGACCGAAAGCGCCCTTTTGGACTTCTGCCGAGGCGGGAAATGATCCCGAACGATTCTACAATCAAAACTCCCTCGTGCTCTTCGTGAAACACGGCGACGTTTCCTACCTATTCACCGGCGACATCACGCCGCCCGCGCAAAACTTCCTGCGTAAACAATCGCTCAACGAAGTAAAACAGACCGCCATCTTCTCCGTGCCGCATCACGGCAAATATTATCTACAGGAAGATTTCGCCGCTACCCTAGGATCCAGCCATCCCGCCGTCCGACTCGGCATCGCCTCCGAAAGTCACACGAAGAAGGGACCTGCCGCCGACCGCGTCCCCGCCTGGCGCAAAGCTGGTCTGACAATTCTGACCGGCGACGGTAACAACGACATCACGGTAACCTCGAAGGGAAGCAACGAATTCACAGTCGAAAGCAGCTCTCCTCCAACTTCAAAAAACTATCGGATCGTGCCAGCGGGGAAATAAAGAAGGAAGAGTCGTCTTCTCTCGGTCTAAGACATATTCGCTTTTAGAAATTCCCTGGCTTCATCCAGCTCTGGGCAAGGCGCAATCGACTCAGACTCATCGACCGCGGTCTGGTACCAAGCCAATGCTGCTTCGCTGTCCGCGTCTATCCCACGACCATGTCGAAACATCCTCGCCAGACAAACGTAAGCCATCCATTCCCCATGATCCGCCGCTTGTTGATAAAGCAAACCAGCCCTTCGAAAGTCTCGCGGTGCACCCCACCCTTCTTCATGCATTCTCCCCAAATGAAACATCGCCCTCGATGATCCCTGCTCCGAAGCCGAGGTGAGCCAACGCAAGGCAGTTTCCAAATTACGCGAGACATCGATTCCGTACAAATGAGAGATTCCCAGGATACTTTGAGCAACGACACTTCCCTCCTCTGCTCTGGCGACCAAACTGTTGATATCTCCAGCACTCATAAAGAAATCGACCAAGCCCCCCGAGTTTCCCACGGACAAAGCAGAAGTGCAATCCAAGCCCCTCTCGCGTCTTCCTCCGGCTACATTGAATAAAGAGATCGACGAAGCTGTGCTTCGCATGGTGAAAAAGCGCGGCCTGACCTCGGAGGTTACGGAAAGTCTCTAAAGATATTGGGCGGCAGCAGCCTTTCGCACCGGCTTTTTACAAAAGCTTGTTCCGCGCAGGGATATCTTCCCCGGAAGTATCCGGTTCGTTTTTCGGGAACCGCGACGGACTTTTATTTTTCTAAAAGGCCGCCGCGGGAACCG
>CBHTTJ010000213.1:0-9246 GCA_966095605.1 uncultured bacterium | reverse complement strand
AACACTTTGGAAAACACGTCAAAAAACGTCCATCGTTTCCGGTTACTTTGACGCGCTCGTCCGGAACCGTCTGGGCCTCGTTTCCATTCTGGAAATCCGGCCAAAAATCGCCCGGCCGTCGCCGTCATTTTGACGCCGTGACCTGGCTGGACAATAACGTCGACGCGATTCGCCCGGCTACGATCCGAAATTCCAGGTTATTTCCACCATTTCGTCTTCTGCGCTGCGGTGCACACCGTTGTCGTGACGCAATCCAAATCGTCGGGATGAAAATACAGCTGGCAGGTCCGCAGACGCACCAGGGACAAGGAGAAGACGATCGTCCCTGGTTCAAGTTGGTTTTCGACCCCTTTGATCAGCGCCCTCGAACTGGCAACGTGCGGATTCAGTAAAACATCCGGGTCCCACCACGGGCCCACCAGTTTCGCTAAACTTTTCTCGTCGAATTTCAGGAAGACAAAAAGACTTCGCCGCGTCCCGAATCCGAGGTCGCTGGCAAATAGATTCCAATTCGTTTCGAACCACCGCTTTTCTGAGACGAGCAGCCGCACGATCCTTCCCGAAGATTTTTTCTTTTCCGCTCCATCGAAGTTAACAGCGGACCGCACATGGTCATCGGCGGAGATGAGAACCGGAATATTTTCGTTGGGCAGCGTTTCGAGAAATGCGTGCTTCACCCTTTTTTCCAAAACGGCCAGCTCTTTCGCTGACAAGTCCCGGTAAGGATTGCGATGAGGCTCGGCAACCGACAACGTCAAATTGCCGACCGATCGCGCCAGTTCGCGAACTTTTTCAAAACGTTGGGCCTGTGCGGTGGATAGTGGCATTTCAACAATCGGTTTTAGTTTTTCTGTCTAAGCCAGTCAACCCAGCCGCTGGGCGGAACGAGCAGCGAAGAAGGCGGCGTGACCCAGCACTTTTTTCTTCGGGCCAAAACGCCAAACCGTCAACCAGGACAGCAAAAACTCCGTAACGCAAAGCGGCAGCGAAATGATCAAGGAACATTGAAATTCCTATACTCGGGCAAATGACTCTGAAGATAACTGCGCAGTTTCGGTAGAACCTCCAAGGAAAATTGGGCGAGTTTTTCGGTAGTTTCGCGGCCAGTTCTTGTCGCGGCAGAACACTGTCACGTCATACTCGTGATCGAAAAAGGCAAGCCCCCAAAATTTCGGATCCGATTCTGAGATAAGTTTCTCGAACGCCTCCGCGACTTCGAAGCAATGAATCTCTCGAAGAAATCTCGGCATTTCCGGAACGCAGTAGCCACAGTTTTCCAAAAACTCCGAAAAGCCTCGTACCTGAAACGCTTCGTCGAAATTGCCCAAAGCCACAGTCATCCGACCGATCTCCGGTAGGTCAAAGTAGTCCTTGGGCTCGGAAAAACCGAAGAACATTATCAATTGACCGATAACCTCTCGATCATCCTTTTCCGAAAACACATCATCCGTCCGACCATATGACGCATCAAAGAGTTCTCGATATTCTTGCCTCGAGATATTCATATTTAAGCTAGGAATCGCATCGATTCGTAAAAGCTTTTTACGAAATTGACAATCATCGTCGCGTCGCCGGACCGACGATCTTGGGCGCTGCTTCTACGAAACTTTGCCCGCCAATGAATCGTTACAATTTTACCCGTTTTTCTTTGATACCATCAGCGGGCGGGCCGTACCGCTTTATCGCGTAACCGCCCCGGACTATCTTTGCCTTTTTCAATACGTTCTCAATGGCTCCGAACACTTTGTCCGCATCTGGACCATACATGTATAGAACGCATTGCCCGCCGCCGAACTCGTCCCCGTCGAATTCCCCGGCGTCGTGTTTCTCAATGGCGTCTTCCAGATCATCGGTCAATTCCGAAATCCTTTCTCGCTCCTCCTCGGTTCCATATTCATCTGTCAGTTGCAGATAAATTTTTACGCACTGTTCTGCCATAAATAATTGCCGTTCAGCGGGTGTGGTTTTCCAAAATTTTTCCGGTTCCCCAAAGCCGTGGGTCCAACTCACCTTTTAACGAGTCCCGAAAAGACAAATCTTTGTCCTTCACTTTGCTGCCGAATAAATCGAGGACCTGGAGTTTCTTCAATCCATGCAAAAACTTGATGCTCGGGATTTCGCCAAGACGCAAAGCGATGCACTCGACATTTTTTGCAGAGGCGAGCCATTGGATATTCAGCTTAGGAACGCCGCCAAACTCTACGACCAGCAACTTCTCCGTTAAGGCGGGGAGAGGACCTGCCGACTCAAAGGTTTTCATTCCGGTAAGTTCCAACGACCGGAGGCGCACCTCACTATTAAACGTCACGCCTTTTAACTTGCCCACCTGCTTACCAATAAACTCTTCCAACGAAGTCAGACCTTCCAAGTCGAGAACCCCCTCATGCGCACCTCCGCAAAGGAAGAGGCAAACCAGCTTCGAACAGGTGAACAAGCTTTCGTATTCAAGACGTGCGGGAATTTGACACCGTCGCAAATTCGGCAGCTGACTGAAATCGAACTTGGTTCCACGCGAAAAAGGACCAATCCGCAAATCTTCAATCTGCCGGTTGCCAACCAGGGGACTCAAATCCACCGCGGTATCGTGATCGATTTCGAGCCGCTGACACGTCGGCAAGTCATTGACAAACGCGAGGGAGCCATCTGGTGCTGACCCCATATTTTCCAAACGAACTGCATTGGCTTTCCACTTTCGATATAAAGCTTCGCACCTTTTATTCCATTTTTTATCCGGCCGGATCTCAATGCCAAATGTTGATCCCGTCACGTGAATAAATTGTTTCTCCTCTTTATCTTCAAAAAACTCCGTTACGGGATCGGTGGTATTTAAAAAGTATTTTCGTTCGTCGGCAAAATAGGGGATTTTCATTTGCAGAGAGGGGTCTTGTCAAACAGCTTATCCACACCGGCTTGGACGGGATCAAGATATTTCGTCAATCGATTTTCATTTGCAACAGGATTCAAAATCGAATTCCCCTTTGGGTTCAGCTTTTGAATCAATGCTGCTTCAAATATTTCACGAAGGTATTTTGCCGCTCGGGCATTCTTAATCCCAGTCGTGATCTCCAGCATGCCGACGATCCTGGCGCCCGCCTTTTCTAAATCTCTTAAGTGCTCTCCAAACCGCCTTGCAATGTCCTTAGATTGACCGACATACCATTGACCATTACCAAGCACCAAAATGTAAACTCCTTGAACCGTTGCGGTTTTTGCAACTTCGCACCCAATCTTTTTTGTTGCTTGTTTACGGGCTTGGTTCACCAAAATGTTTACAGTTTTGTTTACGTCTGCCTCAATTCCAAGCTTTGCCAAAACCTCATTCACCGTAACTTCGCCGCTGGGATCGATAGAGTTTACTGGATCGGCTCCCGCATAGACATATCTATGCAGCGCAAACGGATCAGAAATGGCTCCTTCAAATATATCTCGACTCCAAAACCGCCCTTCGTCTTGGCTGACGTACCTCGCGCGGTTATAATAAAGATCTAAATCCGAATCGAATTGCTCGCCGCAGTAGAGGTAGTTATTTGGTGTGTTGCCACTTTGGGCAACTAGGACGCCGAACGCGTCGTAGTCGTAGGTGTCGGTGACGGTGCCTGTGCCGTCCGTCAGGTAGCGAATATTCCCATGGCCATCGTGACCGTAGAAACTCGAGACCCACGCTAATCCGCCCTGCCCATCATCCTGCAACTGGTCCTGGGAGATTAAAGTGCTGCCGTATCCATAAACTCGTGTCACCACCAGGGTTGTTCCGGTCGTGGTGAGTTCTTCAAGGACTTGCGCGTAGCCACTTGGGTTGCGCTCGTCGACAAGATACAAGGTCGTGACTCCGCCAACTGTCTTCGTCACGCGATTGCCGTCGCCGTCGTAGCGAATCACGATTTGCCCATTGTTCCGGCTGATCAAATGATCTTCGAAATCATATTGGTCCGCGACAGCCTGCGCGTTGCCCGATGTCGTGTCTCGAACGGTCGCAGCGGTAGTGTTGCCATTCGCATCATAGGTGTCGCTCTCCAGGCGATCATTGGCGTCGTAGGTTGACACGGTCGATGGAACCGGAGCCAAACTCGAATTTCGACTCAAGCGATTGCCAACGGCGTCGTGGGTATAGCCGATCGACGAGGTGAGCTCGGCTCCGGTGATTTGTTCACCCGTCAACCGATAAATCGAATCGTAACTGTAAACTCGATTGATGGTCCGCGGCTGCGTTCCTGCCAAAATACTTTCGCTGGCCGTAAGGCGATGACCGCTCAGGGCCACGGTGTAAGCATAATCTGCCAACGTTTTGGTTGCCTTAAAATTATGACGACAAGAAAGTTCGTAACAAATCAAAGCCGTCGATGCATCCTCGTATTCTACTTGTTGCTGCGCGCATGATGTTGCTTTTTTTTCACGCATGGCGGCCTAAGTTCTTCCTTCAACCCCAAACCGGTAAATTGGCATCGTTTTGCACATTCAACATAGACTGTTTTTAGCACTTCTGGAGCAGCAAAAACGCTTGCATACAGCCCCAAGGCATTGTGACCAAAAAGAAATCGTGCCGATTTGCTTGCCAACGTTCTATCGCTTGCAAAATTCCATGCGACCGCTGTTTTGAATCGCCTCAGATTCACAACCAACGTCGGGTCCCACGAATGTTTCGCTATCTCCGCCACCGGAATCTTCGAGACTGGCAATTCCAGCCCCAAGTTGGCTTGAGCACCGTTCATTCCCCGGAGAACCCAGCGCCAAAAAAAGCGATGCGATTCTAGACCGGTTTTCGCAATATCCACCTCCATCTCATATTTAGTGGATGCTTTAATGACCGGAAGTGGGGGTTTTGGTGGCTGGGCAGAAAGCTCGCGAAAATCCCAAAGCACTATGGCTTTGTCACTTACTCCCAGCAACGGCGCGATCACAGAAGCCAAGATTTCGTCACAAACCTCGTTGGTAACCTCCTGTCCCCGCTTATTCAAACCAAACTCGAAATGACCCGCAGCCTGTATTTTTTTGACGTAAAAACCGACACGTTTTCTATTAATCATTAGAAATCCCATTCTCCTTTTGCTATTTGCGCCCGGACGCTTTCTTCAAGTGCATACCCTAATCGCCCACGTGAATAAGTTGTTTCTCCTCCTTATCTCTAAAAAACTCCATCACCGGATCGCTGGTATTTAAGAAGTATTTTCGTTCGTCGGCAAAATATGGAGTTTTCATTTGGACATTTCCGGCCTACAGAACATTGAAGTTACCTTCCCAGTCAGCGGGAAAAATTACTGTGTAGTTTTCGTCTTCCACGTTCCGATACGCAACGACAACTTTCTCAAGATACTTATTTCGTTGAAGAACCGGCTTGACCGTCCGGAATGTACTGACCGGATCTGGGGTTAAGACAAAAATATTCATCTCACCGATTCCGACATCGTGACCGTCCACGTCTGCAGAATTTCCAATAACCTGCGTCATTTGGTCTTCCAACGAACTCAATTTATCCAGGTCACCAAGAAAACCTTCCCGGAATTGCAGGATAAGCCGATAATTTTTGTGCTTTTCGATTTTCGCGGTCCCGCCTTTTTTTTTCGGTCCGATTTTTTGACCAGTCCCAGCACCGACCGCGTGATGTCATGTAGCGGGCAATCATCCAAATCTCCGCCGCACGAAGGGCATTTAAATTTATTTTGTTGAAGCCATTGCAAGGTGCGCGTGCAAGGATTTCTACAAGCTCGACACTTCGTGGTAACTTCTTTGCTCGCGTTGGCCACCATCGCCTCGGAGCAAAGTTTTTGAATGAGGTCTGCGCTAATCATGGCTCGCCATGCCGCTCTAAATAGCCATTCTCTTCTCCATCATTTGAAAAAGGATTCGATCGGAGCTGCTTGATCTGGCGTTAATACTCCGACCCTCTGACTCACAATATTCTTAAATCTTTTTGAACGAATGACTGCCGCTCGGGTCTCGTGGTCTACCGCCAAGCGAACGCGGTCATCCACACCAATAGGAAACACCTGCTTGCCGTCGTGCGGAAGCGATTCTTTAGCAACGTATTTAGAGAACGGCGCTTCGTACGGCATATACATCCACACCACGAATCCACACGCTCCGCATCTAAATCCCCCTTTTTCCGCTTTAACGCCCTTCAACGCCACATATTCCCTCGGACATTTTGATCTAAGTTCAAGATAATCCGTGGTTTCTTTCCCGCGAAGCACCAAAGGGCGCAATTCCATTTCCGTCGAGTCGCCTAGATTCAAAAAGTCCGATATTCGAGATGAAACGATCTGGCCGAGAAAATCGGTGAACGTAATGTCTCCCCGGGGTGCAGAATCCAATCTCATCAGCGCATCGGTTCTAGGCCCCGAATAGTTCTGGCACTTCGAACATCGTTCACGAACAAACAGCTGTTCAATATTCGTTATATCGTCCGCGCATTTGTGGCCGGTTAAAATATGGATGCAAGGCGCAGCCTGTTGAGTTTCCAGCGGCAACGGCGTCAAAAACTCAAAATGCGGATTGGCATCTCCCAACTTCTCGGCAACCGTATCCTCCAGCTTTTCGATGGCCTCGTCCAAAATAGAACCGGTGACCTTGATTTCAGGATAGTCGCTAAGTGACAATACGTAGTCTTGTCGATTCCGCTTCCAAGTCGCTTTCCAGAGATTTGCTTCCGAAATCATTGATTATGAGAAAGTCTCCAAATTGATCTTCGATTCAAACATACGAGCTTAGAACCTTCCGTACTTTTTAATAATGTCTGAAACGAGTTCGACCTTCGGGTTCACATCTACCAAGTGCGCCGGCACAACTCCAATTGGGCTGGCAGCAAGACCTTTAGTTCCAATTTTTCCCGCTATTTCTTCCCATCTTCTCCTCGGCAGGCAAAAGAAAGATTTATCGGGGGCGCATACGGTCAAGCAGTTGGCACTTGGCGGATTTGTAACAAAATAATTTATCGCCGTTTCACTGTAATGTGAGTACGCCCGCGGAACATTTTTCTTACACTCGTCGCATTTCCATCCGCTTATATTAATACCTTTAACAAAAACCACTTCTGTCGATTTAAAACACTCGACCTCATAGAAATTGCGCTTGGAGGCGATCTCACTTTCGACAGGTCGAGCGATCAGATTGGCTTTCTCGTCCGGACTCAAGAGTTCCAAAAACTCTTCGGAGAATATGGGGATAGTATGGCCGGTTGGTCTCACGTTAACTAATGCACCATCTTTTTTTTGCGAAAACCTCTGAACCTTCAAAGCCAAATTATTTCGGGATCCCTTCTTGGTCCTACAGAGGGGACACATCCCTTCCATGAAGAGGTCAGTGGTTTTCAGTGTCGACGCAACGAGTTCATTTGGAGCTTTAATCGCGACCCAGTCCGACCCCCGAAATAGATCATCGAAGGCCGACGTTGGAATCGCTGGTATATATTCCAAAAGCGGACGGAAATCGTCCGTTGCCTCGCTAATCCGATCTATCAATTCAGCGTCTGCCGCTTCAAAGGAATCGCCCTCGCCCCGTAATTCTGGCGTTTCCTTAACCCAACATGTGTAAACCTTTCCTTCACGGGCCCAACTGCACAAATGCAAATCTCCGACCTTATCACTCATTCTTTGCGGATTTTCCACTTCAGGGTATGAGAATTACTATCGTTTTACCTCCAAACGGTCAGGAGTCTGCTTGATATTGCTCGTAAGATGGCAAATCCGCCACATTGTTGATATCAGCGTCACCGACAATTCGGACAGGCTGGCTCATCAAGCCTCTGGCAGCGGGCTCGCGTTTTAAATCTGCCCATAATTCTTGAACCATACCGAGAGCTACCCCACGACGAGTATTAATTGCAAACACTTTCGGTAACCGTAACTGAGATGAACTTCGTTTACGTCGCTGGATTCGATTTTCTCCCTCCGAGTTTGTCCATCTCTTTCTTCCGGACGGGCTTTAGTTCACGCTCAAGGCCTTTAAGGATAAAGCGACAATTCATTACGCTATACTTGTAGAAGTTCAGGAGCTCTTTCGTCGGCGCAAAGATGTGACTGCTGATACTGTACGAGTCTCTAGAAAAAACGCAGCATACTTTTCCTTCTTTTGCTTCATGTTTTGCCAATTGTATCGATCTCGAAGGCACGACTGCTCCCAAGTTCATCAAAATGCCGGGATCCCAACATTCCTTTGCCAATGCCTCCATCGGGACCTGCATCTGGGGGATGCATACCACGATCGTGGCGTGTCTTAATGCCCATGCCCAATATTTCCCGTAACGGTCCGTTAACATTGCCTTTGCATCCAATTCGACTCGTGTTGTTGTTTTGCTCAAAACAGCGGGCTTTGCATCGCGCGGAGAAGTCGTCGCGTCATAAGACCCATCTTTAAATACCAGTCTGTATACAAAAACCCTTTCGCATACCTCAAGAAGTGGAATCAGCCATTTACTAAGCACAAGGTCACAAGCGTTATCAGTGACTCCTAGCTGAGCGCGGTTATCGTCCAATCTAAGGGAAAAGTACCCGCGCGTTTTTATGCACTCGCTGTATTCAGAAAATGTCATACTCGGCTAAAAGTTCCAATCACCTTTCGCTATTTGAGCCTCAATTTCAGGAACAATAGGATTAAGCCCTTGCGGAACGCAAGCCGCATCAAATTCGGTTGCTACTGCTAATACGGCCATATGCACCAGCTTACGTTCCTGCTTTCCTCCAGGTTCAGAAAATAGATCCTCAAATTCGGCGGCGCTTGTCCATTTTCCTTTTGCGAATCCGAGAAATTTTAAGAGGTACCCTAACATTTGATGAAGTTGTTGGTGCTGCACCGCAGGAAGATCGACCATCTTATCAAGCCGTCCGCCCATCGCTACTGGAATAACGTGATGGGCCTGCAACATTCCCTGAGCACCCATCTTACAAAGACCTTTGCGAGCCGCTTTATACCCCGCTCTGTTTTTTAGGGCTTCCCGCCTGTCCAAATCACCAGAGACCTTGGTTGTGAAAACCATGCCTCCGACAGTCAGATCAACATTTCCGCTCGGGTCAATACGGTCAATCGGGTCGGCGTGGGCATATAGATATTGGTGTAGCGTGACTGGATCGTTTCGTAAACCTGAAAAAGGATCCCTCGTCCAAAACCGTCCCGCATCTTGATTTAAATATCGTGCTCGGTTGTAGTAGAGTTCGAGATTGACATCAAACTGCTCGCCGCAGTAGTGGTAGTTATTTGGCGTGTTGCCACTTTGGGCAACTAGGACGCCGAACGCGTCGTAGTCGTAGGTGTCGG
>CBHTTJ010000212.1:0-9363 GCA_966095605.1 uncultured bacterium | reverse complement strand
GACCGTTGCAACGCGGCGGGGGCCAGTTTTTAGGACGAAATTGACTGCCCCACGGGGGCGGGAGTGCAATTTCATCACGAAAACCGACTCCCGCCGCTGTGGGGGGCGATTTTCAGGACGTTTTCGCGCTCCCACACGGGCGGGAGTCCATTTTCTTCCTGAAAACGCGCTTCCCACAGCGTGGGAATGTTTTCATTACGAAAAATTAAAAGCTTCCTCCACGTTTTCAGTGGATTTTTGTATCTGAGAATGCTTCGGAGATTTTATCCTGCGCCCCAGCTTTGGCCAAAAGGTAGGACGTCCTTTACAAAAAAAAGCCTGACACGAAAGATTCGCGTCAGGCCATGCGATTTATAGGACGTTTAAATGTTCGGCAAAATATTGGCCACAACAACCCCCTTTAGGATGGCGTCCTTCCCTGAAATAACGCCTTCGCCTGCGCCGTTGATCGTCAAGACGCCGCTCGTCGTGGTATTAGAAGTCGAGTTGACGGTTGTTGATAACAGGTTAAAGCGAGCCGTCCGATAACCCTCGATCGTGAAGTTCGTATGCGTGCCGTCAGCCGTCGTTAAACCAGTGTCATCATAGATCAAGCTATCAATACCGGTGATGGTAAAGTTGTAGCGTACAATGGTCGTCGTTGTCGTCGGGGCTTGTTTCATACTTTCGCTAAGAGTCCCGGACGCAACTCCAGACCCGCTCGATCCCAAATGAAGCACGCTATTAACATCGAGAACGATGTTCGTGCCAACCGCCACAACGACATGACGTGTATTGTCATCGACTTTCAGGGTGGCGGTGGCGGGAATGTTGGTATTAAACGAGTTCGCCAGCATCTTCAGAATCCTTGCGTTGTTAATGACGGTATTTGTCGTGGTGTATTTCACGGAGGCAGAAATGTTCGTCGTTGTTGCCGTGATGTTCGTTTTGTATACGGGCGAACTTCCGGCCAGGGATTGCTGGACGGCGGTCAAATTAATGACGATTGAATTCAATTTTGCCTCGGCGCTGAGTGTGACAAAGCCAAGGGCGACAATTATTGCGAGATAACGAAGGTATTTCATATTAGTTTGCGTGTTTAATTCGTTGCCCGGGGAATACTTTTCCAATAGAACGGTGATGATGCTAGCAACCATCGGATGAGCGTCAATCCCAATAAATAAAATGGCCCGGCACAGGAACCGTGCCGGGCCGTGCGAAAATAATGCTTAGATCGCGTTGGACGTCACGGTTCCAACAACGACACCTTTAATGACGGCGCTTTTATCAGCGATCGTTCCATCGCCAGCACCCGTGAGTGTAATGGTGTAAATCACGAGAGAATTTGGGACGCCATTGATCTGGGAGGCAGAAATTGCATAACGAGTCGTCTTATAACCGCGAACTTCAAAATTCGTACGTGTACCATCCGCTGTCGTCAGAGCGCTGTCATCATAAGTAAAACCTTCGATGGAGGTTTTGCCCGGAGGATAAATTTCAATTGGCCGGGATCATATCATGCATCAGGGGGCCGTCAACGACTCCAACAGCTGGAAAATGGGTTTTTGACGGATTCAACGCCTTC
The DNA here is from genome assembly GCA_966095605.1 of uncultured bacterium. Lineage (GTDB taxonomy): Bacteria > Verrucomicrobiota > Verrucomicrobiia > Limisphaerales > JACDHS01 > CBHWET01. The sequence goes on along the minus strand of CBHTTJ010000212.1, from coordinate 7,799 downwards.
ATTGAGTCAAACCGAGAGGTAAGGCCTAAGGGTGTCCCCTAAAAACCGTTGCCATAGCACCGTTTCCGGCGTATACGTATCTCAACTCCCCAGTCGGTCCAACAACATGCCTATGAAAACGGTCATTTTTACTCTCTGGGTCTCTGCCAACATCGTATCGGCCCAGAACGACATCATTATCGACAACCCGCAGGCGACATTCGACGGAAGATGGGAAGTCGCCAAATCAGCCAAAGATCATTATGGAGACGATTACCGATCCGCCTTCTGTGTAGCGGGCGCGCCAACAGCCACGGCTACGTATCAGCCGGAAATTGGTGTCGCAGGCAAATATAACATCGAGATTATGTACTCCCGCGGTGACAACCGCTCCCAAAGCGCTCCCTGGGAAATCGGATATCTGGGCGGGACGTTCAAAACGAAGGTCAACCAGACCGCGGAAGGTGGAAAATGGATTCGGATTGCCACTGGCTTGGACTTCGATGTCGGAAAAAAAGGATATGCCAGGCTTCTGAATAATTCTGGCGAAGACAAAGAGACTGCCGTCGGGAAACCTGTTGTGATTGCGGATGCCGTGCGTTTCGTCCGGACGGGAAAAAGCAGCACACCCTCTACCACCACGTCAACGCCTGTTCCTGCGCCTGAGAAAACCTCCAAGACCTCAACATCCAAAAAACCTTCGCCCCCACCTGCAACGATCACCGTCGGCACAGCTTCCACGCCTGCGACACCTCCCGCTTCCGCTCCTGGTTGGCGCTTTTCAATGCAAACCTCGGTGACTGGCAACGGGAAAGTTGTGAAAAGTCCGGACCAGCCCGGTTATTTCGACCGTGACGTAATTGAACTTACCGCCGTACCCGACAAGGGGAATATTTTTGTAGGATGGAGTGGCGATGGCGCAGGTCTTGATAATCCGCTGAAGTTTACCATTTCAAATAACTCTGTGGTGACGGCGGAGTTTTTACCCGAGGCGCTAGGCGCAATTATTGACAGCACCGAGGCGGAACTGAGTGGACGGTGGGCCACCAACAGCCAAAAATGGGCCGGGCAACGTTGCGATTCTTACGCCTTCGCGCCGGCGTCTCCAGATGGAGATTCTGTGGCCATGTTTCGTCCGAGCCTTCCAAAGGGCGGAAAATACGATGTCTACATTTACTATCTTCAAGGCGACAATCGCGCGACTAAAACCGTGTGGGAGGTGTCTGGACGCGACGGCGCCTACAATGTCGTCGTTGATCAAAGACAGAATGGCCGCCAATGGTTTCAGATCGCGGCCGCCAAGCCATTCGACGCTGGATCCGCTGGTTACGTAAGAATTACAAGCAAGGCAGAACCAATTCCTTCGGTGGTCGTGGCGGACAGTGTTGCTTTCGTTTACACGGGGCCGCTGGACACTCCTTGAGGCAATAGGATTTTCGATTAATCCGTGATCGAATCGACGGTCTCCTCTAAGGAATTTACCTAATAGAAATTTTTGTAGACGTTGTTAAGCTGCCCGTAGTGCGGTGTAATGCCGCTTCGCCCAAAACTATGCGCACGTTTGAAAGTCTGACCGAACAGGAGATCCTTGCTTTGGCCATTTCCCTCGAAGAAGACGATGCGCGCATCTACGAAGATTTCGCGGACGGATTAAAAAACGATTATCCCGAGCAATCAGAAAAATTTAAGGAACTACGACGACAAGAGGACACCCATCGTCATCGGTTGCTGGAACTTTATCGCAGCCGTTTTGGTGATCACGTTCCGATGATCCGCCGTGAGAACGTTAAAGGGTTTGTCAATCGGCGTCCGGTCTGGCTGGTGCGGCCGCTTGGTTTGAAAGCCGTTCAAAAAGCTGCTGAACTGATGGAGTTGGAAACAAAGCGATTTTATGAAGCCGCGGCGCGTCGAAGTAAAGATGCGGGCGTTCGGCAATTGCTCGGCGATTTGGCTGAAGAAGAACGCAATCACGCTCATACCGCCGAACGAATCGGTGCCACCAAATTGAGCGAGGAGGAATCGGCACAGCACAAACGATTGTTTGTTCTCCAGGTGATTCAACCCGGATTGGCTGGGCTGATGGATGGCTCGGTTTCAACATTGGCGCCGTTGTTTGCCGCTGCGTTTGCGACCCACAATAGTATCGAAACATTTCGCGTCGGCCTGGCGGCGAGTATCGGGGCAGGGATCAGCATGGGATTTGCCGAGGCGCTATCCGACGACGGAAGTCTGACGGGACGCGGCCATCCCTGGGCGCGTGGATTGGTCTGCGGAATTATGACTGCCCTCGGTGGGATCGGTCACACGTTGCCGTATCTCTTTCCTGATGTGCGTTTCGCCACATGGATTGCAGTGTTTGTAGTGCTTATTGAACTGGGAATTATCTCCTGGGTTCGCCACCGCTTCATGGATTCGCCGTGGAGTTCGGCGGTTGTGCAGGTGGCGATCGGTGGAGCGCTCGTCTTTGCGGCAGGGGTGCTCATCGGCGCGTCGTAACTGGCGCTGGCTTCTCTCCGGATTTTGCGTATCTTTCACGCTTCGATCGCCTGTTAAAATGCAGAAGTTCAGTAATATCGCCGCTTATAAATTTGCGCCACTGACGGAATTACGCACCTTGCGTCCCCGGTTGCTCGCCCTTTGCAAAAGTTGGGGCCTCAAAGGAACCATTCTTCTCAGCACCGAAGGAATCAATTTGTTCGTTGCGGGCCCGCCTGAGAAAATCACTCTATTACTCGCTGAATTGCGCAGCATTCCTGGACTGGAAAATCTCGAGGTCAAAATAAGTGAAAGCGATCATCAGCCGTTCAATCGAATGCTCGTGCGGGTGAAAAAGGAGATCATTGCCTTTGGCGTCGAAGGGATTGATCCCGGCAAACGCACCTCTCCGAAACTTCCGGCAAAGACTTTGAAGCAGTGGCTTGACGAAGGTCGTCCGATTACGCTGCTGGATACTCGCAACGATTACGAAGTGAAACTGGGAACTTTTCAGAACGCGTTGACAGTGGGGATCGATCATTTTCGAAATTTTCCCGAAGCCGTCCGCAAGTTGCCGGAACAGATGAAAGAACAGCCGATCGTGATGTTTTGCACGGGTGGAATTCGCTGTGAAAAAGCGGGTCCGTTCATGGAGCGGGAGGGGTTTAAAAATATTTTTCAGCTCGAAGGCGGAATCCTCAAATACTTCGAGGAATGCGGCGGAGCTCATTACAACGGCGAATGTTTCGTTTTTGATCAACGCGTTGGAGTCGATCCAACGTTGCACGAAACAGATTCCGATCAGTGCTTTAATTGCCAAACACCACTTACGAAGGAAGAGCAGGAGGACGCGCGCTTTGTCCCGGGGAAGTCTTGTCCGTATTGTTTCAAAACACCCGAGCAGCAGACAGCCTTGAATATCGCCGCACGTCAGGAAGCGATTCGCCGGGTGATGACGCCGTTGCCGGGGAGCAAGCCTTACGACAACTTTCGTCCACTCACGATTCCACAAGAATGTGATGGATGGACATTGCTCGATACCCTTTGCCACGTTATTCAACATATTCCACGTGAACAATGGGAGGCGGAATGTGCGCGTGGCTTGATGTTCGATAACGATCGGCAAATGATTTCGGCCGCGCACATTGTTCGTGTCGGAGAATATTATTTGCACAAGTTTCCAAATGTCGTTGAACCAGACGTTAATGTGGATGTGCAGATTCTGCATGAAGACGAGGCCTTGATTGTTCTCAACAAACCGGCGCCGCTGCCAATGCACGTCGGCGGCCGGTTTAGCCGGAACACGTTGCAATATCTTCTCGAGCAGGTTTATCACCCACAGAAACCGCGGCCTGCGCATCGCCTCGATGCAAATACCACGGGAGTATTGCTGGTGACACGGACACGACATTTCGCGGCAAAGCTGCAACCGCAGTTCGCTGCTGGCACGATTGAGAAAAACTATTTGGTTCGCGTTCAGGGGCATCCCGGAGAAGACACATTCTTTTGTGATGCTCCCATCAGTGCTGAGTCCGGAGAGTTGGGAAGTCGAAGGGTGGATGTTGAAAACGGACTGGAATCACGCACGCAGTTTCGCGTTTTGAAACGGAACGTTGACGGGACGACTTTGCTCGAGGCGCAACCACTGACGGGGCGGACGAACCAGATCCGTGTGCATCTATGGCATCTTGGTTTTCCGGTATGTGGTGACGCGGCGTACCTTGCAGACGGTAGTGTCGGCGACACACAGACTTTAAGCGTAACCGCTCCTCCATTATGCCTGCATGCATGGAAGATTTCATTCAATCATCCGTTGACGAGAAAGCGAATGGAGTTCTGCGCTTCACCGCCCGCATGGGCAAGTTGATCGAACTGCTTCCTAATCACTGAACGAATCTGCTGCGATCAGCTTTGCATGAATTACGCCGAACCAATTTTCAAAGGGTACGTTAAACCCGGTCCCATTCCGCCGGGCGCGCAGGGCAGGGGACCTGCGATTGGCGAAGGGGAAACGTTGGACGCGATCAGCGGATATTTCCGTTTGTTCCAATTAAAGAACGGCCACCGGTTTTCCACCGACGACGTGTTGGTGGCATGGTACGGCACGAGTTGGTGTCCGACAGCGCGCAACGTATTGGATTTAGGCAGCGGCATCGGGACCGTCGGAATGATTGCGGCGTGGCGTTTGCCTTCGGCACGTTTTGTCACGATCGAAGCACAGGAGGAAAGCGTTCGCCTCGCGCGTAAGTCGGCGGAATGGAACGGCCTTTTGGATCGTTACGAGATTCGCCATTTTGATTTTCGCGATCCGCAGGCCCTCGCGTCCTCGGAGCGTTTCGACCTCGTGCTGGGAAGTCCTCCTTATTTTCCGGTCGGCACTGGAGTGCTGGGGGATCATCCGCAAAAACTCGCATGTCGTTTTGAAATGCGCGGGGATATTTCGAACTATTGCGCAATTGCGTCGGAGCATCTTGAGCCAGGAGGAATTTTCGCCTGCGTTTTTCCAATTAATCCAGACGAACAGCATCAACGTGTAAAAGAAGCTGCCACAAAGTCGGGACTGACAATCGTGCGCTGGCGCCCGGTGATCTTTCGTGAGAATGAAACACCATTGCTGGGGCTCTTCGTGATGATGAAGGCGAATGATCTTCCGTCGACATTTCGCACTCAAAGCTGGGCTGAACCGCCGTTAACAATTCGCATGGCGGATGGAACGATTCATCCGGAATATTCCGCGATAAAGCTCGCGTTTGGCTTCCCTCCTTAACCCTGTTCCTATTTTTCCTGCGTGACGTGGCGAGCGCGTTCCTGAATAGCGTCGACGAATGCTTGAATTAGTGGCGAGGGCTTGCCTCGCCAGATTGCTCCCACGGTTACAGTCGGGAAACCTGGTAGAGCAATGATCCGCACGTCTGGAGAAAGGTTTGCTTGTGGCACGCGAACCGACAGCCCAATTCCGTAACCGTTCACGACGTACGTCTCAACGAGGTTTAACGAACTGACCTCGATACTGGTAAACCAATCGATATTGCGGCGGGCCAGTTCCTTTTGAAAATGATCGGTGGCAAGTTCCTGCGCAGGTAGCGCGATGAGTGGTTCGCCAATCTTGTCCCGTTTCCAAAGATCTTCCGCGGATTTGATTTTGCTCGTTTTGTGCACAAGAAGAATTAACGGCAAATCCAACAACGGCTGCGCACAGAAGATGGAAGGAATTTTTTCCTGGATCAGCGTGATCGCGAGGTCGATTTCGACGCGTTCCAACAATCGATGTAATTCCGGTTGGTTTGCTTCTCGCAAGCTGATGGTCAGCTGCGGGAATTTCGTTCGGACCTTTTGCACAAGATCCGGCAGGTGATCTCTCAAAACAATTTCGGAAGCGCCGATACGAATGTGATGTCCTGCGCCACCCTGTAATTTGGCCACGATGTTGTTGAGGTTGCCAAAGAACGGAGCGCAGTAATCAAAGAGTTCTTTTCCGGCTGGAGTCAGTTGAAAGGGGCGCCGTTGAAAAAGTGTTACCCCGAGATATTCCTCCAGCTGTGCCATATGTCCACTGATCGCCGGCTGCTGAATGCCATAAGGAAAATTGCGAGCGGCCTCGGTAATGCCGCCGTGTTTGGCGACATAATAAAACACTTCTAAAAGGTGGATGTTCATCGGAAAAGCGATGATGCCACCAGTTGTATCAAGTTACGCCGCTTCCGCAAGCAACCTTACGAGCGCAATGAGGTGGATCGTCGTCCGCAGAAAATAAAAAAGAGGCGGCGAAAGAATCGCCGCCTTGAGATTGATCAAATGAAAAAAAGAGCAATTACATGTTCGCGATGAGGTTATCGCCAAACTGCGAGCACTTGATTTCTGTCGCAGCATCCATGAGACGAGCGAAGTCGTAAGTGACGCGTTTGCTGCCGATGGCGCCGTTTAATCCTTTGAGGATCAAATCAGCCGCTTCCGTCCAGCCCATGTAACGAAGCATCATTTCGCCAGAGAGAACAACGGAACCTGGGTTCACCATGTCCTTGTTGGCATACTTGGGTGCGGTGCCGTGTGTGGCTTCAAAGATCGCGTGACCGGTGAGGTAATTGATATTTCCACCCGGAGCGATGCCGATCCCACCGACTTGTGCGGCGAGGGCGTCGCTGAGGTAATCGCCGTTCAAATTCAACGTGGCAATGACATCGAAATCCGTTGGACGCGTCAGGACCTGTTGCAAAGCGATGTCGGCGATGGCGTCCTTGATGACGATGCCCGCGCCAGGTTTGCCTTCAGGAATCTTGCACCATGGACCACCGTCGATTTCGACCGCGCCGAATTCGCGTTTAGCGAGTTCATAAGACCAGTCACGGAAAGCACCTTCCGTGAACTTCATGATGTTGCCTTTATGGACGATCGTCACGCTCTTGCGGTTATTGGTGATCGCGTATTGAAGCGCGGAACGGAAAAGTCGTTCGCTGCCGGGCTTGCTCACTGGTTTGATGCCGACGCCGACGGCGTTAATATCTTCACCGCCGAAGCGAATCTTTTTGAAATCTTTGGGGAACGTCGCCTTCAAAAACTCCAAAGTTTTCAAGGCCTGTTCTCCGCCTGCCTGGAAATCGATGCCCGCGTAAATATCTTCCGTGTTTTCGCGGAAGATCACCATGTCCACTTTCTCCGGGTGTTTCACCGGGGAAGGAACGCCGGTGAAATATTGGACGGGACGCAAGCAGACATAAAGGTCGAGCATTTGACGCAACGCAACGTTCAGGGAGCGAATGCCTCCGCCGACGGGCGTGGTCAAGGGGCCTTTGATGCCAACGAGATATTCTTTGAACGCTTCAATCGTGTCATCCGGGAGCCAATTGTTGAATTTCTTAAAGCTTTCTTCACCGGCATAGACTTCGAACCAGGAGATCTGGCGCTTGCCGCCGTAGGCTTTCTTCACGGCTGCATCAAACACGCGCACACTGGCCGCCCAAATATCAGGACCCGTGCCGTCGCCACGAATAAAAGGAAGAATCGGATTATCCGGTACGGTCAGCTTGCCATTTTGAATCGTAATCTTGCCGCCAGCCGGAGGAGTAATGTCTTTGTAAGGCATGTTCTTAAATTTAGTTGAGCGTTGAGAAATAAGGCGAAATGAAAAGAAAGCAAGAATAGAAATCCCTGCTTCTAAAATCGGTTCCTTTCGTGGCAGTAGGAGGGCATCGGCAGCGGGTTCCATGCTGTAACCCATTCCGGTTGCAGGTCAGTTCGTGCGAGAACTGTCTAAATATTTTCCGGCGTCGAAACGAAGCGGCAAAGGGTGCCGGAAATGTTTCCGGGTGCTGAAACGAAGCTGCGAGGGGTGTCGGAAACGTTTCCGG
>CBHTTJ010000211.1:0-9417 GCA_966095605.1 uncultured bacterium | reverse complement strand
AGATGGTGGAGCCGACAGGGATCGAACCTGCGACACCCACAATGCCATTGTGGTGCTCTACCAACTGAGCTACGACCCCATCCACGATGCGCGCAATTTAATGGAGTGACCGAGAGTGGTCAAAGGGTTTTTTGATTTCAGGAAAATTATTTTCCGAGCGTGAAATAGAATGTCGCCCCTTTGTTCAGCTCTCCTTCCGCCCAGACGTGCCCGTTGTGACGACGAATGATCCGTTCGACCGTCGCCAGCCCAACGCCAGTGCCCTCGAATTCTTCGGCACGGTGCAACCGTTGAAACACTCCGAACAGTTTGTCCGAAAATTTCATGTCGAACCCAACACCATTGTCGCGGATGAACAAAGCAGTCTGGTCGTCGACGCGAACCGATTTCACAATGCCAATTTGGATTATCGCTTTGTCTCGTCGACGCGTGTACTTCACCGCATTGGATATTAAATTGGCGAAGACCTGCTTGATGAGGCCACGATCGCACTCAACGACCGCAAGATGTTCCACTTGCCAGTCGATGTGGCGATTTTCCAATTCCGGACGGAGGTCCTGAATGACTTCGTCGACCACCTGGTCGAGATTTGTTGGTTCGCGTTTTAATTCGGCGCGACCAATCCGAGCGAGGTTGAGGAGGTCATCCACCAACTGGCTCATGTTGCGCGCTCCCTCGATCATTCGGTTCAGGTAGTCGCGGGCTTCTGGAGAAAGTTCTTTTGCATAATCCTCCTGGAGGATTTCGCCGAAAGCGGCAACGTGTCGCAGTGGCGCGCGCAAGTCGTGTGAAACCGAATAGGTAAACGCTTCCATTTCCTTCGTGCTGGCCGCGAGTTCAGCCGTTCGTTTCTGGACGCGCTGTTCCAATTCCGCATTGAGAACCCTGATCTCCTCCTGCGCTTTTTCAATCTGCGCCAACATGTCGTTGAAAGCGTCCGTGAGTCGGCCCAATTCATCGTCGCCCAGTTTTTCCGCGCGAAGGGTGTAATCTTTTCGTTCCGAGATATGCTGGGCGGTCTTCGCCAGATCGAGAACAGGACCCGTGATGACGCGTTGCAAAACGCGCGAAAGAAGGAAGGCAAGGATCAGCGAACTCGCGAGAACGGTCAGGACGATCACGACATAAAGCCGAAACCGCGCATACATTTCCTCAAGATCCGATTTGATGGCGATTGTCCCCAGAAACGTGTCGTTCTGCGTGATGGGTTGCTTCAAGACAACAAAACCTTCATCGAAATGAAAACCTGGACGCTCTGGAATCCAATGATCTTTGAAACTGGTGGACCGGGGGTATTGGGCGAACAGCTTGCCGTGTTTATCAAAAACAACCGCATTGATAATGTGCGGTTCCGTTCTCAGGACGGAGAGAATTTTTTCCTCATCCTCCGCAACATCAAAGGTCAATGCGCCCGTGCTGTTTTCGCTGATAATCCGGATGACGGTGGTCAACTGCTGAGTCATCTGCTGGCGGAACGTGAACAGTTCGTAGGCCATAAACGCTCCGGAAGCGAGCGCCAGCACAACAGTACTGGTGAGCACGATGACGAGACTGACTTTTTGGTTGATCGGGCGATTGCGAAAGCGCACTTAACTCCCTTTCTTTCCTACAATGCGGGCGAGGCGCAGGAGCTTGGAGCTAACCTGCAGCCGAGCTCGTTTCACTGCCGCAAGATTGATTTCAAAGCGTAATTTTCCTTCTTCGTTTAAAAAATTTACTACACCGCCCCGGTCGGCGAAATCTTCAAAGTCCCCAATGGAAAAAATACTGCGATTGCCAATGTTCTCTACAATTTGAGGGGAGCGGTCGCGCTCGGACTTGCAGATGAAGACCACGTGACAGAGTCGATGCGAATCAAATATTTTGTGGCGTTGAATGACCACGGGATGACCATTCACCGTTTTGTTTTGAAAGGCTTTATCGATCTCAGCTCCGAACGGATCGTCGCCAAGGATTTCCAAAATGATAGGAGAACCGGGGGTCTGCAGTGTTTCCGCGGGCCACTCCACAAACTGGAGAAAGTTATAGATGAAGGCCGCTTTTAATTGATACTCGCTGGGTGATTGCGCCGCTACTTGCAGGCAGGCGCAAACCCAAAAGATAACTACCAGCCCGGCGTTGATTAGCCTTCGCTTCACAAGAAACGGACGCTGTTTGGGAACGACCGATATTGAAATAGACTTTTGGCTGGGAATTAGCAAGCCGGAGAAAGGAAAATGCCGCATCCCGAAAACAGGGAAATGCGGCAATTCGTCCTTGTAACCCGTTGAGAGAAGGGTTCTACCGTCGACGACTCGATTTGGCTTCGTATTCTCCCCGACGATGTGTTCGGTTTTTTGGTTTTACTTCTTCGTAGAACTTTTGGTTCTTCTTCGATTGCGCGTGCTCCGTAAGAATTCGTCGGGACGAAACCAGCAATTTGTTCATGGCACCGGGAACATAAACCCGATCCCCACGCATCAAAGCATCATACCCAAGTGCCGCCACATCCTGCGGAGCCATAACCTTGTTCTTTTGAAATGCACGGGTTGCCAGCATGTGAGCCTTGGGGAAGAAATCCGTATCCGTCGCCCCGGGACAAAGTGCTGTCACCGTCACGCCCGTATTTTCCAATTCCGTCGCCAACGCTTCGGAGAAGGAAAGTACAAATGCTTTACTGGCGTGATAAACCGCAAGCAAGGGACCGGGTTCAAAACCGGCGATTGAAGCCGTATTCAAAATGCGACCGCTCTTGCGTTTGACCATTTCCGGCAAAAACAATTTCGTGAGCCGCATGACTGCTTCGATATTGACTCGAATCGTGGCGATGTCCCGGTCGAGATCGGTTTCCCAGAACCGACCCTTTTGTCCGAGTCCGGCATTGTTAACAAGAATATCGATCTTCACGCCTTCGCGAGATGCAGACTGGAAAATCCGTTCCGCTGCGTCTGGCTGGGTTAAATCCTGCGCAATGACCCCAACTTCAATGTCATGTTCGCGAGTCAAATCGCGGGCAATCGCATCGAGTTCCTGTTGGACCGGCGCGGTGATGAGGAGTCGGTGTCCATGTTTGGCAAATTGTCGGGCCAGTTCCAATCCGATGCCACTGGACGCGCCGGTAATCAAAACGGTCTCATTGGAATTCATGTTTTACCGTCGTCTTTTTGTCTGCCCCTTCAACCGGCCTCACATGTGGGGAAAAGCTGTACCGGGAAGAAGAACTTTGTTTACCCAAGTGATGGCAGCGCTGAGATAAAAATACAGCGGCCTTGCCGATCCCAGCAACGCAGACAAGAACGTAACAGACCGGAATTTATTTCTCCTGTTTCAGGAGAGAGCCGTCCTCTTTTACCCAAAGTTTGGTGTTGGCTCCTTTTTCCTGGAACTCGACTTTATAAACCGCTTCGCCGTTCTCCTTGTCGTGTTTTATTTTGATTCCCTTGATCGGAAGGCTGTCGTTCTGCGAGTGCTTCATGATCGTGTCCTGCACTGGTTTTGGCAGATCCGTCAAGGCGAGACGACTCTTTCGGGCGCCGGCACTTTCCTTGACGCTATAGCCAGTCTGCTTGTCTTTGTTTACAGAACCGTCGGTGTCGGAGACCTGAACTTTTTCCGCGGCAAAGGCGCTGATAGCGGCCGCGACGATCGGGACAAGGATTGTTTTGATGATCGTTTTCATAGATTCCTCCACGTAAAAGATCGTTAGCGCTTATTGCTCTCGCAATGGGAAGGAACTCTGAAAAAGGGCTAAGAGATTGGAAGGATACTACGCGGAAGCCCTCGTCGATTTGACGACCGATTCGATTTCGCCCGTCCCCAATTTCGTTTTAATCTTTTGACCGGCGATGACTGATTTTTCATCGCGAATGACGCCTCCGGTTTCGGTGTCAAAGGTGATCGAATAGCCCCGGCCCAGAATCTGTTCCGGTGAAAGAAGGCGCAATCGGGTTTCCAGTAATGCCAATCGATTCTTCTTTGCTGCCAGTGTATGGCGGATCGCCGCGTGCAAACGTTCCTGTTCCTGGGCAAAGATTTCGCGCCGTTGTTTAAGAACCAACGAAGGGCGTAAACGCGAAAGGCGTTCGGTCAAATTGCGGCAGGCAATAAAATGTTTTTTCCAATCGTGTTTGGTGCAACGCAGGAGACTGGTTTGTAAATCGTCCAGGCGTTGTAATTTCTCATTCAGGCGTTGGCGCGGATGCAGGCGCGCAAGTCGCGCTTTCCATTGGCGTAGATTCTGTTGCTCGCGACGAAGGCGTTGCTCCACTTTTTGCATCAGGCGGTTGGAAACATCCGCGAAGAACTTCTGCCTTGAGAAAACACCTTCTGTAATAATTTCTGCCGCCGCGCTGGGAGTGGCGGCGCGTAAGTCGGCGACGAAATCGCTGATGGTAAAATCAACTTCGTGGCCGACCGCTGAAACAACGGGGACTTTGGAATGGAAAATCGCTCGCGCCACCATCTCTTCGTTGAACGCCCAGAGATCTTCCAGGCTTCCGCCGCCGCGCGTAATAAGAATGAGATCCAAACGATTCGATGGTGAGGCACTGGCCCAGTTGTTCAACGTGTGGATCGCGGAGGAAATTTCAAAGGCAGCGCCATCACCCTGCACTTTGCAAGGAACAAAAATAATTTGTAATGCCGCGTGTCGTCGCTCGATTACGTGGAGAACATCCTGAATGGCGGCGCCGGTTGGTGACGTGACGAGCCCGATGCGTTGCGGATAATGGGGCAGGGGACGTTTCCGTTCCGTCGCAAAAAGTCCCTCCGCTTTCAATTTTTGTTTCAGCCGTTCGAAAGCAATCTGTAAAGCGCCGACCCCCTGCATCTCCAACGCCACCACTCTCAATTGATATTGTCCGCGCGGTTCATAGACCGTCATTTCGCCCTGCAAAACAACTCGAGCACCGTCCTGCAGATATTCGCGCTTCGGGATGGCTTCTCCGCGAAACAAAACGCAGTTCACCTGCGCGCCTGCATCTTTCAGAGTGAAATAAATGTGTCCCGAACTTTGAACTCGCAGATTAGTGATTTCCCCGCTGACCCAAAGTTTCCCGACCTGGCGCTCAAGCAATGCTTTTACGCGGGTAGTCAGCTGGCTGACGGTCAAGACCTCACGCTGTGGCGTCAGGTCGCCGAAATCCCATTGTGACTGGACATTTTTTGGCACGGGAACACGGAGCTTTTATAAAAAGCATCCGTGGAAAGAAAAGAGTAACCCGGCTCCCGACGCAAATGTTTATTGCGGCGCCTTCTGGGTCGGACTGATGAGCGACGTCGAGATTTGCAGCGGCGACTTTTCCAATGGCGACGTCGGAATCTTTGCTTTGTTCGAAGGCGCAACGCCTTTGTCGAGCTTCGGCAACTTCACGAGGATGGCATCCGTGTCGATAGCGTCTTTGGTCACGACGACCTTGCGGTCATCTTTCACGGTCTTCGACTTCGGCGCTTTTTTCGGCGGAACAAAAGTTTTCTGATTCGCTTTGGTCTGGACACGGTCATCTTCCGTGGTGGCCTTTTTCTTGGGCTGGGCATTTATCCCATTCACCAGGGAATCCAACGAACCGGTGCCGCCGCCTGTTGATGTCGTTTGCGTAGAAGTATAACCACGCGATTGCGCCTGTGCAGAGATGCAGCAGCCGAAAACCAGAGCAATAATGATTAAAGAAAAGCGTTTCACACGAACTAACCGCGATTGTGCCAAAAAAGTGCGCGAAGGCAACTTCTGTTTTGCACTCTTTCAATCACCTCATTTGTTCTGAAATACGTTGAATCCCAAGGGCTTTTCCGGTCGTTGCGTCGATCTCGATCAAAGCCCCCTTCAAAACCACATTCCCGGAGGCCACGCCGAATCTCTGCGGGGTATTCGTCAGAAATCGTTTGACGATCGGCTCAATTTCTCGACCAAGAACGCTTTCCTGCGGTCCGGTAAATCCTGCGTCGCACAAGAAGGCTGTTCCCCCGGGAAAAATTTGTTCGTCGGCAGTTTGGACATGGGTATGCGTTCCTACCACCGCGCTCACGTGACCATCCAGCATTCGCGCCAAAGCGATTTTTTCGGAAGTCGCCTCCGCATGCATATCCACGAAAATGATTTTTGCTTTCTGTCGCAGGCGTTCGGCTTCCTGCTTTGCTATGGTAAACGGATTTTCCAGCGGCGGCATGAAAGTCCTGCCCTGAACATCCATCACCGCGATGGGGGGCAATCCGCGCACTTCGAAAACACCGCTTCCGTTTCCCACGACTCCTGCTGGATAATTAATGGGGCGCAACACGCGGACATCGCTTTCGAGCAGTCCCACGACTTCTTTTTGATCCCAGAGATGATCCCCGGTGGTGATGACGTCGACTCCCGCGTCGAAAATTTCTTTCGCAGTTCCCGGTGTGATTCCTGAACCGCCTGCCGAGTTCTCACCGTTCGCGACAACGAAATCAATCCCGTGCCGCTCCTTCAAAAGAGGCACCAGCTGGGTCACTGCTTGTCGTCCCGGTTGTCCGACGATGTCGCCGATGAACAAAAGTTTCACGGCGCGAACTTAATTGGCCATGCGGCGGCTGTCGAGGGTGGGCTAACGGCAGACGTGCGTTGGGGGCGGATCCGGAACATGAGCAAAACGCCAGTAGGAAAGGAGTACCCGACAAAATTCATTCCATTCCTCCAGTTCGTTTGGTTTCGTAAAGTAAGCGTTTGCCCCCAAATTATAACATTTCCGGATATCATCGGGTTGGGAGGACGAAGTGAGGACTATGGTTGGGATGATGCCACATTCCTCGTGATCATTCAGCCATTGCAGGACTTCGAGTCCGTCTTTCAACGGCATTTTGAGATCGATAATGAGGATGGTTGGAAACGGATACAACGACCGATCGGCGAAAGGGCCTTTCCCACGAAGATAATCAAGTGCCTCCTCACCGTTTTTTACGAAAAAGATGCGATGTTCCACCCCCGTCCGTGCAATGGCCCGTTTCAGAAGCAACACATCGTTCGGATCATCTTCCGCGTGCAGGATCGTTAAAGTCCTGAGCTTCATTCATTTTAATTTTGTGGCATACGGGAAAAAATCAAAGCTGGTTATTTCCTCCGTGAACACCTGACGCCTCTTCCAGAGAAATTTCGTTTGCCGATTTGTCCGTGAACGTTTTGACTTTGACTCATGCGTTTTTCCCGCTGGTGCTTTTGGCTTTGTCTGGGCGTCATTGCCTCCACCTCTTTTGTCCGCGCCGAAGGTGTCGGCGAAGAGCTTTCGGAAGCTGCGACGGATTTTCTCAACTCCCTGAAGCCCGAGCAGAAAAAGGAGGCGCAATTTGAATTCACCAACGAGGAGCGCTTTAATTGGCATTTCATCCCGCGCGACCGCAAAGGTATTCCGTTCAAGTCCCTGGACAAAAGCCAGCGAGACCGCGCTCACGCCGTGCTCGACTCCACGCTGAGTCAACGTGGCTACATCAAAGCCACGACCATCATGAGTCTGGAAAATGTCCTGAAGGAAATCGAGCAGGGGAAGGGGCCCGTGCGGGACCCGGAACGTTATTTCATTTCGATTTTCGGCACACCGAGCGCCACCAACGCATGGGGTTGGCGACTGGAAGGACATCATCTTTCCATCAACATCACCGCTCATGGGAACAGCATTGCGGGCACGCCAACATTCTTCGGCTCCAACCCGGGTGAAGTCCAAAGCGGACCGAAAAAAGGTCTCCGCATTCTCGCTAACGAAGAGGATTGGGGACGGCAGTTGATCAAATCGTGCAATCAATCGCAACGCGCGGTCGCCTTGATTGCCACCAATGCGCCGAAGGAAATTTTCACCGGCGCGCAGCGTGACATTCAACCGTTGGAACCGGCCGGGCTCTCCTACGCGAAGATGGATGCCCTCCAGCAGGAAACGTTATTAAAAATTATTCACGAATACATCGATCGCTATCGCTCGGAGATTGTCCAATCCGACTTCGAACGCATCGAAAAAGCGGGTCGGGACAAAATTACCTTTGCGTGGGCGGGGGGAATGGAACGTGGACAGGCCCATTATTATCGAATCCAGGGTCCCACATTTCTTCTGGAATACGACAACATCCAAAACAACGCCAACCACGTTCATGCGGTATGGCGCGACTTCCAGGACGACTTCGGCCGCGATCTTTTGAAGGAACATTACCTGCAGACGCCGCATCCTTAGGCGGAACGATTCAGTTGAGACACGAATTAGCACGAATGAAAAACGAGCTTTCGTTGCTTTTAACCCTGACAATTGCTCGTACCATTTGGTGCGCATAAGGAAGAAGCTCGCATCTTCTTTTTATTCAGGAAATTCGTGTTAATTCGTGAAATTCGTGTCTCATCTTTTGCATCGTTCCGGTTTAGGCGGTCTTGCCAACGAGGTGAATTCGTTTTGCCGAATGAAGTTGCGATTATAATACAGCCGGATAATTTGGGTGAAATGGAAGGACAACTTCCAATCCTGCTGATCGAAGACGATGATTCGGACGCCATTCTCTTTCAGCGTGCCGCCCGGAAGAATAATATTGGTAATCCCATCCAGTGGGTCCGCAACGGTCAGGACGCCATAGCTTATCTCGAACGCAGTGGTGAATACGCGTCGATGGCAACCCAACCCAAACCCATTTCCATCATCCTCGACTTGAAAATGCCGGTCCTGAATGGCTTCGAATTTCTGGAGTGGATCTCCCAACAACCACAACTGCGCAAGATCCCTATCCTGGTCTTGTCGGCGTCGAACTTCGAATCCGATCGTCTCCGAGCCCTGAATCTCGGCGCAACCGGTTACATGATCAAATCGGTGAACTTTTTCGAACTCAACGAGATCGCCACCACGATAAGGGAGTATTGGAAGAAGCACGTGGAACCCAAAGATTCGGTTTAAGTAAACTCAGCGATAGGTTCCTCGCTGTTTCGGGTGGGATTACTAGAGCGGTTATAATAATGGCGACTTCCACTCAAAACAGCGACAAACCCGACGATATATCGCAAGACGTTAAAGGAAAATGGGATACAGAATCCTGGTTTTGGTTCAATTTCCGCATTCCCTTAAACTAAACCAGCGCTGCGGAACGAGTTTCCAACTCTTGGAAAAGCGATAATTTCGCCTTGGGAACGGTTTTCCAACTCTTGGAAAACCGATAATTATGCGTTGGGAACGGTTTTCCAAGACTTGGAAAGTGGGAAATTTTTTTTTGGACGGTTTTCCAACGCTTGGAAAGGCGGAAAAAACTTAAGATTCGGTTTTCCAACGCTTGGAAAGACGGAAAAAACTTAAGATTCGATTTTCCAAGGCTTGGAAAGGCAGAAAAAACTTAAGATTCGGTTTTCCAACGCTTGGAAAGGCAGAAAAAACTTAAGATTCGATTTTCCAACTCTTGGAAACCCGAAAATAATCTAAAAACCCGTTTTCCAAGTCTCCGAAAATGGGTCCTGAGCAT
>CBHTTJ010000210.1:0-9493 GCA_966095605.1 uncultured bacterium | reverse complement strand
TCCGCAAAGTACGCGCCAAACCCTTTTTCGTGAACGGATTTTCACCAAAGTACGCACCAAACGAGTCTTCCGAACCGTAATTTCCGTTTGGCGGGCGCCAAACAGTTTTTATGGAGCTGAAATTCCGCAAAGCACGCGCCAAACCCTTTTTCGTGAACGGATTTTGACGAAAATACGCTCCAAGCGCTTTCGCTGAATCCTACTTTCATTTGGGAACGCACCAAACGGTTATACCAACCTGATTTCGAGCGACTTAGAGAAGCTGGAGTATTTCACGGCGGAAGGAGACGTTCGCAAGTTCCCTATCTAAAACTCACTTTTGATAAAACCTCTATCGCGACGCTTTTTGATGAAAATCACGGGCGGCGGCGACAAATTGGTCGAAAGCTGTGGGCGTCACGAATGCCCGGCGCGGAATGACCACGGCGGACATGGAATTGAGGTACACGAGTAACTGTTGGCTGGTCGTCACAATCCGCTCCACCGCAGACCAGTTGGTGGAATTGGTTCCGTAATCCCCCGTGCGAGAAATCGTTTCCGGGGAAAGGGTCACGCGATGATGACACAGGAGACCACGATTTTTTCCCTCCGCGATCATTCCGGTGATGATCTTTCGGACTTTGCGACGGTACCACCATGGAAAAATCGTCAGGTGCGCAATAACTCCACAAAACAATGGCCAGATATTTACGAATGATTCCCATAGGCCAATTCGTTTCACCGCGATCAACAAATACAAAAGTCCCAAACACAACAGCAGCCAAACCGTCGCCGGGATGAACCATGCCCGATAGTAATGCTTCCGCGCCGTGGGCGAATGCTGGTGATGGTAAAGATTGAATGTGCTCAGGTCGTCGACGGTGAGATCAAATTCAGTAGTCATGGTTGAGCAACAATTCGCCACCTATTTAAAAGCGCATTTTTTGAAAATCCAATGCAGAAATCTATGCAAACGACTGGCGCCGGTTTTTTGATCCGCTAAACTCCGCGCGTTGCAAACTCAAATCCCCAATCATTATGCAACGCTCGGACTGGATCGTCGTTGCAGCCCAGAACAAATCCGGGACGCCTATCGCCTGCTCGCGAAGCAATTTCATCCTGACCTGAATTCCGGCTCGCGCGTCGCCGTGGAACAGACGCAGGCGCTGAACCTCGCATACGAAGTTCTCAGTGATCCGCAAAAGCGCGACGCCTACGACCAGGAGATGGCGGCAAAGGAAAAATCGACGCGCACCCGCGCGAGCAAAAGCGAACAGAACCTTTCTGAAGACGTCCACCTGCGCATCGATGAATTCTTTCGCGGTACTCGATGCGAGGTTCGCATCAACGATCCTGGCAATCCTGAAGGGCCCGAGCGTTACGAACTGATTGTTCCCGCTGAAACTGCGCCCGGCACGCGTTTTCGTTTACCTCGACAAGGGGGTGGAACTCTCTCCATTCGCACCAAAGTATTGCCCCATTTTCAGTTCAAAGTGCGCGGATCGGATTTGCGTTGTGATTTGAAGATCAATTCACGACGCGCGGCGCAAGGTGGTGAAGAAATGGTAACGGGAGCCAACGGCAACCGTCTCAGAGTAAGAATTCCTGCCGGCGTTGCGCGTGGAGAAATCATTCGACTTTCTGGTGAAGGCCTTCCGAAACCGAGAGGAGGACGCGGGGATCTGCTCGTTCGCATCATGTATCGCCCCGAAATTCGCATTTCCCGTGGCACACGGGCATAACGGTTAAATCACCCTCGCAGGCCGCAGTGTTCGCAATCGAATTTTAAAGAAAATTTAGCGCTAACGAGCGGCGCTGCTCATAAGATCTTTTTATTTTGACAAAAAACGAAGGATTTGCGAACACAACAACCACTATGTGGACTCCCCCCTTTTCAAAGCGCGCGTTTTTGCGTCTTTCCTGCACGGTCGCTTTATTAGCAATTCTTAGCCCTGCCCGCGCGGCAGAACCGGATCCCGGTCCGGCGCGCAGCGCGAAACGCGGCGAAATTTATTACACTCAATTCAGTCTGTTTCATGAAGATTACCGCCATGAAACGACGAACTACCGCAAGCGCACCCTGGTGCCGATCAATACTCCCGTCGAGTTTGTCGAATTGCGCATTTCGAATCCAAACGGATCGCCTCTGGTGAGCCCGGAGATCGTGGTGAAACTTCCCGAAGGAAAAAAACTTTATATCTGCAATGTCAAAAAATATTCCGGCGAAAACCTGGACGGCATTTTCTCGCGGACACTTGGAAAGGAAAAAGTCGACCTGAGTTCATTCACGCAATTGGAAAAGGACAATATTCTTCTGGGACACGTCGCGATCGGGATGAGCAAAGCAGCGGTGATTCGTGCGATGGGTTATCCGCCTAAACACCAGACTCCAGATTTAAAAGGCGACAAGTGGACTTATTGGCACAACCGCATGGGAAGTTTCCCCGTTCGTTTTCGCGAAGATAAAGTTTTCTTCGTGGAATAACCCTCTCGCAAATCAGCGGTTGAATGCGGCTATCAGATGTCTCAATCTCAAGGGATGAGTAAACCTGTCTGTCCCATGTGTGAGATGGCCGAAGTCCTCGATCATTCGGATCGTTACGAATGCGTCACCTGCGGACACGAATGGCCGCACGAAGCGAAAACGGAAGAAACCGTTCAAGCCCGAATCGTGAAGGATGCTCACGGCAATGTTCTTAGCGATGGCGATTGTGTGACGCTGATAAAAGATCTTCCCTTGAAAGGTTCATCCCAGGTTTTGAAACAAGGAACCAAGTCGAAGCCCATCCGTCTCGTGGATGGTGACCATGAAATTTCCTGCAAGATCAACGGCATTTCTATTGGCCTGAAAGCCTGTTTTGTTAAGAAGGCATAATTCCTCAAGGAACGAGTCGAATCAGCATTCGAAGGAACCGTGGCGGCGTCGAGGGAGACTCTACATCTTTCACGGTAACCTCTTCGATCTCGGCATCAATTGGCGTTACTTGAACCTGAGAAATGTAACTCGCGCCTCCGTTCCACGTTTCCAAATTACCACTGACCTCGGGAGTAACGGTTAAGTTTGGATCGTTCTTGCGGCGACGGAAAACGACGGTCAATTGACCGTTCGTTAACCCAACACTGAAGGACGGTGCATTCGTGAGCATGGGGTTCGTTCCATGGGCATATTCCGAAAGATTGGAAATGCCATCACCATCCGGATCAACCAACCATCCCCAAACAGTTTGTTCCTTGGTCGGGTCCATAAACGTAGAATATCCAAATTTTGCGATGCGCCACGCGTCGACAGATTGTTGCGTGACCGTAACCACCGCATTGATGGAATCGATTGTTCCGCCCAGTCCAGTGAGTCGAACAAAGTATGTGCCGATGTCATTCGTCCCCGCGCGTACCCTGGACAAAGTGTTACTCGTTTCTCCGGACAACAGTTTGCCATCCTTGAACCATTGAAAGGAAAGCACGCCGGCGTTGGTGGCTGTGACCGTCAAATCAAAGGGAGTTCCGATGCGGACGGTTTGGCTGACGGGTTGCGCAATGATGGTGGGTAAAGGAGCAGAGACTGCAATGACACCATGAAGTCCCACCGAAAAAGTGGCCCCCTGAAAATCCAACATTCCATCCACGTATCCTGAGGAGGAACGCCTTTCGACCGACCAACTCGTGCCATTCGTTGAAACATAGAGATTGCCATAAAAACTGTCACACAGCATGAATCGCCCCCGCGAGAACACCGCCGGAGATAAAGATTCGTTGGGGACGGTGTACGTCGTCGACCAATTGATTCCATCTGGAGAACTCAAGATCTCTCCGTCAAAAGTACCGGCGACATACATTGAGTTTCCATAGGCAATGCTATCCACTTCCGAGGTTGGTGGAATGGTGCGCTTCACCCAATTGATTCCATCGCTCGAGGTGGCAATGCATCCCGGATAGCCCACAGCGACAAACTGGCCGCCGCCATAAATCACATCGATCCATTGCGAAACGCCGCTGACATTAATGTGAGACCAATTGGTGGCATTCGTTGAGTAAAGCACAACCCCGCTGATTCCCACCGCTACATATCGTCCGGCGCCGTAGGCGATACGTTCGATACCGCTGGTCCAGCCACTGTTCTGTTCCGTCCATGTCTGGCCATCGGCAGAGGTGAGGATGTTTCCGCTTCGGCCGCAGGCAATAAATTTATTATTCTGATATTTTACGTCGGTAAGAATGTACGACGTGAGAGAACCGATGCTTCCGGAAGTCCACGACCCCGGAAGGGTTGTAGCGGTAAAAAGGCGTCCGTTCAGCCCGACTGCCATATAAACACTGTTACCGTAGGTAACATCCTGGAAGTAATCACAACTGGATGGCGACCACGTGATCCCATCCGTCGACGTGCAACAAATCGTTTGTCCGACGGCTACAAAACGGCCGTTAAGAAATTGAATCCGGTTAAGAGGATACGTGGTACCGGAAGAACGCGGAGTCCACACCTGCCCATCGGGCGAACTAAAAACCAACCCCTGG
This sequence comes from uncultured bacterium, assembly GCA_966095605.1. Classification (GTDB taxonomy): domain Bacteria; phylum Verrucomicrobiota; class Verrucomicrobiia; order Limisphaerales; family JACDHS01; genus CBHWET01. The sequence continues at coordinate 5,002 of CBHTTJ010000210.1, read as the reverse complement.
TCTGTAACGGCGGCAAACATTCCATTTCCGCCGGCCACTCCAGCAAGATAGACGTTGGTTCCAACATTGGACAATGTCCAGGTCGATCCATTTGTCGAAGTGAAGACGTTTCCATTGTATCCAACGGCCGCAAGTTTTCCGGACTGAGCCGCAATGGCCGTCATGTGTTGCCGCGAAGGAGTCGCCTGTTGAACCCAATTATTACCATCGGCGGAGGTCAGGATCGTGCCGTCAAAGCCGGCAATAACATAAAGAGAACCTGTCCATTCTATCCCTCGCAAAGCCGCACCCGTCGGGCACACCACACGCGTCCAGCTTTCGGAATCGGGCGAGGTGAGTATTTCGCCGTTGTCCGTCAATGCAAAAAACCGACCGTTGAGATAACGCAAGCATCGAATAGCTCCTGCGCCCGTGTGTTGACGCTGCCAGGTTACCCGATTGGTCGATGTATAAATTCCTCCGTCTTCCGCACCGATCACAAAACGACCGTTCCCGAAGGTGGTGCCGAAAAAGTTCTGCGAATTGCCAGGATGTGATGTGAACCAGTTTATACCGTCTTGAGAATTACGAATCACCCCGTCAAAGCCCACGGAAACAAACGTTCCATTGCCATACGCAATTCCGTACAACCTTTGCTGGTCCACCGGAGAACGCTGCGTCCATTGTTCACCATTCTCAGAGGTTATGACCTGCGTCCCTCCCACCGCAATGAACATACCGTTGGCAAACGTGACGCTTTCGAGTTCGGGTGTCGAAGGATTCGCTACCCTCCGCCAATCGACAGCGTTAGAAGAGACCAGCGTCACTGAGGGATAGTAAATGCTGCCCACGGCGACAAATCGTCCGTTACCAAAAGCGATGCTTTGTAAGGGTTGGGATGTGACGTTGGAACAGGCGATCCAGTTGAGCCCATTCGTCGACCTGATGACGGTTCCGTTATTTCCGGACGCAACAAAGCCTTGATCACCAAAACACACTGAGTAGAGATGATTCGTGGTCGCTGATGTAGCGGGACTCCACGAACTGCCATCGGGCGATGTGTAGATAATACCTGAATTGCCAACGGCCACGTACCGGCCGGTGCCTTTACACAAACCATTCAAAATGTTTCCCGTGATGTAGGTCTGTGACCAACTGACACCGTCACTGGACTTTGCAAAATAGTTGGCGGACACGCCGTAAAACAAACCAGCGCCATCGTAGGAAAGAGTTTTAAAAGTGTAAGTCAAACTGGGATTGTAACGTTTCCAGGTAACGCCATCGGAAGAAACGATACTGAAAACGACGTTATTGCTGCTGCCGCCGCCGACGTATAGCCCCTTGCCATAGGCAAGTCCGTGGATATTCTCTCCGGGCGTCAGCGCGGGCCGGCGGTGTGTCCAGGTCTGTCCTCCGTCAGGAGACCATCCAAGGCCTCCGTCATGGCTCGCAACATAAATTCCATCCGGACCTCCAGTTGCGCAGGAATTTCCTCCCATATCCAACCCTGGCGCGAGCTGTCGCCAGGCTGTTACGGAAGCCGTGGTGAAACTAATCGTTGCAATAGAGCTGGTAGCAGCGCCGGCAGGATTCGATACGACAAGATGATAAGAACCCGTTTGAGCCGGTCCCACACTGGCGATAAAAAATCGATTCGTTGTTGCGCCGGCAATCGCCTGCCCATCTTTGTACCATTGGTAAACCAGTGGTGGGGTTCCGGAAACAAAACTCTCAAGCATTACCTGTGCGCCCGGAGTTACCACGGCTGATTGCGGTTGTTGTGTAATCGAAGGGGCCTGTCGAATCGTTATTCTCGCGCCACGACTCGCCGCTACACCCACCGAGTTCGAAGCGATGAGAGTGTAAATTCCGGCACTGCCTGCCGAAACATTTGTCAGCGTAAGAACGGTTGTCGTGGCTCCTGCAATGGCTACAGCATCCTTTCGCCACTGATACGCGACGTTGGTCGGCGAAACGATTCCACTGAGTGAAACATTGGTTCCCAGATTTACGGCTTGATCCAATGGATGCAACGTGAATTGCGGATATCCGGTTACAGAGTTGGTGATCGTCAAACCCGCTCCCGTTGACAAGGCGATTCCTGCAACATTGGTCACACGAACGGAATAAGATCCTGCGTTGGTGAATTGCAGGTTGCTTAAATTCAATATTGAAGAGTTTGCATTCGTTACCAGGGCTCCGTCCTTGAACCATTGATAGGCAAAAGGAAACGTCCCCGTTACGCCGACGTTGAACGAGCAACTGCCACCCACGGCGGCCGACGCATCTCCCGGTTGTGAAGTGATAACGGGTGGAGAAAATACACTCAGGACAGCGATTGAACTGGTGATAGAACTGACGCTATTGCTGGCAATGACGGAATAGTTGCCAATATCCAGCGAACTCACCCCGTAGATGGAGTACGAAGAAGCATTCGCACCTGTAATTGGAACACCAGTCTTGCGCCATTGATAAAAGATCGGCTGATCGCCAGTGACCGCCACTTCCGTTTTGAAAGTAGCCCCGTCAAAAAGTGTCGCTCCAGCAGGCTGCGTCGTGATCGCGACCGGTTGAAGAACAGACACGACGGCTTCGTCACTCAACGCCACACCACTCACATTGGTTATCAGCACCGAGTAGCGACCGGCGTTGGTCGCCTGGACGTTGGCCAGCGCGATGGTTGACGTGGTCGCTCCCGTTACGTCAATTCCATTCAATCGCCATTGGTAGGAGAGAGACGTTCCCGTGGCACTCACGTTTATCCCTGTCGATGCGCCAGCCAGAACAGTCGCACCAGCGGGTTGGACGGTAATCTTCGGCAACGGAATAATCGTTGGTTGCGAAAGGGCACGGGCGAGGTTTAAACGACCTCGCGATCGAACCGTTAGATTGAAAGCAGACGGATGATCCGCCGTCGCAAGAACTCTATCAATCAATTGGCTATATGAATCCGTGGGAAAATGCGCTTTCAACATCGCCATGGCACCAGCGACGTGCGGTGACGCCATCGACGTGCCGCTCAGGCTCGTGTAGCTGGTGTCGGAGGTATAGTAGGTTGAGTAAATCGAAGATCCGGGCGCTGCAAGATCAACATTGCGGGAACCGAAGTTGGAAAAAGAAGCCAACGTGTCACTGCGCGTGGAAGCCGCGACAGAAATGATATTATCGTGAGGATAAGACGCTGGATATAACGGCGCCACATCAGAAGAGGTCGAATTATTTCCCGCAGCAGCAACAAAAATGATGCCCGCTTGTCGAGCACGTTCGATCGCATCAACAAGGCTTTGTGAATACCCTCCCCCACCCCAGCTGTTGTTCATGACCTGTGCACCATGCAGGCGTGCAAAATCGATTGCTTCCACTGCGTCGGAACTAAAACCCGAGCCATCGGCTCCGATGAATTTCACTGCCATCAATTTGACTCGCCACGCAACGCCAACGGTCCCGACGCTATTATTTCCATAGGCACCAATCGTCCCGGCGACGTGAGTCCCGTGGCCGTTGTCGTCGAACGGATTGCCGGAATTATTCACTGCATTGTATCCATAGAGATCGTCGACGACTCCGTCTCCGTCGTTATCAATGCCATCGCCGGGCACTTCACCCGGATTCGTCCACATATTCGACGAGAGATCGAGGTGGGTGTAACGGATCCCTGTGTCCACCACCGCAACGATCACGCTACTGGCGTCCGTGCGGATATCCCAGGCCTCGACCGCATCGATGTCCGCATCCACAACGCCACCGGACTGTCCTGTATTGCGCAGTCCCCAAAGGTCGCCGTTCGTGTAACCGGGGTCATTTGCGTCCGTAACCTGAGTATGGATAACGTAATCAGGTTCGCTGAATTCAATCAGATGCTTCGCCCGTTTTGCGATAGTCAATGCGTTGGCGACCCCACGCGCGGTAACTGCTTTCAGTTGTGCGCGCATCCAACCATTGTGACGCAAAGGTTCCAGGCTGGCAATTCCTCCACCTTGCAAAGCCGCCAGAATGGCCTGTGACTTAATTCCCGCTCGAGGTTTGACAAGAATGTGGTCGGCCGCCATTTCGTTCCATCGCGACACGACATCATTCGCGTTGACGGTAGTGATGACCTCTTCAATACGGATAGGGTAATGCGTCTGGGCAGGAGCGATAACTTTGATATGAATTCGACCGTGCTCTGAATCCTGTTCAAATTCTTCATCCACAATCTTTGCCTGCGCCCATGAGACAGAATTTTGATTCGCCGATCCTCTCCAATGCAAACCGGCGGCTGGCGGGACAATTGAATTGGTAGCCCCCCGCGAGTTGGCGGAAATCCCACAAAGCGAAACGGCGAGTATCAAACACCCATGACCGAAAGAACTATGCAACATGTGCTCCTGAAAGAAATGTTTTATGCACTGTCTCCGTCACCTCGACGCAGCGTGCATATTGGTTGTCAGCGGCAATGGAAGACTGGAACGCGGAAAATTGCGAGCCAGAAACAGTGTCAAAAACAAAGCCATTCTTGTCGTCGTGCCGGCAAGAACTGATTTCCTGCTCTCAAACCAAAGGAAGAACCCGGTGTGTGCGATTCCTACGACGTCGACAGAATTTTCAGACCTGCCCGGGCACGAATCGTGCGCTACCGGCCCTTGAAGGATTAAAAACTGATATTTCTTGTGAGAAATGAAGAGAATCAGGCTCCAAATAGGCGATTCTACGGAATTCCAAGGGCTTTTGGCTTCAAAAAGCGAATTCTCACGTGGATTGGTGCATTTTCATTCACGAAAAACCGTTTCCAACGTGGATTGGTGAATTTTGATTCACCAAACGCCGTTTCCGAGCTCGTTTGGTGTATTTTCATTCACGAAAAACCGTTTCCAACGCGGATTGGTGAATTTTGATTCACCAAACGTCGTTTCCGAGCTCGTTTGGTGCATTTTCATTCACGAAAAACCGTTTCCAACGCGGATTGGTGAATTTTGGTTCACTAAACCTCGTTTCCGAGCTCGTTTGGTGTATTTTCATTCACGAAAAACCGTTTCCAACGCGG
>CBHTTJ010000209.1:0-9509 GCA_966095605.1 uncultured bacterium | reverse complement strand
GATGCAATTTTTTAAATGATTCACCGTTTTCAGCGAACCAAAAGGCCAGCCAATCGAGCAATTCCGGATGCGTTGGCTGCGCGCCCATATGTCCAAAGTCGTTGGGGGTTTCCACAATTCCTCGGCCAAAATGGTAATGCCAAACGCGGTTCACAATCGAACGGCGGGTCAGCAGGTTATTCGGATGCGTGATCCATTTCGCCAGCGCAGCGCGTCGGGCCCCTTCATTGTTCGTATTCGACAATTCGAATTGAGATGGAGGACCGGGAACCGCGGTAATGCCTGCAGGTTTCATTTCGTCACCGGGACGTTTCACATCGCCTCGTGTCAGGAGATGAACAGGACGAGGCATTTTTGCCGGAATAAAATTGCCGTTCGGAACAAATTCGCTGGTGGCGACGAAGACGCTTTGTTGTGGGGGCAACGCTTTGAGGTCTCGAACAACGAGACTCAATTGATTAGTTACGGAGGCAAGTTCGTCCCCGATTTTTTGAGGAATGAGACTTGAGGCCCTGTCATTCCGCAACGTCTCGAGTGTGCGAATCCGTTCCCGCAACTGGGGTGCTCTTTGTAAATCACTTTGTGAAGCGCGATGGTTGCGCAATTTTCCGCGGCTGCTGAAACCGTCGACGAGGTATCTCTTCGACCAAAGGCCAGCTTCAATCGAATCCAAGGCCGACACATCTGCACCGAACGCCACATTGGTCCCATTGGCGAACACCTGCAGCTCTGCGAGTGCAAAAACATAATCATCCGCTCGCTTCCAAAGTTTGGTCGCCGTTACTCGCACGTAGCGCGCCGTTTGTTTATTGACCTGAACGACAAATGGTTCATCTCCGGGATTGGCGAAATCACCATTGGTAAGATCGGCAAGGATTTCCGCCTTTTTAAAATCCGGATCATCGGAAACCTCCAACCGAAAGCGAGGTGGATATCCAAACCCTGGAGTGTCCTTGAAATCGACCGGCCGGGCGGGAACGAGAATCACCTGCTCAATTGGCGTCGCTTTCCCGAGATCCACCTGAACCCATTTTGTGTAGTCGGACGTTTTTTCAATACCGCTGTGATACCCGTTGCTCGGACTTTTCTCGTCCGTCTTTCCGTCCAACTCCGACAATTCCTTTCGGCTCGCGGCGATCTCCTGATCTATTGATGTCAGTTGCGGGCGAACGATGGCGGTGACGTTGTTCGTCAATTCTACCAAGCGTCTTTCCAAAATTTGCTTTTTGCTCTGCAGACCCGTGCGACGGGCCAGCGTCCCTTTGTCAGGATCGAATGATTTGTCCGCACGATCCACTCCCGCGAAGACCGACTGAAGACTATAATAATCTTTTTGTGTAATCGGATCGAACTTGTGGTTGTGACAACGGGCGCAATGCACCGTCAGGCTCTGAAAAGTTGAAATGGTGGTCATCACCATGTCATCGCGATCGTTGTAGCGGGCAATGAGCCCGTCGGTTTTCTCAATGGGAAGTTCGACGTGCCCAACATAGTCCCATGGGCCCGCTGCAATAAAGCCCAGGGCGATTGTTCCCTCAGGATCGTCAGGGAAGAGAACATCTCCTGCCAACTGTTCTTCCACAAAGCGGGAGTATGGTTTGTCGCTGTTGAACGATCGGATTACATAGTCACGATACGGCCATGCATTGAGACGTGGCTTATCTTTATCGTAACCATGCGTCTCCCCGTAATGCACGGTGTCGAGCCAATGGCGCGCCCAGCGCTCACCGTATCGAGGGGATGACAGCAAACGATCAACCAGGCGTTCATACGCGTCCCGTCTTCTGTCACCGAGGAATTGTTGCACTTCCTCCGGGGTTGGCGGCAATCCCATCAGATCAAAAGTGACGCGACGAATCAGTGTCCGCCGATCGGCTTCCGGGGAGGGAGCAATTTTCTGTTGTTCCAGCCTGGCCAGGACGAATCGGTCCAACTCGTTGCGAACCCACTTTCGATTCTTCACGATTGGTGCAACCGGTTTTGTCGCTGCTCTGAAACTCCACCAGTCTGTCTTGTCCTTTGCTTTCGGCACGGCAACGTCGTCGGGCCAGACAGCTCCCTGGTCAATCCACGCGCGCAGTAAAGAAATCTGTTCAACCGTCAATCGTTCCCCCTTTTTCGGCATGACCAGTCCTTTTTGTAAACCGCCAACGAGATGAATCATTCGGCTCTCGGTGCTTCTACCCGGCACGATCACTCGCTCCGCGGTTCTCAACGCGGAGGTTCTTGTATCCCATCGAAGATCTGCTTCTTGTTTCTCGGGACCATGGCAACTATAGCAACGACTTTCCAGGATCGGCTGAATGTCGCGGACAAAATCGATTTTCTTTTCTGCAGGCAGGGGAAGTTTCCCAAAGTCCAAATCGGCGCCCATCACCGACAAAAAGGCAGATGCTAAAACAAGAATGGCTACAATCTTACGCACTGGGTTGATCGCAGATTAGCAAAGTTTGCTCGGCGGCACAGAAAATTTCTCGCCTGCCCATTCTGATTCGGTGAAGAATTCGCCATCCAAGCATGAAAAAATTCTTGATCCTGGCGATGGCGCTCGTCGCCATGAACAGTTTAGGAGCACAGCCGAAAATCGGTCTTTGGTACACCGCCTGGTGGACGGCCAATGACAACTTTCGGCATTGGACGAACTGTCATCGTTTTCCCGTGCTTGGAAAATATTCCTCCGGTGACTATTCAACCATTACCAACCATTTCGCGCAGTTCCGGGATCTGGGCATTGATTTTCTCATCATGGACGACACCAACGTCGCGGGCAACGATGGCGGTCAAATCAATCGGAATATCCAAGCGTGGTTTGAATTTATGGATAAACAACCGGAGAACGAACGCATTCCCATTTGCATCGGCAGCGGAGGCGAGATGCGAATGTCGGGCGCTGCCTCTCAAACCAATGCCGCCAATTTTTACTACAAGGAATGGGTGGAGAAACATCCCGGCAGCTATTTCAAACTGAAAGGTAAACCACTCCTGCTGCTCGACACTGATAAAAATTACGGGCCAGGCGATTTTCTCGATGACCGGTTTACCGTCCGCTGGGCTTACAACGGCGACAATCACAAGGCCATCAAGGAACGGCAAACGTGGGGTTGGGGCAGTTACGAACCGGCGCCGATTCTTCCCGAATGCATGAGCATCTGGCCCGGCCATCGTTTTCCATATCATGTTTCCAATTTGGGACAGGATCCACTCGAAGAACCTCGTCAGGGTGGAAATCTTTACGTTCGCATGTGGTTGCGAGTACTGAAAGCGCAACCGGAATACGTTAGTATCGCCGACTGGAACAACTTCGAAGAAGAAACCGCAATCGAAGACAGCTACGCGTGGGAAGATCAACGAGGGCATTGTGTGCCGAAACTTTACACGCGCATCACGCGCGCCTACTCACGTCTACGTGATAAAAAATTAGTCAAAGGCGAATTTTATAAAGACGAGATCAAACCGGAAGTGTGGGCCTACGACGGTGAATACCTGGTGCATCAAAGCGCCATGCCGCTGCGGGCAGCGGTTATTGTGGTGCCAAATGGATGGCTGGAGCAGATTTGTAAAAAGCGCAAGCCGGCGCAATAATTGAGCAGCGCGCTTCTCCCCTGAATTTTTTTGTGTAAGATTTCTGCATGCGGAAAAGTGTTTTCCACATCCTTGCGGAAGCCGCCTGCTCGGGAGAATCCGTCGCCCTGGGCATTATCACCGGCGTGAAAGGTTCCAGTCCGCAAAAGGTGGGAGCGAAAGCGCTTTTCTATTCTGACGGCCGTATTCAGAGCACACTTGGTGGCGGCTGCCTGGAAGCAGAAGTGCAACAAAGGGCCATCCGCTCCCTGCATACCAACGAGCCCTCACATTTTGATCTGTTGTTGGATCATGATTTTGGTTGGGACGATGGTTTGATCTGCGGCGGCAAGGTCTTTGGTCTGATCTTACCCAACGCACAGAAGGCGGGGGAAAACTTCTGGAATTCTCTGGCTACACGCGATACGACCGTGATGTGGGGTATCACAAATAATTTTGGTTTCGTCGAAATCGACGGTTCTAAAACACTCGATTTCAATCTGCTTTATCAAGAAGCCATCCACCCCCCCTGCAATCTGTGGATCGCTGGCGCAGGTCACATCGCCCAGGCCGTAGCTCCGCTGGCGCTCAATTTGGATTTCAATGTCACCGTCTTCGACGATCGTCCGGCATTGGCAAATCATCAGTTCTTTCCCAAAGCCGTTCATATCGCTACCGAGAATTGGAACAATTTAACTGCCGCATCATTTCCCAGCGTTCCAACATTTGGCCTGATTGTGACACGAGGGCATCGTCACGACGCCCTCGTGCTGCGAGAATGGATTCAACGTCCGTTTGCTTTCCTCGGAATGATCGGAAGCTCCAGAAAAGCCCGGACTATTTTTGATCATTTCCAGGAAGAAAAAATCGCAACCAAAGAACAGATCGCGAAAGTCGTCTGCCCTGTGGGATTGGACATTCAGTCACAAACCGTGGACGAAATTGCCATCAGCATCGTTGCTCAACTGATCGAATCGCGAGCGGGGATAAACCGTTAAACTTTTCGATCCTGAACAGCAGCAAATATGGCCTCACACGTTGAAGGCGACGCAAGCGGCACATCTCCTTTCCCGCCGAATGCTGCTACCGCATCCCGAATCGCTTCACGAACAGAAATCGCCAACATGAACGGCGGTTCACCAACCGCCTTGCTGCCATTAATCGTGTTCCGTTGCTCCGCGTGAGAAAGAAAACTGATGTTGAACTCTCGCGGCGTATCTCCGATCGCCGGAATTTTATAAGTGTCAGGCGAATGGGTAAGCAGACGACCTTTATCGTCCCAAATCAATTCCTCACAGGTCAACCAGCCCATCCCCTGGATAAATGCGCCTTCGATCTGACCTCGATTGATTCCGGGGTTAATCGAATTACCGACATCATGCAAAATGTCCGTGCGCACGACACGTGTCATTCCCGTAAAACCATCCACTTCCACTTCCGTCACCGCCGCACCGACAGCGAAGTAATGAAAGGGCTTTCCTCTACCTTTCGCACGATCGTAATGAATTTCCGGCGTGCGATAATATCCGGTCGAAGAGAGGCTGATGCGTTCGAGATACGCTTGCATCACTACTTCGGCAAACGTGAACTTCGCTTCGGGAAAATTCGCATCGAAGACAAAACCTTTTTGAAAAACGATATCGGCCGGAGCCACTGATTTTCCGTTTCGGACACAGAGGATGTTGGCCGCAGCTGTTACCAGACGCTCGCGCAAGATAACGCACGCGTTTTTCACTGCCATGCCGTTCAAATCAGTGCCACACGATGCAGCGGTCGCCGACGTATTCGGGACTTTGTCGGTGCTCGTAGGCATCACTTTGACTTTATCCACACCAATGCCGAATTCACTTGCCGCCACCATGGCGATGTTCGTGTGCACGCCCTGCCCCATTTCCGTGCCGCCGTGATTTACCTGAACCGTTCCATCCTGATAAATCAGCACCAATGCTCCCGCCTGGTTAAGGTGTGTCATGGTGAAGGAAATTCCAAACTTAACCGGGGTGATCGCAATTCCGCGTTTATGATGCGGATGTGAGGCATTCCACTTCGCGATTTCGTCACGCCGCTTCTCAAACAGACTGCCAGCTTTCAACTCACTCCATAATCGTTGAATTCGGTTGTCCTCAATTTCCTGCCCATAATGCGTGGTATTGGTTTCCCCACTGCCGCGGTAAAGATTCCGCTCTCGCACAACCTCCGGGCGCAATGCAAGGCGACGCGCGACCCGATCAATAATTTCTTCGATGATTAACATCCCTTGCGGACCACCGAAACCGCGGAACGCCGTATTCGAAGCGAGATTTGTTTTGGCGACGCGACCGCTGAATTCCACGCTCGGTATGTAATACGCATTGTCCAGATGGAACATGGCTCGATCGGTGACCGGTAAAGAAAGATCGAGCGACCAGCCGCCGTTTGAAAAAAGCTCGACGTTGGCGGCAAGGAGATGGCCTTGATTATCAAATCCCACTTTATACCTTGCGAGAAACGGATGCCGCTTGCCCGTGAGCATCATGTCGAGGTCACGATTTACGCGAACACGAACCGGCTTCCGGGTTTTCGCAGCAGCAAGAGCCGCGAGCGCTGCAAACGTTGCGGCCTGAGTTTCCTTGCCCCCGAAACCACCTCCCATCCGCGGACTTTGCACCACCACTTGATTCACCGGAACATGCAAGAGATGCGCCACGATGTGTTGGACTTCGGAAGGATGCTGCGTGGACGACATCACGAACATGGATCCGTCTTCGCCCGGCTCAGCACACGCCGCCTGCATTTCCAAATAAAAATGTTCCTGGCCAACAAATGAGAATTCTCCGTCAAGGGTGTGTGGCGATTTCTCCAACGCGGCCCGAATGTCTCCGCGCCGAATGAAATTGGGCTCGGTATGAAAACTGTCCTGAGCGATAGCTTCTTCGATTTTCAGGATCGGCGTAATGGGCTCGTATTCCACTATTACCTTCGCAGCTGCCGCGCGACATAACTCCTGAGTTTCCCCTACAATCAGAGCGATGATTTGGCCGTGAAAGAACACCTCTTTGTCGGCTAAAAGTATTTCGTCATGTCGAACCGCTCCAACGTCGTTCATCCCCGGGACATCTTCCGCCAACAATACCGCTGCGATTCCGGGCATACGCTTTGCGGCAGCAACATCCCGTTTTAGAATCTTCGCCCGCGCACACGGTGCAGACACCGGCCAAACCTCCAGCATGCCACGCCGCGCTCCATAGTCGTCGGTGTAAACCGCTTCACCATTGACGTGCTTATGTGCACTTTCGTGTGGCAATGCTTTCAGCGGAGCCGCTGGCAATAAACTCGCATACTGTGTTTCGAGGTTGGACAGAGATTCTTCGAGACAAAATTTATGGAACAGATTACCAATCAGCTTACGGCGGTAGATCGCGCTGCCACGAACATCCGTAATCGGCGTGAACTCTTCCGTAAGTACCGGGATTACGTCTGACACAGTGTCGGCGTTCCAAACTTTGCCGAGGAGTGCGGCTTCCGTCTTCTTTGCCCGAACCGGAGTTGCCGCCACGCCACCATAAGCGAGTCGGGCGGCGCAGATTGTATTTTGATCATCAACCTCCAAAACAAAGCACCCCGCCACGGTGCTGATGTCCATTTCCCGTCGTTTGGAAACTTTGTACCAACGTGCGAGTCGACGGATTCCCGCAGCCGCTCCAGTTCGCGGAATTAAAATGCTTTTAAGAATTTCGCCGTCTTGCAGTGCCGTCTTGCGATAACTCACAAAAAAATCGCTAATAGGCAACACCCGTTCGCCTGCTTCTGAAATAAGGGTCACCCTCGCATCAAGCGCCAACAGAACCGGAGCGCTATCTCCAATCGGCGACGCTGTTACAATGTTCCCTCCCATGGTGGCGCGATTACGGATTTGCCGTGAGCCAAAGACGCGGAGCATGTCGGCGAGCACTGGAAATTCTACTGCAACTTTCTCTTCGATCTGAGTCAAAGTCGCCGCTGCGCCAATAATCCAATCCTTTTCGGTCTTCTCGATTCCACGCAACTCCGCGACCGCTTCGAGCGAGATCAGCACTGAGAACTTTTTGAATCGTTTCGTAATATCAAGACCAAGCTCCGTAGCGCCGGCAATCAAACGAGCAGCAGGATGCTCTTTCAATAAGCGAAGCACTTCACGAATGGAGGAAGGCCTAAAAAACTTTTCACCCAACGCTTCGAATTCCACCGCGCATACTGCAGCATCTCCCTTCAAACGTTCGCTGAATGAATCGCCGCTATTTTTTGGTTTCTCCGCGAAAGCCTCCAACGCTGCATCGCGAATCGGACGGTATCCGGTGCATCGACACAAGTTTCCGCATAGTTGATCATCGAGTCGATCCGGCGTGTTGATGTCGGTTCGATAATAGCCCTCGAAAAGGGACATGATGAATCCCGGCGTGCAGTAGCCACATTGCGAGCCGTGGCATTCCACCATTTTCTGCTGCACCGGGTGAGGTTTCTTATCGCAGGCGACACCTTCGACCGAGATCACCTCGCGACCCGCCAAAAGACAAAGTGGGACAAGGCAACTATTGATCGCACGGTAAGCAGGCTGTCCGCTCGCATCGCGATCGACAATGACGACAGAACAGGCGCCGCAATCTCCTTCCGCGCAACCTTCCTTCGTTCCAGTGCGGCCCGTGGCACGAAGAAATTCGAGAAGCGTTGTGTTCGGAGAAATATTTTCCGGGCGAAGAAGCTGTCCGTTTAAAGTAAATTCGAAGGCGGCGGACATAAAAGGTTGAGCTGCGTCAGGGTAACACAAGCAGGCCGTGCCGCAATCCTTCACGCAGACAATTGCGCAAGCGTTTCGGCCAGGACTCTTACACCCTTTTCAATCTGTTCCGGCGATGAAAATTCATCCGGACGATGACTGACGCCGCCACGGCAAGGGATGAAAATCATCGTCGTAGGACAGATCTGCGCCATGAACAAAGAATCGTGGTAGGCCCGGCTGATCATCTTTTGATGAGAAATCCCAGCGCGCTTGCAAATCCCCGACACAATTTCCACCAACATCGCATCGCAAATCGCCGGAGGATCCACATTTAAACGCTTTATCTCGATTTGCACCCCACGACGCGCACAGATTTCCGGCGCAACTTTTTCGATCTTTTCCAACGTTCTATCCCGAGTAGATACCTGCGTGTCGCGCACATCGATCTCCAGCCACGCGCGGCAAGGAACACTATTTACAGCCCCTGGCTCGATGCGGAAGACGCCCGTCGTGCCAACGGTATCCGGACTGCCGCTGGTGTTCGCGGCGTTCTCCACGGCTAACGCGATCTCTGCACCTGCGAGTAAAGCGTCGTGGCGTTCGGGCATCAGCACCGCCCCCGCATGTCCTCCAACACCAGTAAGCTGCATCTGCAACGTACTGGGTGCCGCAATTTTTTCGACCACACCAATATCGATCTTTTCCCGTTCGAGGATGGGTCCCTGTTCAATGTGCAGTTCAACGAAAGCGGAATAACAGTTCTTTGGCAGTCGAACCGATTCGACGTTTTCGTTTTTATGCCCGCCCTGTGCACGCCAGAAATTCAAATCTTTCTGCTCGCGATCGAGCAGTGTCGCGGCTTTTTGCGGTGAAAGTACTCCCGACATCAAGCGACTTCCGAGACATCCGATACCGAAACGCGTCGGTTCCTCGGCAGTAAAGACAATCAATTCAATAGAACGTTTGGGTTGATGATCTGCTTTCTCCAAGGCGCGGATCGCTTCAATAGCGCCAAGAACTCCAACAACGCCATCGTATTTCCCGGCGTTCGGAATCGCATCGATGTGAGAACCAGTTGCCACGGCAGGAGCGGCTTTGTCGACACCTTCCCAACGTGCGAAAATATTTCCAACCGCATCTTCCCGAAGGATCAACCCCGCTTCACAGCAAAGTTTTTTAACAAAAGCGCGGGCACGCAAATCTGCTTCCGAAA
>CBHTTJ010000208.1:0-9574 GCA_966095605.1 uncultured bacterium | reverse complement strand
AGGCAGATTAACGCGGTCAGCGTTCTTTTAATTGTTTTAGTTTCCCATTTCACAATTCTGGCAGGTGCAAAAATCGTGCCGATCTTGAGCATTTTCACAACAACCACGCCGCAAGGGAAAAATAAAAAAGAAGGGTCAGAAGATCGGTTAACGCCAGAGCAACCGGACCAGCGGAAATTTTTGGATCGAGTTTGAACGCGTGCAACGCGGCAGGAACGCTCAATCCAAAAAAACATGCCGCGCACAATGAAAGGGCAATGCTGGAACCGATCACTACAGCCGGAAGAGCGGTGCCTCGCCACGTCAGAACAATCAACCCAACCACCCCTCCGCAACCAAGCCCAAGCAGGATGCCAGTAGTCATTTCCCGCCGCAGGACATCCAGATACCATCGCAAATTGGGGGTAGCTGAATGCAATGCCTGGATGGTTACCGTCATGGATTGCATCGCGACACTTTCACCAAGGGCAAGCACCATCGTCAGGAAGAAAGCGAGGACAATGGTTTTGGCCAAAGTCATTTCAAATGCGCTCGCCAGAAATGCACAAGCTGTTCCACTGAGGATGGTGGTCAGCAACCAGGGAAAACGATAACGAAAGATTCGGAAAGGCGATGCATCTCGAACTTGAGCGACATGAAAACCAATCGTTTCAAAGACGTCATGATCTTCTTCCGAGCCATCCATTTCGAATACTTCGTTCCGGAGCAGGTCAACGTCGACAATTCCAACCATGTGTCGTTCGTTATCCACGACCGGAAAGGCGAGGAACTTGTGCAGGACAAACATTTCGCAAGCTTCAAGCACCGTCGCCGTCTGCGGGATTGCCAGGACCCGTGGAATCATGAATTCGTTGAGTCGCTGGTTGATAGATGCGGTCAACAACCGACGGGTGGGAACAACGCCGGTAAGCTTCCCATTTTCATCAGTTACGTAGAAATAAACAATGCGCTCCCCTACCCCTTTTTGCCGGATGGCGTCGAGGGCTTCCTGAACCGTAAAGTTCTCATGCAACGCGGCGAAGTCCTTTCGCGCAAATTCAGTTACGGGCCGCTGCAGATGATCATTTTGTGGACGCAATCAAACTCCGTTTTTCACGTCAGCATCTTTGCTTTGCACCGCGAACATAACTCATCCCTCGGAATCCGGCATCCCCGGAATTTACTGTTCATGACAAAAAACTTTCGTTCTGGTTGTTTCACACCTTAAACTCTGTCCATGTCCGGCAGTCACCTCGAATTTGACTTTACAGCGCGCACTCCCGCCCAAAGTTCCGAAGAATTTATCCAAACGGTGGCTAATTTTTCTGAATTCGGTGAAAAAACCCGCCGACTCGTCACCGAGAGCCAGACATTTGAAGGTCAACCCATTTGCGCCAATACTTTTGTTAACGAGTTCTGGACTGCGAAACAAAGGGCAGCCAACCGCTTACACGAAGTTTCTTATCGCGCTTGTTTTAAACCGCAACTACCCCGTTTCTTCATCGAACGTCTCACGAATCCGGGAGAAATCGTGTACGATCCATTCATGGGTCGCGGCACCACGTTGATCGAAACAGCGTTGCTTGGGCGTGTTCCGTTTGGCTGTGATATTAATCCGCTTAGCGCCATTCTAACCCGCCCTCGACTTAACCCACCCACTATCGAAGCCGTCGACGAACGACTCCAGGAAATCGATTTCTCAGATTTTGATGAATGGCCGGAAGACCTTCTCGTTTTTTATCATCGCGACACCCTTCAACAAATTGTCTCATTAAAAAAGTACCTCCTGGCCCGAACCGCTTCGAAAGAACTGGACTCGATCGATGAGTGGATCCGGATGGTGGCCATCAACCGACTTACCGGCCATTCGTCGGGATTCTTTTCAGTTTATACGTTGCCCCCAAACCAGGCCGTCTCCGTGCGATCGCAGATGAAGATCAACGCAGATCGAAATCAAACGCCACCAAAACGCAGCGTTCCCGGAATTATTCTGAAGAAAACGCGTGCGCTGCTGGGGGATTGCCATATCAATGATCGCGATCGAGTAAAGAACGTCTTCCCCCGATCATTGCTTTTGACACAGCCCTCTTCTTCAACTCTGCAAATTCCTGCAAACTCCGTCTCCCTGGTTGTGACATCACCACCCTTCCTGGATGTCGTCGATTATGCGGGTGATAACTGGTTACGCTGCTGGTTCGTGGGCATCGATGCCAAGTCTGTCCAATTAACTACGCCGCGGAAACTCGAGGAATGGCAAAGAGCAATGACCAACGTTTTTCGGGAACTGCACCGCGTGTTGAAAATTGGAGGCCACATTGCCTTTGAAGTGGGCGAAATCAGAGGTGGAAAGGTGAAGCTGGAAGAAGCCACTTTGCCGTGCGGCATCGCCGCGGGATTGAAGGCGGAATTGATTTTGATTAACGACCAGGAGTTCACAAAGACGGCGAATTGTTGGGGGGTTAACAACAACAGCAAAGGGACTAACAGCAACCGCATCGTTGTTTT
Organism: uncultured bacterium; assembly: GCA_966095605.1. GTDB lineage: Bacteria > Verrucomicrobiota > Verrucomicrobiia > Limisphaerales > JACDHS01 > CBHWET01. The sequence goes on along the minus strand of CBHTTJ010000208.1, from coordinate 7,090 downwards.
TAAGAAAGAAGGATAACGTCTTCAGAATTTTTCGGTCCATCAGTTGAAGTCGCCGGAAATCACGCTACATTCCGCTCGATGTCGAAAAAGTCCGCCCAAAAGTTCATCCGCCTGCGCGGTGTCCGACATAATAACCTGAAAAACTTTGATCTGGATCTCCCTATGAACCAGTTGATCGTCGTGACTGGTTTGAGCGGGTCGGGGAAAAGTTCTTTGGCCTTCGACACACTATTCGCGGAAGGTCAACGGCGCTACATTGAGACGTTCTCACCTTACGCCCGGCAATTCTTCGACCGGGTGGACAAGCCGCAAGTGGACAGCATTGAAGGAATTCCCCCGGCGATTGCCATCGAACAGCGCAACTCAGTTAAAACAACTCGATCGACCGTCGGAACGATGACGGAAATTTGCGACTACGCAAAAGTGATCTGGGCCAATCTCGCACAATTATATTGTCGCCAATGCGGACAAGCCGTTCGCAAGGAATCACCCCAACACATTTGGGAAGCAATTCGAGTCACTAAAAAAGACGGCCCAGAAATTCTCATCACTTTTGAGCTGCCGATTTCCGAAAAACTTTCGCTGCAGGAATCGCTCGCCCTGATTGCAAAACAAGGATACCAACGGCTGTTCGTTGACGACCGGATGGTGCGAATCGACGAAAGTCTCGATGCGCTCAAACAATCCCAACCAAAATCACTCACCGTCATCCAGGATCGAATCAAAGTGGCGGACGAAAACCGCAAGCGTTTTGTAGAAGCCTGCGAACAAGCTTACCATTTCGGCAAAGGGAAGCTTTCAACATGGTCGATCGAAGGTGCTACCCCTCGAAGCCCGCGTGCATTTTCCAACCGTTTACATTGTTCGACCTGCGATATCGATTATCGAGAACCGACGCAGGCAATGTTTAGTTTCAATCATCCCGTCGGTGCATGTCCCACGTGCCGCGGATTCGGGCGGGTAATCACTATCGATTACAACTTGGCGGTTCCCGATCGAACGAAAATTCTATCTGAAGTCGTCAAACCATGGCAAACCGGCCAGGGCGCCGAATGCAACCAGGACCTCGCTAAATTCTGTCGCAAACGCGGCATCTCCATGGACGCGCCTTTTGATAAATTGTCGGAAGAGGTTCAGAACTGGGTCATTGAAGGAGATCGTGATTACGGCAAGGACGCCGCACATCAATGGCCGCGAGCGTGGTATGGAGTGAAAGGCTATTTCCGCTGGCTCGAATCCAAGGCGTACAAAATGCACGTGCGCGTTCTTCTGGCGCGTTACCGTTCCTACCAGATGTGTCCCGATTGCAAGGGAACAAGATTTCAACCGGAAACCTTGCTCTACAAACTAGGCGCTGACCCGGCGCGCCGAATAACGCTCTCGCAGTTTTACCAATCTTCAATCCGCGATGCCGTGGACTTCGCTGAGGCAATTCGACATTCACGAAAGGAAAAGAAGTCCAACGACCCGCTTTCGCTCGCCTTGCACGAAGTCTGCGCGCGTTTGAATTATCTGCAGACGGTTGGCCTCGGCTATCTCACAATTGATCGTCCGACGCGCACGTTGTCTGGCGGGGAAACCGAGCGCGTTAATCTCACAACCTGCCTCGGTTCGGGTCTTGTAAACACGCTCTTCGTTCTCGATGAACCGAGTGTTGGTTTACATCCACGCGACACCGATCGCCTCATTCAAATTATGCAAAGGCTCCGTGATGCCGGAAATACCCTGGTTGTTGTGGAGCACGAACCCAGTGTCATGCGCGCCGCTGATCAAATCATCGATCTCGGACCAGGCCATGGTGAATCCGGCGGACATCTGGTGTTTCAGGGAACCTATCGCGAAATCATCGGTTCCAAAACATCACTTACCGGCGAATATCTCAGCGATCGGAAAAAGATCGAAATTCCATCGCGTCGATCCGTTGACTCCGCCAGCCCTCGACTCACCATCGCGAACGCCACACGCCACAATCTGCAAAACATCACGGCAGAGATTCCCCTGGCACGCTTTGTCGCAATAACTGGTGTCAGTGGCTCCGGAAAAACCACGTTGGTTCGCGAAGTTCTGTTACCTGCTTTGGAAGCGAAGTTGAAAAGCGATGTCGGCCCGCAGAATCGGGAGACAAACGATGACTCTGCGGAAGAAGAAACTCAGGAAGGGTCGACCCTCTCCGCCAAAATCTCGGGCTTCGAAAATCTCGGATGCTTCGTGATGGTGGATCAAGCGCCTGTGGGGCGGACGCCCCGGTCCAATCCCGCCGTTTATATCAGCGCTTTCGAGGACATTCGGGATCTCTTTGCGCTCACGGAAGCAGCCAAACAACGCGGCATGAAGGCCAGTGCTTTCAGCTTTAATTCCGGGCAAGGCCAATGTGAGCGATGCCGAGGCGCAGGCTTCGAAAAGATCGAAATGCAGTTCCTCAGCGACGTTTTTATTCGTTGCCCCGATTGCAATGGGCGTCGCTACCGTCCGCACATCCTCGATATCAAGATCAGTCCGGCAAAACAGAACCCGGCCTTTCGTGATTCCAACCTTGAGTGGAGCATTGCAGACATTTTGGATGCGACGGTCGATGACGCCATCGCCTTTCTCGAAAAGTTCGAGGAACGTCCGGCGCAACGGGCAAAAGAAAAGTTGGTCTTATTGCAGGAGGTCGGCCTGGGGTATCTCCGTCTTGGTCAGCCGGTCAATACGCTCTCGGGGGGCGAAAGCCAGCGTCTCAAGCTCGTGAGTCACCTCACGGAGTTTGAAACTCTAAAGCGAAAAGATTCTGACTCCTCCCACGCCGGGAAACCGACGCTCTTCCTTTTTGATGAGCCGACGACCGGTCTTCATTTTGAAGATGTGCGAGTGCTTCTTAAAGTCTTTCAACGACTCGTCGATGCCGGTCACTCGGTTGTCGTCATCGAACACAACCTCGATGTTATCAAGTCTGCGGATTGGATCATTGACCTTGGACCCGAAGCCGGGGACACCGGCGGGAAGATTGTTGCGATCGGCACTCCCGAGTTCGTGATGCAGTCCTCTCAAAGCCATACGGGACGCGCCTTGAAAGCTGTTTTATAGGCTGCGGTTTTCTTCCCGAGGGATGCTGCGGGTTTGTCTCAGCCACAAACAGTTTTTCTCCTAATTGAACAAAATCGGGCTTCATTTGAGGTTTGGAGGAGACAGAAAGATAAACCCAACAAAGGAGTTCTATGAAAAAATTGTTCCACAACTTAGCAATGCTTGCCTCACTGGCAGCCATCGTTTCCGTCGGCGCGCTCAGCGTCGGTTGCGCTGGCGATCGCACTCATCGCAGCACGGGCGCGTACCTCGACGACAAGTCCATTGCTGCCAAGGTCAAAGCCGACTTGATCGGTGACCCGGATGTCAAAGCCGCCCAGGTGAAGGTGAATGTCTTCCGCGGCGATGTCCAATTGAGTGGATTCGTTGAAAACGATACGCAAAAGCAAAAAGCTGAACAAATCGCACGCAATGTGAATGGCGTGAATTTCGTTAAAAACGACCTCGTGGTTCGTTCCTCGGCCAATGAAGCAGCCGGCAGCGAACGTCGTTTGAATGAACCGGTGAACAAATAACCTCAAGGAAAGGACGGTTATGACACTCGGCACATTATTAATTGTTTTAATGGTTTTGCTCCTTCTCGGCGTCATACCGACCTGGGGCTACAGTTCCGCGTGGGGCTACGGTCCCAGCGGTGTCGTGGGAGCGATTCTGGTCATCCTGATCATTCTCGTTCTTCTCGGACGAATATAACGTTCAGCCGCGCCAGTCGCGACTAGCGTTTACAAGCCGGTTTGGGAACTTTTCCCAACCGGCTTTTTCTTTTTTCCCCGGGTGGCCTAAAGGGCGAATCGATGCTAGATATTCAACGTGTTTCAAGAAGAACCGACCATCGCCGCCGCTGACGAAGTCATTTCCATTCAGGGAGCCCGGGAACATAATCTGAAAAATCTGTCCGCGGAGATTCCTCGCGGAAAATTTGTGGTCATCACCGGTGTGAGTGGTTCCGGCAAAAGCACGCTCGCCTTTGACATCTTGTTTGCCGAGGGACAGCGACGTTTTCTGGACTCAATGAATTTGTATGCCCGACAATTCGTTGAACAATTACCTCGTCCTGATATCGACGTTATTTCCGGGATCCCACCCACGGTCAGTATCGAGCAGCGCAATTCTCGCGGGGGCGGAAAAAGCACCGTGGCCACGGTGACTGAAATTTATCATTTTCTCCGACTGCTCTACGCGCGGCTTGGAACGCAATACTGTCCTAAATGTGAAATTCCAGTCGAATCGCAGACGCGGGACGAACTGGGCCGTGGATTGCAAAACGAAACCAAGCGACGCGGCGACCTCCTCCTGCTCGCGCCCGTGGTGAAGAATCGCAAAGGTTTCCATACCGATGTCGCCGAATGGGCGGCCAAGCATGGTTATACTGAAATTCGCGCTGACGGAAAAATTTACTCCACCAAACAGCTTTTTCGTCTCGATCGGTTCAAGGAACACGATGTCGAAATCATCGTCGGTGTTTTGGAAAAGGAACGGCCTGTCCGAAAAGGCGCCAGGAACAATTCGAAACCCGTTTCCCGCACCCCGCAAGAGCTGATCGATGAAACTTTGAAGCTCGGGAGCGGAACTCTTTACGCGCTCGATAATCACAAGGTCCTTTCCGTGCATTCCACGCATCGCGCCTGCCGCAGTTGTGGTCAATCGTTCGCGCCGTTGGATCCAAAAAACTTTTCCTACAATTCATCACAAGGCTGGTGTCCAACGTGCCGGGGTTTTGGTGAGTTGTTTTATTTGCCAGACGTCGAACGCGGCGCTCGCGCCGATGCGATTGAAGAATCATGGTTCGAGTGGCAGGAAGGAAAACGCGAACTCTGCCCCGATTGTCACGGCACGCGGTTGAACCCAATCGCTCGCGCGGTGCGTTTGTTGAACTCCAGTGCAAAGTTCAAGAACACTAAATCCAAATTGCCGCCGACGATTGTGGATATCGGGAACGCGAGCGTCGAAGAAGCTCTTGGTTTCTTTTCCACTCTCAAACTCGGAGGCCGCGACGCGGAGATCGCTCGCGATATCCTTCCGGAAATTCGCGAACGCCTGAAATTTCTCTGCGAAGTCGGCTTGAACTATTTGCAACTGGGTCGCAGCGCCACCACCCTCAGCGGTGGCGAAGCTCAACGAATTCGTCTGGCGGCGCAACTGGGCTCTAATCTAAGCGGTGTTCTTTATGTGTTGGATGAACCTACGATTGGTCTGCACGCCCGCGATAACGAACAACTCCTGGCCGCGCTTGAGCTGCTCAAGAAGCGTGGCAATTCGTTAATCGTGGTGGAGCACGACGAAGAAACGATGCGTCGCGCCGATCACGTGATCGATCTCGGACCCGGCGCGGGCGTTAACGGTGGGCAAATTGTCGCCCAGGGAACATTGGCGGAGTTGCAACGGCACGAGGACTCGGTCACTGGCACTTGTCTCCGTGAACACAAATGTTACCCGCACCGTGGACAGCGCCGTGAAATCAAGAAGAAGCATCCCGCGCTCGTCTTGAAAGGAGCTTCGGTCCACAACCTGAAGAATCTCACCGTTGAGTTTCCGCTCAATCGCCTCGTGGTCGTCACCGGAGTCAGTGGCTCAGGAAAGAGCACGATGATCCGTGAATGTTTATTGCCGGCGGTACGGGCAAGTCTCGACAAGAAAAACAAAACCGCTGACACGCAGGCCGGTAAAATCGTGAAAGGGGCTGACCTGCTGCATGCCGTTTATGAAGTGGACCAATCGCCCATTGGCCGGACCCCGCGTTCGATCCCGGCGACTTACGTCGGATTCTTTGATGAGATTCGGAATCTCTTTGCGCAAATTCCCGAGGCTCGTCTTCGCGGTTACACGGCGAGCCGATTTTCCTTCAATAGTGCTCAAGGTCGTTGTCCCGAATGCCAGGGCGCGGGGCAAATCAAATTGGAAATGAACTTCATGCCGTCGGCGTTTGTGCGCTGCGAAACGTGTGAAGGTTGCCGTTTCAATCGCGAAACACTCGACATTGAACTGAATGGAAAGAATATCGCGCAGGTCCTCGAACTGAGCGTGGCGGAAGCGATCGAGTTCTTCGCGGCGTTTCAAAAAATCAAGCGTCCGCTCGAGGCGCTTTGTGACACCGGGCTCGGTTATTTGAAACTGGGACAAACGAGCCCGACGCTTAGCGGGGGGGAAGCGCAGCGTTTGAAACTGGTGACGCATTTACTGGCGGGTTTCCGTCCGAAGCAGCTTCTGCTCGATAAACTTCGTTCCGCCAAAGTGGAAAAGAATTCTCTCTTCATTCTGGAAGAACCAACGATCGGTTTGCATATGGCTGACGTGCGCAAGCTCGTCGACGTCATGCAACGACTCGTCGACGCGGGACATTCGGTGGTAGTCATCGAGCACAACCTCGACCTTATCGCGGAAGCAGACTGGGTGATCGACCTGGGGCCTGAGGGCGGTGAAGGCGGCGGGCAGATCATCGCCGAAGGGACGCCCGAAGCGGTCGCGGGCGTCGGAAAATCGCATACGGGGCGTTTTCTTCGACCTGTATTGGCCAAGAAATAGAGATTTTCACTTTTAAAGGGCCCATTTCAGCGATTTTGGGAGTTTTGGCTCCCATGTCGTGCTGCAACTGGCGTTCAGGGGAATTTCGACGTCATTTACGCTCTGCAATCGGCACCGTGGGAAGTTTTAACGCCAATTGCAGAGCATAAATGGCGTCCACGGAAGTTTTAGCCCCACCTGTCGTCGCGAAATGACCGGTTACGGAACTTTTAAGAGGATTTACACTCTGCAATCAGCGTTCACGGAAGTTTTAACGTCATTTGCAGACCGTAAATGGCGTCCACGGAAGTTTTGACCCGCCTGTCGTCGTGAAATTATCGGCCACGGAAGTTTTGAGGCCATTTGCACACTGCAATCGACGATTTTGGAAGTTTTGTCGCCACTTGCAGCGTGCAATCGACGTTCACGGAAGTTTTTCCACCATTTGCGCTCTGCAATCGCCGTCGTTGGAAGTTTTGCCGCCGTTTGCACGCTGCAATTGACCTTAAAACTTCCGTGGTCG
>CBHTTJ010000207.1:0-9652 GCA_966095605.1 uncultured bacterium | reverse complement strand
AATTGGTGTCATACCGTAAAGGGGAAGTTTTCCCGCGCCGGAAATTGCTCCTTAATCATATGAGGTGACCTTCCGGTCGCAGGAAATCGTTACTCGATGGCAAGGTGGGAATTTCCGGCGATAGAAAATTACTCCTTGAGCAAAAGGGGGAAGTTTTGGATCGCAGGAAATTGCTCCTTAAGGCAAAGGTACCACTTTACCACGCACGAAAATACTTCTTCCCGTTAATTTCCCTTGGACTTTTCACCACGTCTTTTAACCTTGAGTCGATGCGCACGGAAACAATCAGCGAAGTCAAAGCAGCCGTTCTTTATAAGCTCCCTTCCATTCTCGACCGGATCGACGCTAAAACTCTGTTTCCTAAAGAACAACCTCTGGAAGTGGAACTCGGCGCAGGCGACGGCTCGTTCATCGTCAATTACACCCGCGAACATCCTGAACATAATTTCATCGGCGTGGAACGCTTGCTCGGGCGTTTGCGCAAAATCGACAAAAAAGGAACCCGGGCGGGTTTCCAGAATCTTCGCGCGATTCGTATCGAGGCCGCTTATTTTCTCGAATGGCTCTTGCCGGAGAAGTCGGTGACAGCCTTGCATGTTTATTTTCCCGATCCGTGGCCAAAACGAAAACATCGCAAAAACCGTCTCGTGAATGAACGTTTCACCGCGCTGACTTCCAAGATTCTCATTCCCGGAGGCATTGTCTATTTGCGCACGGATGATCTCGATTACTTTGCCCAGATGACACGAGTGTTCGCCGCGGATTCTCGCTTTCAATCCGTTGAGACACCCGAGTCGGTCAGCCGGGTGGTCACTGACTTTGAGCGGACCTTCAACGCCAAGGGCATTCCTACGCAGCGCGCCGCCTATCGACTCAGGGAAGCTGCCCATTGATCTTTGCGTCGGTCGGGCGTACCGGTTCCTTATTCATTCGTGAGGAGGTTATGAAACCGCGACATTCCGATCCCACCAGCAAAGTCCGCGATTTATTGCAAAGCTTCGATACCGCCATGCTGGTGACGCAAGCCAGTGATCAACCGCATCATGCGCGTCCAATGGCGCTGGCGCATGTTGACGACGATTGCGATGTCTGGTTTTTCACCGGGCAAAGCAGCCTGAAGGTCAACGAAATCGAACACGACGAACGTGTTTTGATCGTGTGTCAGGACGAGCATTCCCGCTATCTCACCGTCACAGGCCGGGCTCAGCTGATTCAGGACCCCAAAAAAGCGCACGATTTCTGGAAGGAAAGTTTTGCGGTCTGGTTTCCCCAGGGAGTGAATGATCCGAACCTTTTCTTAATTCACGTGCACTCCGAACACGCCGAATACTGGGATACGCAAGGAGCGAAGGGCGTGAAATATCTGCTCAAAGCTGCTGCCGCCTATGCCAAAGGGACTCGGCCAAAAATTGAGGAAGGCGAACAACACGGTAACGTGGAGTTGAAAGGCCGGCGAAAATAAAGCTTACTTCGCGGACAGCTTGAACGGCAGCGGCGTTTTGTCCGGTTTGCTTGGCGATTTTGCGGGATCAAACAATTCGATCCAGAAACAGCTTCCAGACCCTAGCTTTGAACTGAGCCCCACCTTCCCGTCCATTCGTTCGGTGGCTTTCTGCACAATCGCCAGGCCGATACCCGTTCCTGGATACGCTTCGGTGCTGTGGAGGCGTTCAAACACGCCGAAAATTTTGTCGTAGTGTTTTGTATCGATCCCGATGCCGTTGTCGCTGACGTAAATTTTGGTGGAACGATTTTCCGTACGTTCCGTCCACACGTGCACATGCGGCGTTGTTCCCTTGGGGACGAATTTAATTCCATTGCTGATGAGGTTGGTCAGAATCTGTTGTAAGAGCGTTTCGTTCGCCCAGACCTGCGGCAATGGTTTGTCGATCTGCAGTTTTGCTTTGCGCGCAACAATTTCGGCACCCACTTCATTCTCGGTCCGGGTCAGAATCGTATCCAATTCCACCCAGCTCAACGTGATTTCCTTGTGGGTAATGCGGCCGAAGATCAAAAGGTCGTCGATCAGCTTGTCCATGCGATCCACGGCCATGCGGATGCGTTTGGAATAATCATGCGCCACCGAATCGAACGAGGCATTGTAATCTTCGATCAGAGCATTGGTAAATCCTTTGATCGCGCGCAACGGAGCCCGCAGGTCGTGGGCGATGCTGTAGTTGAACGACTCCATTGTTTTGATGATTTCCTGCAGCTTCGCGGTGCGTCTTTCCACCAGCGTCACCAACTCGCGTTCGCGCTGGCGGAGGCTAAGGACTCGATAGAAATGAACACCCACAATGGTCAGAGCCGTCCCGGCGATGCAGATGAAATAAAACAAATAGGTCTGGTAAAAATGCGGCTGCAAGGCAAACGCAAAGGTTATGTCGGATGCATTCCATGCTCCGCCCGGATTGCTGGCGTTCACCTTGAACGTGTACTTCCCTGGCCGCAGATTGGTATAGCGAGCAATACGGCGACTGCCCGAATCACGCCACTGCGTTTCCAAGCCTTCCAACATGTAGCGGAATCGAACCGATTCCGGGGACCTGAACGACAGCGCCGTGAAATCAAACTGCACTTCGCCGTCACCGGGTGGAAGAGTGGCAGGAGATTCCAACGAAACTAACTTTTCATCCACGAGGATACGTTGAATGACTACCGGCGGAGGAATTTCCTTGGTGCGCATTTGCCGTGGATCAAACGCAACGACTCCGTGCAATGTAGAAAACCAAATGCGGCCATCCTTACTTTTCCAGCCTGCTGGACTGGCGATACCATTGCACTGGGCCCGGCGCATCCCATCTTTCTTTCCAAACGAAACGACGTTAATGGTGGATGCCTTTCGCTCAATAAAATCGAGGAGATCGCGGCGAAAGGCGCAGAAGACGCCATCACGGGTCCCGAACCAAAGGCGGCCATCATCATCTTCCAAAATTTGCAGAATGCGTTCGTTCGCCAGGCCCGTCGGCTGACACGGAGCAAATTTATTTCCCTGCAGGAGGTTCAATCCAGCATCAGTTCCAAACCAGATCAATCCTGCACTGTCCTGAAAAATACAATTGATGGAACGAGAGGAGAGACCGCTCTTTTCGTCGAATCGTTTGATCCCGGAGCGAGTCACATGCAACAAACCGTCCTGCCATCCAAGCCAAAGCGTGGACTCGTTGTCTTCAAGAAACGCTTTCACGGCGGTTCTGGGAAAGTTCGTATTTTGCGTCAGTCGTCCATCTTCAAAAAGGGAAACCCCGGCGTTGTTGCAGATATAAAGATTCTTTTGGCTATCTTCGAAAATGAGCCGAACACTGTTGGCCTGAGGATTCGGCGTACGATAGTTGGTAAACCGACCGTCCTTGAACCGATCCACGCCTCCACCATCGGTACCGATCCAGATGGTGCCTTCGTGATCTTCACACAGGGCAAGAACATGATCGTCGGAGAGCCCATTCGCCGTCGTCCACGTGGTGATCAGGTTGCTACGGATCTGAGAAAGCCCGCCGCCGTAGGTTCCGATCCACATGTTGCGACGACTGTCTTCGTAAACCAACGTTGTCAGATTGTGCAGCAGCCCATCGTCGGTGGTGATCGTTTGAAACTTTTGACGCTGCAGACGGCTCAAGCCAAGGTTCGTTCCAACCCAAATGTCACCTTCGCGGTCCACAAACAAGGAGTAAACAAAAGCGATGCCTTCGAAATCAGGGTCATTGGAAGTTTTGAGGAGAACGGGACGAAGGCGCCCGTCGACAAATCGCTGCAATCCGCCCTGGGTCCCGATCCAGATAGCGCCCTCCTCATCTTCGCAGATAGCGCGGACCGCATTGTGTATCAATCCATGCTTGGTGCTGAAGTGCGTCGATTTTCCATCAGCAATTCGCGTTACGCCGCCTGCCGTTCCAATCCATAAAACGCCTTTGCTATCTTCGAACACGCACATGACCGCTTCGTTCACAAGCTTGTCGCTCGGAAACAACGTAAACTTGTTGTTACTGAATTTGGAGAGGCCTTTGGATGTTCCCACCCACACATCTCCTTTTCGGTCTTCGTAAATCGTGCGCACCGCAGCAAAAGGAAGCCCCGGATCGTTGGTTCTCGTGATGAACTTGCCGTCTTTATATTGGCAAAGACCAATGGCAGTTCCGACCCAGACCGTGCCCACACGATCTTCGTATACCGAGAGGACGTAGTTGTGCAGCAACCCTTCATCGGTTGTGAAATGTTTTGTGACCCCATTCTTCAATTGAGCGACCCCACGATTGGCACTCGATACCCAGATGCTTTTGTCACGACCTTCAAACAACCCGACACACCACCGGTCGACCCGGCCACTGACGGTCTTGCGATCAAATTCCTCAAAGTGCACCCCGTCAAATCGCGCGAGGCTTTCCTCCGTCGCCAGCCACAAATAGCCGTCGCTCGATTGCATGACGGCGCGGATGTAAGGGTTCGGAAGGCCATCCTCGATACGCCAGATTTGATGGAGGTACTTGGGATCCGACGAGATATGGGCGGCGGCGCGAACTGACGGAACAAGGGATAGGCAGGAACAAACAACAAGAAGCCACGCAGCCATCGCAAGAAGGTGGCACCACCGAGTTGTTTGCTTAGCCCGCATGTGAACAGTGCATTATGAAAAGTCGCCCTTTCCAGGTCGAGCAAATAGTCCGGCCCTTACCCGGCAGAAATTCCTTTTGAAATCGGCGATTTCTCAGCACAATCCGCCGCCATTGTTGCTATGAATTGTGACCCTCAACTCGCCGATTTCCTGAAACAACAACTTCCCGCTGCGCTCGAACTCCTGAAGAAGATGGTCGCAATCAACAGCTTTACGACCAATCGCAACGGGATCAGCCAGTTGGCAAAGTTCACCGCGGAATCGTTTCGTGAACTCGGTTTTACTGAAGACTATACACCCTCCTTTCGGAAAGATTACGGCGATCACCTGGTCATGACTCGGCCCGGTCGCACCACGCGCACCATCGGTCTGATCTCTCATCTCGATACCGTTTTTCCACCGGAAGAAGAAAAACGAAATAACTTCGTCTGGAGGGAGGCCGGTGAGCGCATTTACGGGCCCGGGGTCATGGACATCAAAGCCGGCACGGTGATGATTCATCTGATCCTTTCAGCGTTAAGAAAAATTGCGCCGGATGTTTTTGAGGATATCACGTGGAAGATTCTTTTGAATTCGTCCGAAGAAGTTTACTCCCCGGACTTCGGCACGCTTTGTCTCAATCGACTCGGGAAAGAAACGTTGGCGGCGTTGGTGTTTGAATCGGGTGTTCGCTCCGAAAAACAATTTCTTGTCGTGACCGCGCGCAAAGGTCGCGCGGTCTTTCGCGTCACGGCTGAAGGACGCGGAGCACATGCGGGAAGCCATCACGAACGTGGCATTAATGCGGTCGTGCAGATCTCAGAAACCATTCAGCGCATTGCCGCGGTGACGAATTACTCGAAGGGCGTCACCGTTAATATCGGAAACGTCTCTGGTGGAACGGTAATCAATCGCGTGCCCCACCTCGCCACGGCAGAATTGGAAATGCGTTCGTTCTCAGCGGAAGCCTACCGGGAAGCTGTCAACGCCATCATGGCTTTGAATGGAAAAGGCTCCGTAAAATCCGCGGAGGATGGGCAGGTCTGCGACGTCAAAGTGGAATTACTCACCGAAAGCCCACCCTGGCCGCGCAATGATGCGACGCTGAACCTTTACCAGGTCTGGCGCGAAACCGGTCGTGAACTTGGTCTCACGGTTCTCAATGAAGAACGTGGCGGATTAAGTGACGGAAACTTTATTTGCCACGCGGTGCCAACGCTCGATGGCCTTGGACCCAACGGAGACAACGCACATTGTTCCGAGCAAAGCGCGGATGGAACGAAGGAACAGGAATACGTCGACGTTGCTTCCATATTGCCGAAAGCGACGCTGAACACGCTGGCGATCTTGAAGTTGGTCCGAGGTAAATAACCTCCAAAACCCCGCGTCTGGCGGCAGTTTCCTCAACCATAAGCATTTCATCCCGCCCACGGATGCAATGTCTCCCCTGCCCTTGCTTCAATAAGCATGGAGGCAGAGATGAAAGCGATTCTGGTCCTTTTGCTTTTGGGCAGCTGGACGGTTCACGCGAATAATTCGTTGACGGCTGAGCGGATGGAACGCATTGCCGACGCTATTTATATCGTCGAGGGCGGAAGCAAGGCGCGAGTGCCTTACGGAATTCTTTCCATGAAGGTGCGGAATGAAAGTCATGCCCGCAACATCTGCATCAATACGATTCGGAACAGCTACGCACGCTGGCAAAAAGCCGGAGCGAAGGGAGATTTCCTCGATCATCTCGCCGATCGTTATTGTCCACCGATCGACTCGGCGGGAAATCTGAACTGGAAGAAGAATATTCGCCGGCTGCTCAAAAAGGACGAACGCCGCAGCCGGTAAACGGCTCACCCATTGAGATAATGCGCGGCGGCACGATAAACCCTCCCTGTCTCGTTCACGAAAAGGACCTCCGCCGCAATACGTCCGAAGCTGGTTCGGTAATGAATCACCACACTCGAAGCGCCGACAAAAACATTCTGCAGCTCGAAGTGTAAATCGGGAAACTTCTTCAGTGCCGCCGTCCAATACGCCGCTACTTTCTCTTTTCCTTTGAGAATCCCTGACGGCTCACCACTCATCTGCGCGATGAATGGCGAACTCATTTCGAAATCGTCGGTGTAATGCGAGAGGACACGGGACAGATCGTGGGCGTTCCAGCTTTCGATCCATTCCCTGGCGAACTGCTCGGCGAATTCTTTCGTTACCGTCATTGCTTTGGATCGTGACGAATCCAAATGGACCTTGTCCAACAATTATGCAGGCCGGAAAATCTCGAAACCGGAAGCTCGGCTTGCGAGCCGTGACGTTGATCGAGCTGCTTTGCGTCATTGCGATCATCGGAATTCTATTGGGTTTGTACCTTCCGACAATTGCGCGCGTTTACAAAAAGATCAGCGCGTTCCTGGGGACTTTTTAAAAACGGAAAAGGGAACCAAAGGCGCGGACGGGCTTTTGCCACATCCAACATTCCTCCGGTTCCCTCGCTTTCCTGAGTTCGTGGAAATTTTTAAGCCGCGATACGGGTCGGTGTTTGCGGCAAAGGCAACGTTGGGTTGCCGAAGTTCGGACGCCCATTCGGATGCCAGTTAAAGCGCTGCGCCAGAACCCGGCGATCCAACCAACCGTTCGTCTTGGAGGTCTTGGCATGATAGAAAATCCAATCTTCCGTCTGGCACGGCGACTTCACGAAGGAACAATGTCCAACGCCCCAGATTGTTTCTGTCTTTTGGAAGACAGGGCCGGCCTTTGTCCAGGAAGCAGGATCGAGAAGGTCTTCACCGGTCAATTCCAGCATGCCGAGGCAGTAGTGAACGGTCCAACTGGCGCTGGCGGAGTAAATGATGAAAATCTTACCATCGCGCTTCAACACTTGCGGGCCTTCGTTGATCGCCATTTCATAGCGTTCCCAATCTTCAGTCGGCTGGGAAATCAGGACGCGTTTGCCGGACAACTTGTAGGGATTGCTCATCGGAGCAATGTAAAGATTCTGTTGACCGTCGACTTTGCCGGGCCAACCTGACCAGACGAAATACAAATTGCCATCGGCGGCGGTGAAAACAGTTCCGTCAATCGCCCAGCCATCGGTTTCGAGGCAACCGCGGCAGATATATTCGCCGAGCGGATCCGTTGTTTTCGATTCCAATACCCACATGCGGTGGTTCTCGTTCTTACCGTCGTCGGCTGCGTAATAAATGTACCACTTGCCATTGATGAAATGCAGTTCCGGTGCCCAGACGTTCTTGCTGTTTGGTCCTTTGCGAGGAGGAGCCCAGATTTTCGTGCCCTCGTCCTTGCCAATATCCAGAAGGTGCTTTGCTTTGCGGATGTAAAGTGTCGTTTGGTCACGGCTCTCACAGAAATAGTAAAAACCTTCGTGGAAAATAACCCAGGGATCAGCAGCGGGTGCAGGAATAATCGAATCGAACATATCTCTCTTGGCGCTGTCCAGAACGAAGACAGCGTGTCTTTTAACCTTTTTTGTTAACTCTCTCCTTTGGCGTCACGAGACCGGCGATTGCCGCGTGACTATTGCGTCATTCACGAATTGTGAAGCGCACGTGAGAGGCATTTAGCTAGAGACATGCCAGAAGATTTCAGGACAAAGGAAAGTAGAACAATTTTCCAGAATCACTGCCGGACAAACCGGATATTTCGGAGCATTTCGAGGCCTTTTTGACGGTCATCCCCCTTGGGATTGTTGGAGAATATCTTAAAAGAGATCACCAATTGGGATAATTTGGACGTTCCCTGGACCATGTATTTAAATTCCCCCACCGGCGGCATCCGATCGACGAGTGTCTTGTCTGTTATCGAGAAATAGTGTCCTAAAAACTCCGGTCCTGTCAGATCCTGGACAGACAGATTGGTTTCGAGGGCCCGCGGACGGGCTTTTTCCAGCGCTTTTTCGCAGGCCGCCCGGGCATTGAGAGCCAAGCGATTTTCGGGGTCAAATAAGGCGGTAAATTCCATCGCGAAACTGCTCCCTTCCTCGTTCGAGAAGAAAATGGTCAAGCCTGGTATGCGATCCGGCGGAGAATATTTCGCCGAGGCTCGCCAAGTCGTTGGGACAGGAATTTGCAAGGTGCCGACCCCGCGAACCGGGAAATTAGTCACCGTCGAGGTAGGGGTCGTCCCTGAAAGGAGGGACAATGGCGCATTGTTGGTCGTCGACGACGAACTGCCCGAGCTTTCTTCCTTTTTTTCCGAACGACCGCAGGCTCCCAGCAGCAGCGTCACCGAAAGCACGGCCATCCAGCCCAGGATCACTTGAAGTTTACGAAACATCCTGCGGGAACTTACGCGGCCATGGCGGGCCGGGCCAGAAAATTGATAAAACGGAGATACCAAAAAGTTGTTCCCTTCCCCTTGCGCGAACTACATTCGATCCTAGATTGCGCCGAACAGAAAACATCTACTTATGATATCACACGCACCTGATCTCACACAAAAAGCACCTCGCAGCGCCCGTGTCCGCCTCGGCGGTTACGTGATTCTCCCACGCATGCTCGACAAGGGACGCGCCACACTCAACGGCAAGAACGGCGAATATCATTATAACTGCCCGTTGGACCAACGCTTCGTCACTTTCGTGGGTATCGACCCCGAAAAGCTCAAAGAACAACTCTCCGCAGGTAAAGGCGATTGGGAGATTCTCCAATGGATCACCGAGAACGCGAAGAACAAGCGCAGCGAACCCGAAATCATCGCCTGGTCGCAATGGCAGGAACAGCGTTCGGCGACAGATCCCGAAACCCGCGATTATTTTAACGATCTCCACAAGAAAGCGGGCGAACACCGCGAGGATATTTCCAATTGGTTTGATCTGCTTGATCTCGACGATTACGTCAGCTACGGCGGCAAAGCCTGACCAGAACCTAGTAGTTCGAAACCGGTTAGAACGACGTTTGATTGGCGAAGAGGCAGTCAACGCATGCCGGTGGGTTGAATCAATCCCAGGCGTATTGATTCTTCCAGTCATCTCGGGCTCTCGAAAGAGGTCAAGAGGAGTAATTTTCCGTAAATTGCTACTTTTGAGCCTTTTAAAAATAGTACAAGGCGTTGTAC
>CBHTTJ010000206.1:0-9662 GCA_966095605.1 uncultured bacterium | reverse complement strand
TTTCGACACGAATTGGCTGCCGGAGGGTATCCAGTTTTTCCGAACGTCCGCCAACGATCGCCATTATCCACCGACGGGTCGCCCGTTCCTCGAGAACATGAACATTAACCCGGAACGACCGGATCATCCGGTCTTCGATGGCCTGAACAGAGGGCGGCTTGCGCTTTGGTCTGACTACACGAAATGGAATCAAACTCGGGAAGGTTTTCCAAAAATGTATCCCGTCACGGAAGGATTCCGGTTAAAAAGCGGCGCCTTGGAGAATACGGCTGTCCTTGCGGACTACGATCGCGCTTTGGAAGGTGTCGCCCTTTGCGAAATGTTTTGTGGCAAAGGTTCATTTGTCATTTCCGCTTTTGATCTTGTTCATCGTGCGGGAATTGACCCGTGTGCTGACCGTTTGCTGTTGAACCTCGTGCGCTACATTGGAATGAGCAACCATCACCGGTATCCTCTAATTGAGGACAAGATTATTTGGGGAAACTACGAAAGTGAACGGGGCCTGGTGCCGGGATCGTTAAATGGATTAGCGGTGAACACCGAATGGCTGGCGCCGCCGACGAACCCAAACTCAAAGCCGGCTTCACAGGAAGGCAGCGGATGGAGCACGCATCCCGGCGATCAGTTTGTTCCACACGGACGAACCCCGGCGGGACCTTTTGGATATTCCAATTCGACATCATTTCGAGATTTAGACCCGCAATCCCCGGAAGGAACCGGAATTGTTTACCTTCGTCTCCCCTCGAACAAACGAACGGTTCGCACACAGGTCATGAATCGCGAAAATTTGTCCCGGTCCTTCGAGGTATTTATTAATGGTAAACTGGCTTCACGCAGCGTTCTGGAGCCAAATAAAATCACGACGATTGATTCACCTATGTCTGAAAATACCGTGGAAATTTCTTTAAGATACAAAGGCAGTAAAAAACTGGTGATTCTCGAAACCAGTTTTGAATAGAGGTTATTCTCGGGCCAGCTTTTTCAGCACCTGAGCTGCGGCCACGAACCCAAATGTTCCGGTCACAAAGGTCGCCGTTCCGTAACCACTATCGCAGTTAAGTCGGAGCTCGGATCCTGCTTCCCGTTGGGTGCAAACGCTGCCGTCACTTTGCGGGAAAACGGGCGGTTCGGCAGAAAAAACGCAGTCGATCCCAAATGCGGCTTTCGGATCGCGCGGAAAATTGTGGTCCTGACGTAATTGTTTGCGCACCGTTTGTAGCAAGCCATCGTGGGTGGTGCGATTCAGGTCAGCTACCCGGATTTGCGTGGCGTCTCGTCGTCCACCTGCGCCGCCCGTGGTTACGACTGGAACGCCCATTTGGTGGCAGCGCGCGATGAGCAAACATTTATTTCGGACGTTATCAATCGCATCCAGAACCACATCGAATTTTTGGGAGAGGATAGTGTCGGCATTTGCGTCTGTAAAAAACTCCTGGAGGGCGCTGACTTTGCACGTTGGATTGATTGCCCTCACTCGATCAGCCATCGATTCGACCTTGGGCCGGCCAATCTGCCCATCAAGCGCGTGTAATTGTCGATTGACGTTGCTGACGCAGATTTCGTCAAGGTCGATGAGCGTTAGATATCCAATGCCGGATCGAGCGAGCGCTTCGACAGCCCATGTTCCGACACCGCCAATGCCGATCACGGCTACATGCGCGCCGCGAAATCTTTCGAGAGCAGCTTTGCCGTAAAGGCGTTGGATGCCTCCAAATCGTTGGTCGAAATCTTCCATTACCTGCCAATTTAGTATTCGGCGGGCAAAATGGAAATATTTACAAAATGTCGCCGGCCTTAACGTTCGCGATAACGCCGGTAATAACGATAAGGATTTTCCCTCCAGTCGCTTGGAGGATGTTGTGCGCCTGCGGATTCATCGATGGTGCTGGAATTGTTCTGACTGGGAGAGTTTTGCGGCTGGAAATTCTGAAGTTGTTGGCGCAAGTTCGCTACTTCGTCGCGCAGATTTTTCAACTCGCTTTCAGACGACGATGATTCTGATTGTTGTGCTACTGCTTCAGAGGTTTCAGAGGCTGGGACCATAAGGTTTTTGCGGGCAGTATCCACATCGGTAAATCCTGCCCGTAGTTCATATAATCGAATCATCCGCTGTAAATGCGCGATCTCCTCCGGATCGAGTTGTCCTTCAGGAGTGTGGAGAGACGTACGATCCTGATTTATGAGATCGAGAATTTCCTGACCTTTGCGGTTGGGCGGCTTCTTTTCGGCTTGATTCGTCGATGGTTGATTGGTTTGGGCTCCGACAAGAAAACTGGAGACAGCCCAGATAGTTGGCAAAATGAAATGTTTTGTTTTCATATCAGCAACGTATGGCCAGAGTTCGAGCGCTCAATCTGGGCAGATGTGTTTTTCCTGATCAACGATGCTGCGTTTGCGTTATTGCGAGAATTGCTGAAGTCCTGTTGCCTGTTTCCCGCGCGAGAAAGGTATCCGAAGCTGGTTTTTAGTTCTGGAGTTTAACTCCGATCTTTCATGCGGATCTAAATGTAGTTTCAGGGACCTGGGAACCGTCGCTGATTGAAAATCGGACCTCGATGGCTGGGGATAACCGCAATTGCGGCTTGCATTCAGGCCTATCTTGAGTAATTTCCACAGCTCCGCTGATCAGGAAAAAGCTCAGCGGAGGTTTTTAGACAAGAGAAAGTTATGCCAACAGCAAACGATTTACGTAAAGGAATGGCCATTATTTACAACGGTGACGTCGCCGTTGTCCTCGACAGTCAGCACCGCACGCCCGGCAACCTCCGCGCTTTCGTGCAGGCCACCATTCGCAGCATCAAAACCGGCAAATCCGCCGATGTCCGCTTCAGCTCAACGGAACGCATTGACGTCGTTCCAATGATCACTCGCAAGATGGATTTCAGCTACAAAGACGGGGAAGATTTTGTGTTTTCTGATCCGGAAACGTACGAAACCGTTACGCTTTCTCCGGAACTCGTTGGCGACGCGAAGAATTATCTCGTTGAAAACGGTTCCGTTACCGTGACGTTTGTTGAAGAAAAAGCTGTCACGGTGGAATTACCCGCCAGCGTTGTTCTTACCGTTACAGATGCTCCCGAAGGCATCCGCGGTGACTCGGCGAACAATGTCCAAAAGGCCATTGTCGTTGAAACCGGTCTGACCCTTCAGGCTCCATTGTTTATCAAAACGGGCGAGAAGATCAAAATTGATACCCGCACCGGCAAGTACATGGAACGCGCGTAAGACTACTTTTGGTTTCAATAACCCAGGCCCCGCAAGGAGCCTGGGTTTTTTATTTACTGAAAAGGTCAGTTATTTCTTTGCGCCGTAGCCCCGGACAAACCCAATGCACTGCGCCGCATCAACAACGTTGCGTTGCCAATTGTACTCATATTCGACGGAAATATTGCCATCGAAACCGATCTTTTTGAATTCATCCAATACGGCGCCAATATTCGAGATGCCGGTGCCGTAGGGAACGTCATGCGCTTCAACATTTCCAAATTCCGTCAGGTCCTTCAAATGACTGCTCACGACTCGGCCCTTCAGGATTTCGAGGCATTCAACAGGATTTAAACCGGAACGAACCCAGTGCCCAATGTCAGCGCAGGCACCAATGCGTTGATCGCGATCTTTGACCAGGGCGAGAATGTGATTTGGATCCCACATTTTGTAACTGGGATCTTTCGCACGCTTAGGATGATCGTGGAAACCGACCATTACATCGAATTCCTTGGCGAGTTTTTCAATCGTATCGATGGATTTTTCCGACTCAGTCGTGACGGCGCGCAGGCCCATCTTCCTGGCGAACTCAAAAACTTTTCGGGCCTGTGCTTCATCCTGGGGGATTTCGACGACTCCATAGTTCACTGCAACGACGTTCTGCTCTTTGAGCTTCGCTTTAACCTTTTCGATCATTTCGTCGGTGGCGTTATGATCGAACTTCAATTTTGCGTCTTCGGCCGTGTATTTCTGCCGTGGAAATAATTCGATAACTTTACCGCCTGCTTGTGCGGTTTTCTCTATCGCTTCGAAGACAGTAAATTCTTTAAAAGTCCATGCCTGACATCCAATGGCGAAGCCGTTCTGTTTGCATTCTTCGGGAATTTTAACCTCGGCAGCCAGTTTATCAAAAGCGAGGAGGCTGACGAGAGAGAGCGAGAGAGTGATTAAACGCATGGATTTGTAATAAACATCCGACTCTAAAATTCCAACACCAAATACTTGAGCCAACTGCAAAACAAAGAGCCGGCGCGAGAATCTCACGCCGGCTCAAAAGCTCGAAAAGCTTATTTTTTGTCCTGAGTGGTGGTCTTGTCCCAGAACGCAATTGCGAAAACGATCATGATCGCCGCAGCCATCAAACACGGAAACATCCAAAATTGCTTCCATTGGGTCATGGTGTCCTGAAGTAAGGTGCCCGGCACGGTTGCTTTTTCCGCGGCGAACATTTTGCCGAATGATTCCCAGAAAGTGAATGATTCCTTGGGGAGGACCGCTTTCAACGCATCGTATTGCGTCATCGTGCTGCCGAATTTAGAAAACGCCACCTTGTAACCGAAATACATGCCGACGCCCTGGGTGAAAAACACCAACATCGATTGTGCCTGGCCGCGTGCTTCAGGCAGTGCTCGGGAGTCGGTATACATGAAGCCAGTGACGAAAAAGAAGTCGTAGCAAATCCCGTGAAGGACAACCCCGAGCAAAATCATCATCACTACCTGGTTGGGTGCGCCAAATGAGAAAAGGGCGTACCGAACCACCCAGGCAAGCATGCCCACAAAAATCATCCATTTGACTCCGAGGCGACGGAAGAAAAATGGCACCAGCAACATGAAGAAGATTTCTGAGATCTGACCGAGGGACATGGTTGAGCCCGATGCCTTAAATCCGATTTGATCCAGATAATTCGATGTGAATGCATAGTAATAGGCGAGCGGAATGCAAATCAGGGTTGAACAAATAATGAAGACGAGGAAGGCAGGGTGGGCGAGCATTTTGAATGCATCCTTCATCAGAAGTGAGCCAAGGTTCACTTTTTGGCCTCTTGCGGGTGGAGGTGTGGCGGGGAGGACAAAACTGAACACACCGAGTAAGATCGACGACACCGCCGCCAATTTGAAAATATTCAGACTGCCGGACCAGCCAAGGCCACCGACAATCAATCCTGCGACGATCCATCCAATCGTGCCCCACACGCGTAATGCCGGAAATTTATTGCGATCGTCGATATTAGTGAAAGCAACGGTGTTGCTGAGACCGAGGGTCGGCATGTAGCAAAGCATGTAAGCATTGAACAACCAAACGAGAGAGTTACCGTCGCCTTTAGCTGCCAGTCCCGCCGCAACAAACATCAGGCCGCCGCCAATCAGGTGCAAAAGGCCCATGGCTTTTTCGGAGTTGAAGAAGCGGTCGGCGATCAGGCCCAGGAAGAGCGGCGCAATGATTGCAGCCAACGGTGCGCTGCCATACGCCGGTCCAATAATGTTAGTCAGATTATTTGACGCAAGGCAGAGGCCTAGTGTCGCAAACCAGCTTCCCCAGATAAAAAATTGGAGAAACATCATGACAGACAGTTTGATGCGAATTGAGGAATTCATACTTGAATGGTCGGGAAACTAGGCGAACCGCCAAAATCAGGCAAGAACGGAGACAAGCATTCCGACCCCTTCATTCTGTCTGGAGATATCCCCCTATTTACCAAATGCGGCTTTTGTGGCATTTGTAGATAGAGTCCTAAGCATAGAACGAAAGGTTTTTATGAGTTCTTCGTTGATCCTGGCGTCCGCCTCTCCGCGTCGAGCGCAATTGCTGCGACAGCTTGAATTGGATTTTGAAATTGTCCCGGCGGACATCAACGAGGTTCATCACGAACAACTCACCGCTGGCGAACTTTGCCAGATGAACGCGTATTACAAGTCGCGTCATGTCTCAAAAAAATTTCCCGACGCGGTCGTTCTTGGTGTCGATACTTTGGTCACGTTAAATGGCAAAGTCTTCGGGAAGCCTAAGAACTTGAAAGAGGCGCAGCGGATGTTGAAAGCATTGAGTGGCAACATTCACGAAGTGATGAGTGGGGTTTGTCTGATTCACTTGCGTAATCATCACCAAAAAATTCTCGTTGAAAGAACTCGTGTGAAATTCCGCAAGTTGAGCGCAGAGGAAATTCACGAATATCTTTCGCGCATCAATCCGCTGGATAAAGCAGGGGGTTATGCCATCCAGGAACACGGTGACATTATTGTGGAAAAGATTTTTGGCTCCTACAGCAACGTCGTCGGCCTGCCCATGGAACGCCTCCAGCGTGAACTCGCGAATTTCGGAGTCGAATACGCGATGGCCTGAAGGTTAGGAGATAATTCCTTCCACAATATTTCCGGCGACATCCGTCAGGCGGAAGTCACGTCCTTGCGAGCGGAACGTCAATCGTTTGTGATCAATGCCACAAAGGCGCAGCATCGTCGCGTGTAAATCGTGCACGTGCATCTTCTGATCATCTTCCACGAAGCGGTAGCCCAATTCGTCCGTGCTGCCCCACGTGAGCCCACCTTTAATGCCGCCGCCGGCCATCCAGACGGAGAACGCATTGATATGATGATCGCGTCCGCTGCCTTGCCCCATCGGTGTCCGACCGAATTCCCCACCCCACAATACGAGTGTATCATCGAGCATCCCGCGTTGTTTTAAATCGTTGATCAGTGCTGCCGAAGCCTGATCAACGTCGCGAGCGGCGACTGGCATATCGGTCTCGATGCCGCCGTGGTGATCCCAGGCGCGATGATAAACTTGAACAAAACGCACGCCGCGTTCGGCAAGTCGCCGTGCCATCAGACAATTCGAAGCAAACGTTCCATCGCCCGGTTCCTTGATCCCGTACATATCAAGGATGTGTTTCGGTTCGCTCGCAAAATCGGTCAGTTCTGGAACCGAAGTTTGCATGCGAAAGGCCAATTCATATTGACTGATGCGCGTTTGGATTTCCGGATCAACATGATCCTCGGCAAGAATGCCGTTGAGGCGATTGACTTCTTCCACGACCTGACGTTGCGTGCTTTGACAAACGCCTTCCGGATTGCCGACGTAATGCACGGCGTCGCCGCGAGATTGAAATTGAATGCCTTGAAATTTGCTCGGCAGAAAACCACTCGACCATTGGCGGGCGGAAACAGGCTGAACACCCGATTTCCCTTTCGATGTCAGGACAACAAAGCCCGGCAGGTTTTCTGTTTCGGCGCCAAGACCATAAAGCAGCCACGATCCCATGCTGGGACGACCTTTGATGATCGAACCGGAATTCATGAACGCGTGCGCCGGATCGTGATTGATCTGCTCGGTGTGCATCGAGCGAACGATACAAATATCGTCGGCAATGCTCGCGATATGGGGGAACAGGGATGAAATCTCCTGGCCGGATTTGCCGTGCTTTGCGAATTCGCAGAAGGGTCCGCGTGCTTTCAAGACAGCTCCCTGCAGCTGCGCCAGTTGTTGGCCTTTGGTAAACGACTCGGGAAAAGGTTTGTCGTGGAGCTCCTTGAGTTTCGGTTTGAAATCAAAGCTTTCAAGATGCGACGGGCCGCCGGCCATGCAGAGGTGAATGATTCGCTTGGCGCGAACGGGATAGTGCAATGGATTCACAATGCCCTGCCATTTTCCTTCCGCGGTTGCTGCTTGTGCGCTGCCAATTAATTTGGGGTTCAGCAGCGCGGCCAGGGCGATCCCGCCGAGACCATACGCGGCGCGTCCAAGAAATGTGCGGCGATTGATGCTTAGAGCAAATTTTTCCAAATCAAAATCGGGTTTCATAAGCCTCAATATTTCGTGATGGTTTCGTGCAAATTCATGATGACGCGGCAAACCTGTGTCCATGCCGCGAGTTCCGTCTTATCACCGCTTGCGGGCGGTGTAATTCCCACCTGTAACAATTTTTCCGCTTCGTCCGAGTGTTCGCGGTAATGTTTGCGTTGCTCGTCGAGGAATGTTTTCAGCGAATCCTTTTCCTTTTGTTTGGCGGGTCGAGCGAGGGCGCGTTCGTAAGCCGCATCGATACGCTGATCGTCGGACTTCTTTTTGCCTTCGAGAATTCCCGCGGCGAAAACACGCGAGGCTTCCACGAAGGTTGGATCGTTCAAGAGTGTCAATCCTTGCTGGGGCGTGTTGGAAATGTTGCGGGTGCAAACCGTTTCTTCGCGGGAAGGCGCGTCGAAGTTGGCCATCATCGGATGGAGAAACGTCCGTTGCCACCACGTGTAAACGCCGCGGCGATATTGCCGATTGTCCTTGTCGGGATAGTAGTCGCGATCGGGGAATTGAATGTTCGCGTAAAATCCAGCGGGTTGATAGGGATGTGCGCTAGGTCCACCGACATCTGTGTTTAACAAACCAGAAATTGCCAGCGCATTGTCACGCACGAATTCAGCGTCCAGCCGACGCGGGGACTGGCAGGACACGAGACGATTATTGGGATCAACGTCTTTCAGCACTGGACGTAAATTTGAATCCTGCTGATAAGCTGAAGACATCACCATGAGCTTGATCAGATGTTTGACGTCCCATCCGCTTTCTTCGAATTCCACTGCCAACCAGTCAAGAAGTTCGGGGTGAACCGGCCACTCGCCCTGCGCGCCAAGATCGTCAACCACCGCCGAAAGACCATTGCCAAAGAATTGTTTCCAGAAACGGTTCACGATCGTGCGAGATGTCAGAGGGTTCTCTTTGGAAACCAGCCATTTTGCCAAATCAAGACGCGTGAGGCGGCGATTCTCTGGATTGACTGGTTGTGACAGAAAATGCGGAACGGAAGGTAGAACGATTTCGCCGCTTTCATCCTGCCAATTGCCGCGTGGCAAGACGCGCGTCACGAGAGGTTCACGTGCTTCCGTGACCATTGTCATCGTGCGCCCGTTGCGGCATGCCCAGATTTCCGGCGCAATCGCGGTCACAGCGGCAAGACTCTTTTCATTCCAGCCGGAACTTAAAAGATAGGTCATATTCACCAGATCTTTTTCCGTTGCAGTACGACGGGACGCAGATTTCCCAAGAGCTTGCGCAAGAACTTCGCTGCCACCCGAACTCAATGGCTCTATCGCGGCAAAGGGAGAAACTGAAGCTCGCAGGGAGACAAGTGCCGCGTTGCCAAGATTCAAAACCAGCGTGGCGTTGCTGTTGACCTGCAGTGGTTTTTCCAACACCCACATTCCGATCTGCGAATCGTGCGCCGGGGAAATTTGCCAGACATCTTTGATGCCGATTTTCGGGATTCCCATCGAGTAACGCGGTTCTTTGTGATCCGCGTCGGCCTGGAGAAAGGAAACGTTCGTTTCGACGCCGTTCATCTTCAGTTTGGCCGTCAGAGTCAACGCGGTGCCCTGGCGGACTTTCTTTCCCTTCCCCATTTTGGCGTCCACCTGCGGCGTCACCTTCAAACGAATCGCGGCAATGGTCATGTTCGAAACCGACAGCGACAGCTGGATGTTTTCCTTTGGTTTGCTGCTCAACGAAACGGTGTTGTCTTTCTTCACGGAAGAATTCGCCGCGACGGTCGCGTTCGTTTCTTTGATTTTGAAAGTCACCGTCGGCTTTGGGGTAATCCAACCGGTCGGTGTCTTCTTCAAAAATTCCGCGCTCGTGCGAACCCATTTTTCAAACGCTTTTTTGTCCGCGGCATTTGTTTTGAATTGAGC
>CBHTTJ010000205.1:0-9865 GCA_966095605.1 uncultured bacterium | reverse complement strand
ACGCGATGTCGAGTTTTGAAACGGCCGTGGTGCGCGTGAAAGAACTCGCCCGGCGTGTCGCGCCAAAGATGCGCGTCCAGGTGCAACCGCCTTTTTACGCGGACGAAGATTACATCAACGCTCTGGCTGCGAGTGCCAAAGATTACCTCGAGAAAGGCTACGATCACTTGCTTTTCAGTTATCATGGCATTCCGGAGCGACACCTTCGCAAATCAGACCCGACGGGTTGTCATTGCCTTGCCACCCCCAATTGTTGTGAGACGCCAAGTCCGGCGCATGCCACCTGTTATCGTGCGCAATGTTTTGCGACGACACGAGCGTTTGTGAAAAAAGCGGGAGTGCCCGAGGGAAAATATTCCGTCTCTTTCCAATCTCGTCTTGGCCGTGACCCGTGGCTCAAGCCTTACACCGATTTCGAACTGGAACGTTTTCCGAAAGAAGGAATCAAAAAGCTGCTCGTGATGTGCCCGGCGTTCGTCTCGGATTGCCTGGAAACCATCGAAGAAATCGGCGAGCGCGGACGCGAAAGTTTTATCCATGCCGGCGGCAAGGAATGCACCTTGATTCCCTGCATGAACGAGCATCCGCTCTGGATTACCGCGCTGGAAAATATGGTGAAGAAGTTCGTCGCGAAATAAATCTGGTTATGGAGATCCGCGAAAGCGGTATGAGGTAAACAAAGTTTTAGAGCGCGAACTCTCTCGCCCCGACAGCGCAGCGGCGGGGAGAGAGCCGGAGAGAGGGGTTTCTCGTAAACCGCTCTTAAATGTTTGGTCATAAAGAGATCAGCCGCTCCTCTCCCCGAGCCTTCTTCCTCGCGCTGGGCTGCGAAGAGAGGGAGTTCTGTCCTTGGTTTTTCGGTGAACCTTTTTGCTTTTCGGCGCTTCTTCTTTTTTCTTGAAGCTTTATTCCGCTGAAAATAGCCAGGAACTCTGGCGTTCTCTCGAGTCTTCTCACTTCGTCTCTTACGCAGAAAAGAAAGAGCCGCCCGCGATTTCTCGCGAGCGGCTTTGTTTTCAGTCACGGCAAAGCGCGCTTGCTCCACCGGTTCAACTTTGAACTTTAAACTTTCAACTTTGAACCCGCACGCTTACGCGTGCGTATTGATGGTCACAACTTCTGAATACGATGTTTCACCACCCGCATTCACGGCCGTCACCACAATGTCGATCGCGGTATTCGACGGCAGGTTCTCGATCGTGAAATCGAGGTCCGCCGGGGAACCGACCGCCACATACTCGGTCACAAGACCATGGATCTTCGTGAACACGCGGTAATAATCCGCGCGCGCCGCTGCATTCCATTTCAACGCCACTGCCGTCGGTCCGATTAACGTCGCTTTCACGCCTTCGACGATATCCGGGGTCGCCGGCGCATCGGGCACATTCAGGCCGAACACTTTCCAGCGCTGATCCGATGGACCGAGCAACTGGCTGAGTTCGTCGATGAACCCGCGATAGCGAAGGCGCAACTTCGTCGACGCCGCATCGCGAGCGTCCTTGGCGGCGGAAACAACCATCTCCTGGTTGTAAACCGCGCCACGCGCCGCGCTCAGTTGATCGAACAACGCCTGCGCATGCGCCGACGTCAGGTTCAACGCAGCCACCTCGTAGGTCGGATTGGCGGTGAAGTAGTTCTTGATCGTCTGCAACGCCAGCTGCATCTGCGCGGGAGTTGCGGGCAACGCTAGCGTATCTTCGAAGCCGACGAGCTTCCACGAATCGGAGAACTCAGTTCCGAGACGTGGTTTGAACATGTCACGGCTGAGGCCCATGAACGTGCGGCCGGTCTTATAAACCGACTGAATCGCCTCGCGGTAAACCGCCAATTGATCCTTGGCAATTTCGTAGCCTGCGCGTTTGCCGATGAGATCCGCAATATCCGCGTTGAGTTTGACTGACTTGTTTTGTGCAACGTCAAGTTCGTTGCCGATCAACTCCTCGCCATGGGCGAGGTCCTGAGCCGACGTCAGGAGATCGGAATCTTTAACTGGTGTATAGTTTGTCATATTTTGTTTTCTTTCTGTCTTGTCCCATCGATCGGTTCAGTTTCCGGGTGACCAGACTTCCTCGACTTATTGGTATGCGAAGAATCAATCTTTTTGACGTGCAACCAGGAACACCCTGGTTCAACACGGGCCATTGTCCGGTAACGAATCCGAATCAATCGAACGAGGAACAGTTTTTCACAGATCGAAAAAAAGTTTTAGGTCACGGAATGGGCCCATTCCGTGACCTTTTTTGTAACTCGTTGAAGAAGTGGGATTTGCTGAAGTGAAAAAATCTGATTTTTTGTCGCTTTCCGGGCACAAAAAGACACGCGAATTGCACGATTTAACCGGAGTTTTTCCGTTGCTCATCGTCACTGCCCTCCATGCGATGGATCTTTCACCGCCGGATCGCAAACTGCTCTGGGAATACCGACGAATCGTGCGTGTGGAACAGTCGCAAGCCGCCGCGGGCAGTTTCGCCGTGCGCC
Organism: uncultured bacterium; assembly: GCA_966095605.1. Taxonomy (GTDB): domain Bacteria; phylum Verrucomicrobiota; class Verrucomicrobiia; order Limisphaerales; family JACDHS01; genus CBHWET01. The sequence goes on along the minus strand of CBHTTJ010000205.1, from coordinate 7,387 downwards.
ATTATTTTGATTCAAATCCTCCGCCGTGTCGACGCCGCGACGGTCCAGGCGAAGTCAGAAGGTCTCAAAGGCGAACCCTTCCGTCGCCGCATCGAAGAAATTGCCAAAATCACCCGCCGCGCCAAACTTGCCTACACCGCCGAGCTGGAAGGGATTGCGCTGGGCCATAAAGGAGACGAACTCATGGCCTACGTCTGCGAAAAAGCGGGGCTCCCTCCCGACATGGACGAAGGCAACTATCGCCGAACCCTCCGTCACGGCAAACAGTTGATCGCAGGGAAAGAAACGCCAAAGAAAAAGAAGCCGTCGCCGTGAGATCGCAGGTTAAAAGCCCGTCACCTCCGCTGGCAAAAACTGAGCGTTACCCATCAGTCGCGATGACGACGGAAGGCAAGCATTTGCATGGTCTTCAATCCCAAAGGGATTGCGGCCCAAAGCCCAGGGTTGTCCCGTCTGCGGGACTACCCTGGGAAAAGGAGATTGAAATTCACAACCCCAACCGGGTTGCGTCCGTCCGTTGAATAAATGACGAGAGCAGGCGCAACCCCGTTGGGGTTGAAGATTCTAAGCCGGCGCACCCAGGGTAGCTTCCCGCTGAGCGGGACCACCCTGGGCTTTGGGACGGAACGCCGCTGGCGTTCTCCTTTCGGACTTATGGGTAATGCTCAGGCTGGCAAAAGGAGATCAACAAACTGAAAGAGAAACGGGCGTGGTAGAATTTGCTGACGACGAGAACCGACCGAACCGCCACCTTCTCGTTCTGCGGTTCCAGTGCCGTAGGCACGACCCGACGATAGCCCGGTGTTTCAACGCCGGGTCCAATCGGGCACGGGATAAGTTCCGTAGGAACGGCTGACTCAATCCCACATATAACGTTCGTCATATTCCACCTCGTGCCTTTTTAACAACGCCAACACCTCTTCCTGAAAAGTCAGCTTGCGATGATGCTCTTCCTGATTGGCAACGTACTGCGTGATCTTGTCCAACTGCGAAACGCTCACGGTGAAGGTCCCATATTTCTCCTGCCATTGCATCAAACGACATTCAGGAAATGTTTCGTGCAACCACTTCGACGAACCGCCCTTTAATAATTGAACGGCCTTGGAAATCGACATCGTTGCAGGCATGGAGATCAGGACATGCACATGATCATCCACGCCGCCGACCTGTAAGGCTTTCATTTTATTCTGACGCGCAATACCGCCCATAAAGGGGAATAAACGTTCACGAATGGCTGGCGTCAGGAACGGTCGGCGTTCTTTGGTGCTGAAAACAAAATGATAATACCCGGCAACAAATGGGATTCGGAGATTCAGCCGTTCCTACGGAACTTATTCAACTCTGCGATTCAACCCGGCATTGAAATGCCGGGCTATTCTCGTTGCGTTCCTACGGGACGAAAACCAGTGCCGTAGGCACGACCCGAAGTTACGTCCTCGGGAACAATGGCGTCGATCAATTGCTCGTGGGCCGATATCGCGACGGCGACTTGCTGTTTGTCGAAAACGTCGACGACGGTTTTATTCCAGCGACCCGACAGCAGGTGTTCAAAGCGTTGCAGAAATTAAAAACCGACACCTGTCCCTTCGCCAACCTGCCCGAGAAACGGGGCGGCTTCGACCGCGAGAAAATGGCCGAGGCACGCTGGGTGAAACCAAAGCTCGTCCTGGAAATCGCCATGAACGAATGGACCCCGGACCGCCATCTGCGCCACGGAGAATTCAAAACCCTGCGTCCAGAGCTCAAGCCCCAAGAGGTGTCGCCTTATCCGGAAAAGAAATCCAGCTTGGTGTAAACACTAGGGACTGACCCCTTTAAGTCGTTTCTAAAAAATCTAGAGCGCCTCAAAGAATTCCAACTCGTTCCCGAAGGGATCGGAAAGTCGAAATGCCTTAATCGAGCGATGTTCGGATACAGGGGTCATAATAATACCCTGTGAAGATAATCTAGCAGCCACAACACCAAGATCGGCAACGCGAATGCAAGGCGTTGGGGCTGGAAGAGATTTTGGAAGGAAAGATAAGTTTCGCTGTCCATCACCATTTGCTAAGTGAACCGAAATCACTTCCGCAACGGTGAAACCAGAAGCGTATTCTTTCACCACGGGAAAACCCAGTTTACCGACATAAAACTCTTTCGCCTTCGCAAGATCGCTTACGAATACTTTAATCCCTACTTTCAATATCTCATCCTTTTTAGGATAGACAAACATGAATTTCGCACGTCGAATAATGCGCTTCATCGCAAGCGTTTGACCATCTTCAGTTTCCAAAACACAAAGACTTGCGTCTGCGGTTTCCGAGAACATTGGCACGACTCGCTGTAAGGACGCACGACGACCGTCTGGCAATCGGAACTTAGCACCTAAATCTGTTGTCTGGCAGATTTGTCTCTCAAGCTCCGCGCAGTCCCTCTTCGTTACTCGCGAAACCTCGCTTTTGACAAAATTGAGAGGCTTATTGCCGAGATTAACCGCGAGATTTTCAATGTAGGATGAATCTTGAACAGCGCTCGCAAAGTGCCCTAGCCATTCGATTCCGTGAATGCCTCCAAGAATAGACCCGCACATCGAGGCCATGGTGTCAGTATCAGCACCCGTAGCCGTTGCTGCGACGAGCATACCTTGCAACGGAGCAGCTGCATAACGAGAAGCAAGAAAAAGCGCAGCAGCAGCCGTGATCGTTCCAGAACCGTTTGTCTTTGGACTTAATGCCCCCATTTTGTGAAGCGTTTCAGGTCCCGCAGATAAAGGACCAAGGCGAAGGCCTTCCTCAGCAATCTCGACAAGGGCCATGCATTCCTGAACCGATTTATGCCACACTCTGGTGTAGTTTTGAAAGGCGCTGTCGGAAAAACTACCCTGCCATTGGTCGGGAACCTCGGACAGTCTAGCCCATTCGGGAAAATTACGATGAACCGCTCGCGTTAATGCTCCAAATTCCAACATCCCTTCCTGTTGAAGAGAAAGCCACAGCGTCATCCCATGCAAGAGAGCCCCAACTAAAGCTCGTGGATGGCCATGAGTAATGATTCCGTTGAGGATTATTTGCCTTGCAACATCCTGCGGATCTTTTTCTTTATCAGCAGCGATAATATGGGGGAGAATACGCATGGCAACCCCATTGCCACCTGCGTCAAAGTATCGCTCTCGGTTCTGAGAAGATTGCCACGGTGCTTTGCCAACCAACCATGACTGGGCCGCTCGCTTGGTCGCACCGCCACCACCTCGCTCGTAAGTTAACCAAAAAGGCAACTCAACAAGAGCATAGTGTTCCCACCAAGCTGCCCCCTGCAGAATGCTACGCCCAGTAGACAGGAGCAACTGAGTGTCATCACTGTAATCGCCAGCTTTAATTGGCTCTCGGTATGGCTGGGATCGAGAACCGCTGCGTGTCCAATCCAAAAATGCCGCTTGTTGCCGTTCCCCTGCATGGCCAATTGATCGAGCTCTGGCGCGCCCTTCAAAAGGCCAGCCCAGGGCATCTCCGACAGCAGCAGCGAGGAGGCTCCCAACTGCCCTTTCTTCTCGATTGGAAGATATCGCTCTCATATAGATGAATAAAGGAGTTCTGTTGGGCGTTTGCCAGCGCGAATTAAGTCGCTAAGTTTATATTTACTAAATAGTTCAGGTGCGATGAAAAATCGAAAAAGGTTTGGATCACTCCCTGCCAACCGTAGCCGCGCAATTTCGTTCTTAGCTTGTGATTCGTCCTTCACCGCCACACCGAGAATATCAGCTAAACAAATATTCTTTTTGACTAAAACTTCCGCTTGATCATCTGTTGGGCTGCATTCGAGATGTTTTGAAGCACGATATCGAGTATAACCATAAGCGCCCACAATGCTCGGAGCGAAAAGACTACGAAAACCACTTAAAGATTTTACAACTTGTCCTCCAGAGTCAGCCGACGCATTCCGAGGACAATAATAAGTTTCAGGATCCCATAAATAATGGGGCGCGATAAAAAGAATTACCCAATCTTTGAAAAGCACCTCGTTTGCTTCCGCCTTGGAAAGATACCAAGCATTCGGATATTCGATTGAGCAGCAGATGTGCCCCGTGTACCCGTCGATCCGCTGCGCATCTGTAGCCGTGAAGCATGCGGATTGGTCAGCTCTTAGGCCGCTGGATGATTTGATGCCGTCGACATGTGATGCAATGTGCGCAAGATTTCGGGCCGGCGTGAAATGGCACAACCGAGTAATTCCCCGCAATGAAACTTCTGCTTGAATTGACTCGTTCATAAAGAAACCGGTTGAAGAAGTCGGGGGTCGGAAGGAAGAAGAGGTGTTGGAGTGCTTGAGTTGCTCAAAATAAGGCCTTGCCGTGCCCGTGTTATCCCCACGTAAAGCAACCGAGCGGCATCAGCAAGGGCTCGTTGGTTTCCAAAAGCAATAATATCTTCCTGTGACGGCACTCGTGAGGAATCCAAACGTGGTAAAATTACCGAGTCAAATTCCAGTCCTTTGGCCGCATGGTAAGTACCAATACTGAGGCCTGAACTAGATTTCCAAGTCGTCATCTCATTTGTTAGCTCAGTAAAAGTTCCCGCCTTAAATAGAGAACTGAAGTGACGCCGTGTTTCATGATCCGTCGTTAAAATCGCAACTGATCCCGCTCGAGACAATTGAATTGCTTGGTTTGCGACAAACTCCTCTTCCACTTTAGCGCTTGAGAAAGTCACGAGCGATGGAAGTGGTCCCGCCGCCTTTGGAGAAGAGGGTGCAACCATATCAGCAGTGCCTGAGTAGAAGGGCATTTTAGTTAAGGCAAGCGCAAGGTCAGCAATTTGCTTAGTGTTTCGATAATTCTCTTGGAAAAGCCAAGGCGTCCCAATTATATTCAGACCCGCTGACCGCCAAGTAATCCGGCTGCCATATATTTGCTGCACCACGTCACCAAAGAACGTTATGGAACCGTCAATTGGCACGGCTTTCGCGAGAGATTTAATCATCGCAGGAGAGAAATCTTGACCTTCGTCGATGACCACATGCCTATAGTGTCTTGCCCCACCATCTGCGATGAATTCAGCCAAAACTGTAAGCGCTATGTCGTCCCAGTCATAAAGCTTTTGGCCTTTCTCGCGTTGATGTTGATACTCCTCCCGAATTTGCCAGAGCAAGGGGAGCGTGGTGGCAAGGGGAAGCTCTGATGGAAGAATGGGAGGTGTGGCGAGATATTGCGCAATCGTTTGGAGGCCTTGTTGAAAAATCCATCGAATTTCTTCCGCAATAAAATCAGCTGTTTTCGTAAAGAGCGGATGACATGGATTTTCAGCAGCTACCTTGGATGTAGCAGCGGCGATGTACGTAGACCGTTCGCCAGGGCTAGCCACTTTGTTCCACCCCATTTTTCCACGAGAATTTAAATAGCCACGCGCAAACGTGTGATAATTCTCGACAGTCACATTTGCGAGTTCAGTGGAGGCCAAGAATTTGAGATATGTCACCAACGCTCGGTTGAAAGTTACTAGAAGCGTTCGCCCTGAATGATTAGTTGCGGGATCCGCGAGGTACGCCGCCCGCAAGATCGCGAGCGTTGTCTTACCGCTGCCAGCAGTTCCCAGCACAGCCACATGCCCTTTTGCAGGAAGGTAGAGGACTTCTTTCTGACGTCCGATTGGTGTCGGTAAAGGCATGACGTCCTAAAAAAATTCCAGCGACCAAGGTTGGCCAGAACTAATTTTTTTTGAGTGGGCCATGTGTTGAGATCGAATTGGCAACCACACGAGAATACATCGTGCATAGATCGGAGCAATGGTTTTAGAAAATGAATTTAACTGTCCTATGGCGTCTTTAAAAATCACAAGAAAACTCCCTTCGCTCGCATCGCCGCAGTTGCAGGACAAAATGATATTTTTTTTGTGCCGCTAACCCTCAGCCGGAAAGCCTATCATCAGGTCCTGCCGATGGCGCTTCGGAGCCGCACCTGTTTCGTCCATCCAGCTTTGGTCTTCACGTAAGGTCGCCTTCTCCGGACCCCGAAAGCCGTCCCTACACTATGGGCTATCCTGCCCCACCTCCGTTAATCCAAACGAAAGTCAGTCCTGGGTCATGCCCTAGTATTTACACCCCCGGAATTTTTTCCCGATCGATTCATCAACCATTCCCAAGCCTTGAGCTGGCCGCGGAAGCCCCAGGTGACGGCTTCTTTGTGGGTGGTGTGGTGGAATTGATGCAGGGTGTCGGCGGGAGTGTTGGCTTGAAGGAGTTCGTGAACTTTTTGGCGGGTTCGTTCGGTGAAGAGGGTCAGAACGGTTGCCATAAATAATTTCCGGAATGGTGAAGCAGGGAGCCGGTCCCGCCGTGGCGGGATAGGCGCGGAGCGACGCGCATGTCCATATGGACCTGTAAGGAGGGAGCAACGATCCCGCTGAGCGGGACCCGGCTCTTCGCTTCAGTCCCGCCAGAGCGGGACCGGGGGGCTTTTGTCTTTTGGCTTCGTTGTCGGTCTCGCCAAGATCCACCAGGGATATTGCCTTCGACCGAGCGCCTCGCCAAAAGCCAAAATCCCTCCCGCCATTCCGGAGATTTTTATGGCAACCGTTCTAAATAGGTGTAGCCGGGTTTGCGGGCGTTGCTTCCTTCGATCCAGTCTCCTTTTTCGACGTCGTCATGAGCGGCGATGCACGTGCTGGGCGTGTCGGATGTCGGATGTCGGACCTCTGACCTCTGACAGCTGGCCTCTTGCCGTTTGGGTTCCGAATTTGGACTCACGACGAGCATTTTGACGGAAAAAATGTCCGGCTTAGCGCTATTGGGTGTCTGTTTTGCCCAAAATAGGGGGTCGAGAGTGCTAACGATACCCTCCCGGGGCGTCAAAAGGGTCGGCTGAGCGCTAACGGGTGGTCATTTTGCGCTCCGGAGGGTGTCGTTAGCGCTACGGCGCGCATTTTTGCCGTCAAAATGGTCGCCGTAGCGCTATGGGGTGTCTCTTTTTGCCAAAATGGGGTGTCGTTAGCACTAACGACTCCATTTTTGGTCGTTAAAATGGTCGTCGTAGCGCTAATGGGTGGTCGTTTTTCGGTAAATAGGGTGTCGTTAGCGCTACGGCGGAGAGCTAAAGGTTCGAATGGCAAGGAGTTGGGGGGATTCGGGACAATTTACGATTGCGGATACGCGAATGGGGAGTTCAAAGTTCAAAGTTCAAAGTTCAAAGTTCAAAGTTTCGCCCCGAGGTCGGATATCACCGAAGGGACTTTGAACCTTGAACTTTAAACTTCGAACTCCTTTCTCCCCGTAACGATTTTGATTTTCCGGCCGTCTCGTGCAGTGCACACTGGTTCCATCGTTTAATGTCTCAGAAAAAGCGCCCGGCGCCTCAATCTCAACGCAAATTTAGTTGGCCGCTCGCGGTGATTCTTTTCGCCGTTTCCGTGGCGATTCC
>CBHTTJ010000204.1:0-9865 GCA_966095605.1 uncultured bacterium | reverse complement strand
GTTCGTGTCTTTTCCTTCACCAATCCTCTTTCTTTCATAGGGTTCGTGTCTTTTCCTTCACCAATCCTCTTTCTTTCATAGGGTTCGTGTCTTTTCGTCGTCGTAACGTTAAGTGCCTGGCCATTGCCTATTTTTCGCCTTTAAAAACTCCTCCGGTTCTCTCGCTTCCAATCCCTTCCACAGGCACTTAACGTTACGCGCCGGTTCCCGGCGATTTTTTTCCCGCGTCCCCGTTTCCCAAGAAAACTCTTCCTTGCCATGACATGGAAAATCCATTCAGCTAACCGCAATTTATGTCATTACTCGCAGGTAAACTTGGAATCGTTTTCGGTGTCGCAAATAAACGCTCCATCGCATGGGCCATCGCCCAGGCATGGCACAAAGCCGGAGCCAAACTTGCCTTCACTTACCAGGGCGAACGCCTGAAGGAAAACGTCGAGGAACTCGCCGGAACTTTCGGTTCGGATACCCTCCTCATGCCTTGCGATGTGACCAAAGACGAAGATATCGCCCGCGTTTTTGCCGAAGTCGGCCAGAAATTCGGCAAACTCCACCTGCTCTTGCACTCCGTCGCGTTTGCCCCGAAAGACGCCCTGGAAGGTGAATTTATCAATACAAGTCGCGAAGCCTATCGCATCGCGCATGACATCAGCGCTTACTCTCTGGTTGCACTCGCTCGCGGCGCGGCTCCGCTCATGACCGAAGGCGGCAGCATCGTGGCGATGTCTTATTACGGCGCGGAAAAAGTGGTGCCTCATTACAACGTGATGGGCGTTGCGAAGGCGTCACTCGAAGCGAGCACCCGTTATCTCGCCTACGATTTAGGTCCGAAAAAGGTGCGTGTGAATTGCATCAGCGCCGGTCCCGTGAACACGTTGGCCGCTCGTGGCATTTCCGGTTTCACGGAAATGTTGAAACATTACGAAGCGCACTCTCCGTTGAAGCGCAATGTTGTCCCCGAAGAGCTCGGTGCAACCGGAACGTTCCTCGCCAGCGATGGCGCCGCCGCGATCACCGGCCAGGTCATCTACGTCGATTCGGGCTACCAGATCATGGGGATGTGAGGATCCCGCGCCGCGCGCGGGTTTGGAATTTAAATATACATTTGCCGGCAAGTTTTCGAGCGGCGCCGTTACAACGGCGCCGTTTTTGTCGCGAAGCGACATCGGAAGAAAACGTTTCAGGAGGAGTATGTTGCATTCCTCGAGAACACGGCGTGGAAAACGAACTAAAATATTTGTGGTGAACGGCGGCGTCCCTTCAGGACCCGAGGAATTTTTCTCGTTAACCAGGGACGTTGTCCCTGGCTACCTTCCGTGGTCGCTTCGCGACGAAAAACCCGGTGCGTTACCGCACCGGGTTGATCTAAATCTCGACACTACTTTCTCGAACGATCAAAACCTGGAGGTATATCACACAAATCGTGAAATCCGCCCCGGTCGTTCCCGCTTACGCCTCGGCCAATTTCTTTTTCTTGCCGCGAGTTTTCAGCGCCGTAGGTTCCGGCAACAATCCCGAAACGCCAATCGACGCCGCGTTTCGGACCAGTTCCAATTTACACGTGATCGAGGTGCCGCCCTCTTTGGGACGTTCCACTTCCAAAGTCGCCGCCATCATGCGGGCGCGATGTTGCATCACACGCAGGCCCATTCCTTTTTTCTTCAAAGCATCGACCGGAATGCCCACGCCATCGTCCTTGATGCGCAAGGTGAGGAACCCTTTGTTCTGCAACAAACTGAGATGCACCTTCTTCGCCTTGCCGTGTTTGATCGCGTTGGTCGTTGCTTCCTGGGCAATGCGATAAAGATGAACCGCCACGGCATTGTCCTGAATGCTGACCTTCGGATCGCAATCGAGATCCGCACTGATGCCGAAGAATTTTTCAACGGTATCCGCCAATTGCTGGAGCGCGGCATGAATATCATTGTTTTCCAAAACCACAGGACAAAGGCCGCGCGCAATTTCGCGGCATTGTGACAGCGCCTGGTTCAAAAGCATCACGATGTTCGCGGCTTCCTTCGCTTCGGGTTCGATCGCTTTGGTCGTCAACTTCTGCTGGAGAACTTTCGTCAGGAAGTTAATGCCCGTGAGCATCTGGCCCAAACCGTCGTGTAGATCCTGGCCGAGACGACGCTGCTCGCGTTCGCTGATTTCCTGAATTTCCTGTTCCAGTTTACGACGGTCCGTAATGTCGCGGAGAATACAGAGGTTCAGATTGTGCGCGAAACGGCACGCGGAAAATTCCGCAAAACGATGTTCGCCCTCGGGCAACGTAAAGGTCAATTCGCCGAAAGAATTGTCCTCAAGTTGAACGAAGCTGTTGTCAACGACTTCAGTCGACAGCAAATCCGAGAGGCGCTTTTGCAAAAGCTCGTCGCGAGAACGGCGCAACAAAGCGCACGCCGCCGGATTCACTTCAATGAACCGTCCGTCGTCCTCGGAAATCATAATCGCATCGAGACTGCGCTCGAAGAGGAGGCGAAAACGTTCGTTACTTTTCTGCAACGCACGCAGCGTTTCGTAATGCTGCAGGGAATAGCGGATCGAACGTTCCAAAGTGATCGCGTCCAAACGATCCTTCAAAAGGAAGTCGGAAGCGCCGCCTTTCGTCGCTTCCAAATCGATGATCGGGTCATCCGCGCCGGTGAGAATAATAATCGGCGCCTGCACGCCCATGGAGTTGGCTTTGCGCAGGAGTTCCAAACCGTTTTCAGCGCCCAGTCGGTAATCGACGAGATAAACATCGTGCGACTGCGGGGCAATCGCGTCGATACCCGCCTGGTAAGTGGCGACCCAATCCACCTCGAATTTTTTATTCGGAACCTTCCGTAAAAGGTGGTGGATCATTAAGTGGACATTTTCGTCATCATCCACGAGAAGGACGCGGATGGCCTTTTTTGGCGGATCGATATTCATGCAGCGCTTTGTCAGGACAGTTTTTACCTGAAGGTCCTGTTCCCCTGAGAATCTAAGCGATAAGGCCGAAGTTTCAATCAGGGGTTGGCTGATTAGCACCGCGACGTATCCGCAGGAAAAGCTTTCGATTGCCTAAATGGCGCGTTGTTTCTACCTTGGCCGGGCATGTCAAACCCTCGCGCCGAGCTTGTCCGCGGACTCAATTTGCGTGACACCACCGCTCTCGTCGTTGGAACCATTATTGGAACGGGTGTCTTCCTGAAGACCGCCAAGATGGCGCAGGCCGTCGGATCGCCGGGGATGGTCTTGTTGGTGTGGGTCGCAGCGGGATTGTTGTCCCTGGCCGGCGCATTGACGTACGCCGAGTTGGGAGCGCTGCTGCCCCATGCGGGTGGCGAATATGTTTTCCTCCGTAAAGCTTACGGAGATTTGCCAGCTTTCCTTTTTGGTTGGATGCGCATTGTCGTGGGATCGACCGGTTCAGTTGCGAGCTTTGGTGTCGCCTTCGCCACCTTCGCCTCCGCATTTGTCCCGCTCACCACTGTGTGGGCACAAAAAGATTTTCACATCCTGGGACAAGATATCCATTGGCAACTGGGAACAAAACAACTTACGGCCGTCGCCGTGATTATGTTGTTCTCCCTCGTGAATTGTGCGCGGGTGGTGCTCGGTGGGAGAATTCAAACGGTGCTGACGTTAGGTAAGGTGCTGGGAATTATCGCAGTGGTCGTGGGTGTTTTCTTTTTCTCCAAGACGGCGAGTTGGGAACATTTCAAAGCGCCGGTGGACGCGAAGACTTTCGCCAGTTCCTCAGATTTTATGGCGGCTTTTGGCGTGGCAATGATCGCTGCCCTTTGGGCCTACGACGGCTGGAACAACATGCCAATGGTGGCGGGCGAAGTGAAGAATCCCGGACGCAACGTTCCCCTCGGTTTGTTCCTCGGGATGATGGTTGTGCTGGGAATTTATGGTCTCGTGAACCTCGCCTATTTTTACGCACTGCCGTTTAACGAAGTGCTGACCTCCAGCTCCACGCTGCACGGCAACAGCCTTCCTGTCGTGAGCAAAGCGTCGGTGAGCTTTCTCGGGGATCTCGGACCGAAGTTTGTCTCCGTCGCCGTGCTGCTATCCGTGATCGGCGTATTGAATGGTTCCATCCTGACCAGTGCCCGCGTGCCGTATGCGATGGCGCGCGATGGATTGTTTTTCAAAAATTTTGCGTTGCTGAACAAAGAAGCGGTGCCGGTTCCGGCGATCCTGATGCAAGGGGTTTGGGCCAGCATTCTCGCGCTCTCGGCAAGTTTTGATCAGCTGACCGACAGCGTGGTTTTCGCCGGCATGATCTTTTACGCCTCTTGCTGCGCGGCCGTGATTGTTCTGCGGAAGAAGATGCCCGATGCGCCGCGTCCGTATAAAACAATCGGTTACCCGGTGGTGCCTTTCCTGTTCGTGCTGACCGCCGGATGGTTATTGATCAACACCCTCGCTGACAAAGAGAGCCGCGTACAGTCGCTCGTTGGACTCGGTCTGATTCTCGCGGGATTACCGGTTTATTTTTATTTAAAGAGAAGTGCGAAGACGGAAAATACTCCTTCGCCCAAGACCGGCGTCGCGGCTTAAGCGCGATTCCTCAAAAAATATTCCAACGCTTCGGCCACGCCGTGCCCGCAATGCTTCGCGCTGATGAAGCCGTTTTGCTTCCGCACCGTTTCCTTCACGAGTTCGATCGCATTGGAGTTCGTCGCGAGATGATGGGCGACTTCAGTGGAAAGCATCGGCAAATCATTCAAATGATCGCCGGCCGCGAAAATATTTTTCGGCGTCACTTTCAAGCGACGAGCCAATTCGGTCAGCGCTGTGCCTTTGTTAAAAGCGATGTGACTGAACCGGGCGTAGACGTCGTTGCGCACGACCGTCAGTTCCGGCACGCGTTTGCAGTATTCATTTAAATAGTCGTGGATCGCCTCGGCGTCCGCGGTCTTCTCTGCAATGAAACAAAACGGCGAATAGATATCTTCGTAGATGGTCGCGGCAAACCTTTGCTCCACCCAGGCGATGAGTTCGGGAACATCAAGACGGACGCGAGCGAACAATTCTGCGTGCGTGCGTTTGCAAACGTCGTTCCATTCGGTGAGTCCGACGTATTTGGAATCTTCGTGCAGGTAAATTTCCCGTTCGACGAGCACGAGAAAGTCAGGCTTCACCGTCAGATGCGAACGTCCCATGGCTTCCATGAGTCCCGACAAGTCGCGTCCGGTGTTGATCACCCACTTGGCCCCCTGCCCTTGCAATTCGGCGATAATCTCCTGCAGCCGATGCGGCACCGGCGGATTTTCGAACTCGGCAAAGAGCGTGCCGTCGAAGTCAGTGGAAATGAGCTGAATCGGCGAGGTTGACTTTGCGGCGCTTACTTTAGACTTTGGACTCATCGGTTGCGCGAAAACATTCGTGCGATACCGTGCTTTGTCAAAACTTTATGACACATCAGGAACAATACGACGACGCGATGTTCGACTACAGCACCGGCGATTTCGATTCTGCGCTGGAAAAATTAAAGCAAATCGTCACCGCCGAGCCGGACCATTTCGACGCGCAACTCTCGGTTGCAATGTGTTATTACCGCAAAGGCGATTACGCCACCGCGATCGCCGAAGGGCATAAAGCGGAAAAACTGAAACCCAACGAACAGTTGGTGCACACGAATCTTTCATTGTTCTACATGAAGTCAGGGAACAAGCAGGTCGCGGAACATCATGGATTGCAGGCGCGCATCGCTTCGTGGCGCGGGAATATGACGGCGCCAAGCGGCAAGCCCGAAGGCGATCCGGAATTGCAAATGGCCCAGCCCAAACCGCCGCCGATGAAAATGCCGGAAAAGTTTCCGGATATGCCCTGGAAAAAGAAACCTCCGGTCAATGCACCCCAGGACAAGCCGAAGGACGATCAGGAAAAGAAATCCTGACCCTCTAAGGAGCGAGGCGTTCTATCTTCCACGAATTATCCGAATTACGGCTGTATTGAAATCGATCGTGCAAACGGCTGGTGCGTCCCTGCCAAAATTCGAACGTCGTCGGGACCACTCTGAATCCTCCCCAAAACGACGGCAACGGAACCTTTCCATCGGCAAACTTGCGTTTCATTTCGTCGAATTTCATTTCGAGGAAATGACGCGATTCGACGACGCGGCTTTGCGGTGAAGCCCAAGCACCAATCTGGCTTTCAACCGGGCGTTTCCAGAAGTAAGTAAGCGAATCGGTGGCTGAAATCTTTTCGGCGACGCCATTAATAATCACTTGCCGCTCCAGTCCGATCCACGGAAACAAAATCACGACGTTCGGATTTAGTGCGATCTGTTGCGCCTTTTTACTTTCGTAATTCGTGAAGAACACAAACCCACGATCGTCGTAGTTCTTCAAGAGCACCGTCCGCAACGAAGGTATGCCTTGCGGGGAAACCGTCGAAAGGCTCATCGCGTTGGGCTCGTGAATTTTGGCCTGGCACGCCTGATCAAACCACAGCGCAAATTGGTCGAATGGACTGTCCTTCAGGTCCGGACGATCGAGGCCCGCCTGCGTGTAGTCCCTCCGCATATCTTCGATGTTCATCGGCAGAAGTAAAAATGCGAACCGGCGTTTGCGCAAGTTGCGAAACGCCGGTTCGTTGCGAAATGGTGAACTGGATTAAGCGGAGACGGCCGCTCTCTTGCTCTTTTGAGCGGCCAGGTCGGTGCGACGTTGCGACAAACTCTTGAAGAACTCAGCGCCTTCGCGAGCACGACGTTTGAAGACATCTTTGTCCTTCAGCATCGAGCCGAAGATACGCCATGACGGACCGCGTGGAATGAGGAGTTTGCCGAACTTGTTGAAATAATAGCGGTGATAGAATTCCTCCAACGATTCGTAGATCTGGTCTTTGTTCAAGCCAGGATATTCGAGCGTGCTTTGTTGGAAACCATCGCCTTCGACGAGATCGGTCTTGTCTTTCTTCGTAAACCAGCCGTTCAACTTGGCTTGTTCGAACAATTCGGTGCCGGGATATGGCGCGGCGAGCGAAACCTGGAGGCTGAACACGTCCAACTCCTTCGCGAAGTTGATCGTTTGCTCGATCGTTTCACGAGTTTCCACCGGGAGACCGAGAATGAACGTGCCGTGAATCACCACGCCGGCTTTATGGCAGGCTTTGGTGAACTTCCGCATTTCATCAGTGGTCACGCCTTTCTTGATGCGCTTCAACGTTTCATCGTTGCCGGATTCGTAACCGACGAGGAACAAACGGAGACCGCAATCTTTGAAGAAGCTGATTGTGTCGTAATCGAGGTTCGCGCGGCTGTTGCAGCTCCAGGTCAAACCGAGAGGCGCCAGTTTCTTCGCGATTTCGCGAGCGCGCGGGAGATTCGCTGTAAATGTATCGTCATCGAAGAAGAACTCTTTCACCTGAGGGAAGAGTTTCTTCATGTACGCCATTTCGTCGGCAACGTTTTGCGCCGAACGAACGCGATATTTGTGTCCACCGATCGTTTGCGGCCAGAGACAGAACGTGCACTGCGCCGGGCAACCGCGTCCGGTGTACATCGACACATACGGATGCTGCAGGTAACCGATAAAATACTTTTCAATTTCGAGGTCACGTTTGTAGACGTCCGCCACCCAAGGGAGCGCGTCCATGTTATGGATCAGCTCGCGTTCCGGATTGTGAACGATTTTTCCTTCGCTATTACGATACGAAAGTCCATTGACGCTTGAGAGTTCGCGACCTTCGGCGACCTCTTTGCAGGTGAAATCAAATTCTTTGCGTCCGACCCAATCGATTGCGGATGACGCCTTCAACGTTTCCGTCGGCAACACCGCGGCGTGGGCACCGACGAAACCGATCTTCGTTTCGGGACGATTCTTTTTAATCGCTTCGGCGACCTTGCAATCGTTCTTCAACGATGGCGTCGACGTATGAATGATGACGTGATCGTAGCCCTTGGCGATTTCCAGACATTGGGTGATGTCGATGTTATGCGGAGGGCAATCGAGCAACTTGGCGCCAGGAACCAACGCCGCCGGTTGTGCAAGCCAGGTTGGATACCAGAACGATGTCACTTCACGACGCGCCTGGTAACGGGAACCAGCGCCGCCATCAAATCCATCAAAGGAAGGTGGTGAAAGGAAAAGGGTTTTCGACATAAAGGTTTTTCCGAACCGAGAAATACAGCCTGAACGTTAATCTTTTTTAGCTTCCGCGATCTTCTTCAGCAAATCGTCACGTTGCGACGTATCACCCGTGCCGCAGCTGCCGCCTTCATGCGCATGCGGTTCTTCCTTGCGGAAGAAAACGGATTGCGCGCCATTGGCCGCGGCGCGTGGCGAGTTAATCGCCGCCTTGGCTTCGGCCAAATGACCTTTGCCAATCGACACGCCATTGAACGCGTTGACTTTGTAGCCTTCAGCGAAAGGCTTGGGCTTCGCACCGAAGTTATAAGTGAAATTCTTCCAGTTATCGCCGCGTTTGTAATTCGTCCCCAACGCACCGCTCGGATCGTAACCACAATGCACCATGCAGTTTTCGCAACGCGCATCGCGGGCTTTGCCGTCGACGACACCGTATTTGTCCCATTGGACTTTTTCCAACAGCTCGTTGTAGGTCGGGTAATGACCGTCGGTCATCAAATAGCAGGGACCTTTCCAACCACGAATATTGTAAGTCGGAATCGCCCACGCAGTGCAGGTCAATTCGCGTTTGCCGGCGAGGAATTCCTGGTAAACCGGCGTGCCGAAGATCGTAAACAGTTTTCCCCACTCCTGGATCTTCGCAAACTTCTGACGCGTCATTTCGCGCGTGAGGAAGAATTCTTTCGGATCCTTGTTCAGGCGCTTGGCCATGTCTTTCTTCGCGGCGTCGTAATCGTAGCCGGGAGAAATGGTGTGACCGTCGACGCCGAGGTAAGAGAAGTATTTGAACATCTCTTCGATTTCCTGGATCTCGGTTTCTTTATAAACCGTCGTATTGGTCGCCACCTGGTAACCCAAAATCTTCGCCATCTTGATCGCGTCGACGCATTCCTTGAATACACCTTCGCGTTCAACGATCAGGTCGTGCGTGTATTCGAGGCCGTCGACGTGGACGTTCCAATACATCCAGTTCGTCGGACGAATCACCACTTTGGCCTTCGCCGCGGCAGCGTCTTTCGGGGAACGAATGCCTTCAGCGTCCTTATCGGAAATCAACTTCTCATCGATCAGCTTCTTCAGCTTTGGCTCAACCTCCGGCGAATAAATCGCGGCAAGGTAATCCTTCATCTTTTTCCGCATGAACATGCCGTTCGTGCAGACATAAACGACGCGGCCCTGTTCGAGGATGCCGTTGATCAGCTCTTCAATCTTCGGATAAATCAACGGTTCGCCGCCGCAGATGGAAACCATCGGAGCATCGCATTCTTTGGCGACATCGAGGCACTTTTCCAGCGGCACCATGTCTTTGAGCGACGTGGAGTATTCGCGAATACGACCGCAGCCGGTGCAAGTCAGATTGCAGGTATGCAATGGCTCCAATTGAAGAACCATCGCAAACTTTGGAGTCTTGCGTAATTTGTGCTTAACGATGTGACCGGCGATTTTCGCCGTCAGCGCCAAAGGAAATCGCATATTGAATTACAGAGTCTTAACCGCAGCCCCTTGTTCCGTTTGAGGGAGAGATGCCGTGTTTTCCGTTTTCTTGTCCTTTTCCTGCTTTTCCGGCTTGGCATGTCCAAGGCCCGGCATAAAGAACATCAAGGGAGAGATGCTCTGAGTAGAGTTGATGCCGCTGCAACCGGCTCCGAGAACTAAAATGGGCAACAACGCGAGCAATGGAAAAACTTTCTTCACGACGGCCAAACTATAGGGGCACAGAAGCCAATAGCAATGCTATTTCTCGTCAGGGAATGAACTATGGTGGGCTAAAAATGAAGCTGAATTGTTTCCCG
>CBHTTJ010000203.1:0-9884 GCA_966095605.1 uncultured bacterium | reverse complement strand
GGAAAAATCGCGACGACATTTTAGCTTCTAAAATTCCGTTGAGATTCCCGCAAGCGGTATCCAAGGCAAAATGCACTGGATTCTAACTTCGAAGCACTTCGCGGATTTGGCGGACTTTCGCCGTCCCGGTTGTGCCAAGTTGATGAATGACGATGGACGCGGCTGCGCTTGCGATTTCCAAGCCTTCACGCAAACCCGCGCCTGCTGCCAAAGCACTCGTCAGATTTGCTAAAACGGCGTCGCCGGCTCCGACGATATCGATCGGACCGTGCACGGGAACCGACGGGACATGTTCCACAGTTCCATCCGGTTGTGCGCCGACGATTCCTTCTTCCGAAAGGGTAACGAAGACCCGCCGCGATTCTTTCTGGGCAATGGTTAGAGCCTTTTCTTTGATTTGATCGATGTTGCTGTCGATGGGGAGATCAGCCATCGCGCAGAATTCCTTTCGGTTCACCTTGAAATCGCAGGGTGGGAAATTTTTTAATCGGCGGCGACTGTCGGCGAGAATAACGAGTTCGGGAGAGGCTTTGACAATTCCTTTCAACGCGTTCAACAACTTCTTTGAGACCACGCCGGTTTCCGGCATGTCCACCTGGTCGAGAAATATGAAGGCATCAACTTCGGAACGAAGTTCTTCCATGGCACCGATAAATTTGCCCTGTAACGCCGCGGGTGTGCGGGTCCAGTTCTTCAAATCCAATCGATTGAGCTCAACGGGTGGTTGGCCGGGTGTGATAACGAGTGGTTTACAATAGGTGAACGTGTGACGGTCTCGGCCGAGAAAAAAATGGGCACCATTCACTCCAGGCAAATCGAGGAGAACTTGTCGTAACTCAAATCCTTCGCCATCGGGTCCAAAAAAGCCGACGGGATAAATCTTTCCAATGCCGAGCGCCGATAAATTGTTCACGATCGTTCCAGCGCCCCCGGCTTGCGCGCGCACTTTGGTCACATTGTAAACCGGCAACCCCGTTTCAATAGAGGTCTCTGCTTTTGCGGGGTCGATCTCCAGATAACGGTCGAGACAAAAGTCCCCGACTACCGCAATCCGAAGCTGGGAATATTTTCCCGTGATTTGTTCAAAACGTGAACTCATGCGCAGCGCGCGTCACCCATAGCTTTTTTAAACGGAGCTCTTACCCAATTCGAAGATCAAATTGTGCAAAAACACCACGTTATCACACTGCAAATATTGCATGGCACCGCCCATGCGAGAGAAACTTTTGCAGAACCGCAGGTAGTAGGCGGGATTTTCCTTCGGCGGTTCGCCCTTGCGCCAATCCCAGTTTCCGCCGTCCTGTAGATCGACGACGAAAATATTATGATCCTTTACGATGGTTCGGCCGTTTTGCAGCCGAAGGTTATTCACGCAGCTGATGCTCTTTTCAAACACCTGCGGCGCCATGATTGCCGACCCCACGGACAGAACGGCGCCACCGTCGAGTTGCTCGATGGAACCGCCGATCAGCCGAAAATCCAGATCAGCCGCGCGGCCAATCACCGCTCCATTAAACATCGGATGGTTCGAAAAAATATCGTAACCGATTCCCGGGTGGACCGTGATCGGAACGTGGTGACGAAACGCATTCGCGAAAATCGAGGTGTGTTTCCAGGGATGTTTTACTTCCTGGCGACCTGCGAAAAGCCGGTGCGCTCGCATCGTCAGCAAAAGATCGGCCCGGGCTGGTGATAATGGATTCGTTGGGTCATTCCGCAAGAGTTGTTCCAACTCCTCGGCGGCTGGAATCATGACGCCATCTTCGTGAATGAAACGTCCCATCGACATTCCAAAGCCTTCGTTCCGCAAGGCTCCCGCCATCAACGCCAGATGAATCGTACGGCCAGTTTCGTTCCATGTCCCGAACGTGCCGGTGGCCACGTTTTTTTCGACGCTTTCGGTCGACCATTGTTGAAAGGCAAATTCCCAATCGTGAATCGCGCCCGCGCCATTCGTGGCGAGGTGCGTTATCCATTTGTTGGCCATTAATCGTTCCACCAACAACGACGCACCGTTCTTCACGAGATGCGCGCCGTACATGAAGAGAACGCTCGCGCCCCGTTTCTTTGCCGCGATCAACTGGTCGGCCGCTTGTTTAACAACTTGCTTCTGCCAATCGCTGCACGGGGGCGGCGGAGCATCGGGCCGTACCAGAATGTCATCGATGCGCGCCATGCTGGCGCGTTCGGCGAGGGGATACACCTTCAACTTCGTCAGATCGAGCGGTGTTGGAAACTGCGCCATAAAGAAGATGGAAAAACGAAAATCGAAAATTTGAAAGTTAATTGCCGAAGATCATTCGTATCAAAGCATCCGGATTCCGGTAATCGGGAATGAGGGCATGAGCGCCTGCTTTGGTCAAAGCCCTGCGTTTAAATGGATCGATCACGCCGGAGCCATTCGCTTCCTCATCCGTGGCGACGCCAAAGGTTAGCGCTCCCACTTCGCTCGTGCATTGGATCTCCACAGCTCCGTCGCCAAACGAGAGGATGTGTTCACCGTTGATTTTTTCCTCCCGCAAAATGCGCGCGACCACATCGGCTTTGGAAAATTTCGTGTGATCCGGGGTGCCTCCGTAGATGTGGTGCCGGAAATAATGCGCATACCCGAGAAGATTGGCTTCGTGTTTCACCCTCGGTTCAATGGTTCCGGAAAGGATAATGAGGGTCAGACCGCGTTGCGCTAATTTATCCAACAGGGCGCGTGCGCCGAAGATTACGAATTCGTCCGGCTTGGTTTCGCCGCGTTGGAGCCGTTGCGTGCGTTCTTCGATTGCCACATCCAATACGCTTTGAAATTGATGCAATAAAGTTTCGGGATCTGGCGGGGTGCCGCCGCGTTCACGAACGTGTTCCGCGAACCGCAGCATTTGATAAATCGTAGGCTTCCCATTGAGCGACAGGATTTCGGAAAGGAGAAAATTGTGGATCTGTTGTTCTGTTTCGCCCGTCCGGATCGGAAGATGTGAGCGAAACAATGTATACATCATTTCCGGCCACCCGTGGCGCAACCAGGAGAGAGTTCCGTCCATATCAAAGATAACGTGGGTGATCTGTGGACGCGGAGCAAAAGGCCGCACGACTTCGATGGAGGATGATTCAGTCACAAAACTGTCTGGCCAGTAAAAGTCCTTTCCTTTAAAAGTCAACGGAACTTCAAATCATTACCTATGGATAGCACGACAACAGCAACGACCGTCGCGAGCAATGCGGCGATGAATACGGCGATCAACTGGAAGGAAAAGATTGGTGATTATGTCCTGCTGCACAGCGGTGGGATCATTGGCGCCATCGTTATCATTATTATTGGTTTTCTCGCCGCCGGTTGGCTGAGCGCCATTCTAATCCGCGCTCTGGAAAAGAAAAAACTGGAACCTCCCGTGCTGATGTTGATTACGCGGGTGGTTAAGATTCTCGTGCTGCTGTTTACGTTTGCGATTGCTGCGCAAACAATGGGCATCAATCTTCTGCCTTTGATCGCGGGCGTCAGCGTTGTGGGTGTCGGCGTTGGTTTGGCGATGCAAGGTGTGCTCAGCAACCTGGTTGCCGGCCTTGTGATCATTTTCACGAAAAAATTTCGCGTGGGCGAATTTATCGAAATCCATGGAGTCTCCGGTCAGGTCTCTCAAATTGAGTTGTTTTCGACGACGTTGACGCACGCGGACATGTCCCGAATCATTATTCCAAACCGCAAAATCATTGGCGAAATTTTGCATAACTACGGTTCCATTCGCCAGGCGGACTTAAGCATCGGAGTGGGGTACAACACCGACCTGAATAAGATGCAGGCATTGGTCAAAGAAATTCTAAATTTGAATCCGCGGGTGTTGAAGGATCCGGCCCCGGTCGTGGCGATTTCTGCTTTTGGCGATTCCGCGGTGAATGTCGCGATCAAGCCATGGGTAAATGTGAATGACCTTGGCGCTGTGCAAACGGAATTGAACCAGACCATTCTGGAAAAGTTCCGCGCGGCCAAAATTGAGATTCCGTTCCCACAACGGGAAATCCGTGTCCTCGGCAACGCCAACGTGGCTTAACATTATGCGCTCGTCTCTTCTTTCAAATCGGCGCAATTTTTTGAAAACCGTGGCCACCGCGAGTGCTGCCGTGGCGTTGACGCCAAAGGTTCTGGCCGAAGATCAGGTGCCGCGTCGTAACATCAAGCTGGGCATCGACAACTTTGCGGTGCGCGCCTTGAAGTGGAATGCCCTGGAGCTGATTGACTACGCGGTAAAACTGAAGACCGATTCGCTGTTCATCACGGACTTTAACAAAGAGACGTTTGCCAGCTTTGAGCCGAGTTATCTGGCTGAGATCAAAAAGAAGGCCGACGATAATAACCTCCAATTGCACGTCGGTTCATGGAGCATTTGTCCCACCTCGAAAAAGTTTCGCAAAGATTGGGGAACCGCCGACGAACATCTCGCCCTTGGAATTCGCGTGGCCAAGGCGCTCGGTTCACCGGTGTTTCGATGCATTCTGGGGATGGGGGATGATCGTTCCACTGAAGGTGGCATCGAAGCGCGAATTGAAGATACGGTGAAGGTTTTGAAAGCGGCTCGTTCCCGAGCGGTCGACGCCGGTGTAAAGATCGCCGTGGAAAATCACGGCGGCGATATGCAGGCATGGGAACTGGTCACATTAATTGAAGCCGCCGGAAAGGATTTTGTCGGGGCTAATATCGATTCTGGCAACGCCGCGTGGACCTTTGAAGACCCGTTGGAAAATCTGGAAATTCTCGGCCCTTATGTGGCTACGTCCAGTCTCCGCGATTCGATGATCTGGGAGACGGAAAACGGCGCCGCTGTGCAATGGACGGCGATGGGGGAGGGGTGCGTTGATTTGAAAAAGTATTTCGATCGCTTCGCGGTTCTGTGTCCGGGCGTGCCTGTGCACATTGAGACGATTTCCGGTTTTCCGCGCGAGTTGGCGCTTTACAAAAAAGAATTTTGGAACGTTTGGCCAAAAGCCCGCGCGAAGGATCTCGCGAAGTTTATCGCGTTGGCAAAGAAGGGACACTCGATTCCCCCCAGCAAATCGGCAAATGACCCTGAGTTTCAGAAAGGGGAAGTCGAACGCAGTATCAAATACTGCAAGGATGTTCTTGGCCTTGGGCCGTGTGATTGTTGATCGGAGAAATAAAAAAGCGGCGGAATTGCTTCCGCCGCCTGCAAATGTTCCGTCACTGATTATTTCTTATCAGGAGCGTTCGTGGCCTTCGCCGCGTTGGTCAGTTCTGATTGTTTGATGACTTCGATCTTGGCGCCTTTTTTCATTTCTTCGGCGCTTGGCACCTTGATGATTTCACCGCTGACAACGGTTTCACTTGGCTTGGCCGGAGCAGAGCCTGCAGGAGCCACTACTGGGGCGGGAGGTTCAGGATGCTTCACGTCCAACAATTCCATTTCGAAAATCAGCGCTTCATCTGGACCGATCTTCGGCGGTGAACCGCGTTCGCCGTAAGCGAGATTGGCCGGGATGTAGAGTTCCCATTTGGAACCGACGTGCATGTTCGTCAAAGCTTCGGTCCAGCCGGGAATCAAACGGTTGGCAGCGCGTTGCAACGGCTGTCCGCCGGGATGATCGTACGAACTGTCGAATTTGGTGCCGTTGATCAAACGACCGGTGTAATGCGCGGTGATAATGTCGTTTGTTGCGGGAGTCGCACCGGTGCCTTCCTTGATTACTTTATATTGCAGGCCGTCAGGGAGCGTCTTCACGCCGGGCTTCTTGGCGTTTTCAGCGAAGAACGCGTCCGCTTTCTTCTTGTTCTTCACCGGCAATTCCGTCTGCGCGATCTGAACAGCTGACTGAATGATTTCATTCATCTTCTGCTCGTCGAATTTCGTGGAAGAATTGGAAAGAACGTCCCGCATTGCTTTGGCAATGAGGTCGATGTCGACATCAAAGTCCATGCGCTTGATCGATCCGCCGAACATCATCCCAGCCGCATAACTTAAATCTTCTTTGGAAGGCTTTTGTGGTGGTGTGGCTGGTGCGCCCGGTTGACCCAGCTTGATTTGCGGTTTCGGGGCCGGAGTCGCTCCAGGCTGCGCGAAACAGCTTCCCGCAACCAATGAAAGAGCCAGCAGCCCGTATAATTTTGAATTCATAGTATCCTGTAATAATGCCGTCGCCGTTTGAATCAGGCGTTTTAGCGGCGACGGATGCTTAACACACGACGGACAGGGTGGCAAGGGGGGATGATGAGTGGGGGATCGGAGGATGGGGATGCAATCACCTCGAAGGGCCAACACTCAGCATTCAACACTCGTGATCACCGTTCCTTGAACCGCCCGCCTTCGCGCCGGTTCAATCGTTTGATATCATTATGCATTTCGCCAACCGCCTGTTCGACTTGCCCGATGAATTGATCGCAGCCCATGATAAAACCGCCCATCGCAACCACAGTATCCCGTTCCGCGTGATCATTGGTCACCGCGATGATTTCCCCATAAGGCTTCATCATGGCAGCCACGCGTTCGATAATCTGGTCCGCCGTTTGTCCGCTCCTGGAAAAGATGATTTCGCATTCCGGCGTTGAAGGGGCCTGCGATGCGTCGGGCGCCGGGCCGGCGCCGTCGAAAACAATGGTGAGCGGTGTGCCGATGGCATCCCGATATTGCATGAGTCGATTGATCAGGTCTTCGCGAGCGGCGGCGGAATAGCGGGGTTTGCCGGGCGCAACTTCGCGCCAGGCATGCAGAAGGCTATATCCATCGACTAAAATGCGGACTACCGCCATGAATTCAATAGACCACAGAAGCCTTCAAGTGAACACCGGGAAATATTGGGTCGAAGATTATTTCTCCAACTGACCGCGGGTAACGCCCAACTGATTGACGAGTTTGAGATCGCGCCAGAGTTGGGCACCGGTGATTTCCCCACGCAACAATTGACGATATTGCGCGATCGTGCGCGCCACCTCATCTGCGGTTTCATTCACGAACTCGATCCGGAAGTTTCGAATCCCAAGGTTAATAAAATTCGAAACTGATTCGGCGCCTGTTTGCGCCCGAGCGTTGAAAACCGTATTGCGACAACCCACATCTGCTTTCAAAGGGTGTTCCATTCCGACGCGGTCGCGGAGTTTTACGTTATGTTTGTCACATGGGCGACCGCAATTGGTGTAGTCAGTTCCCTTGGATAAAAAGGTGCAGAAAACACAGTGCTCCATGTGAAACATCGGCATGTGCTGGTGAATCGTAATCTCAAACCACTCTGGCGGCGTCGATTTCAACAGCGCTTCGAGTTGGACGTTATTCAAATCGTAAGAAGCAGTGAGACGCTCGAGATTAAATTGATTTTTGAAATATTCCGCCGTCATCCCGTTCGCCACGTTCAATGAAAAATCGCCGATGCGCCGACAATCCACGAAAAACTTCAAATGATCGTAATTGCGGATGAGATACCCATCGGCATTGGAAGACCGGACTTGATTGAGCGTCCATTCTTCGCCCATCTTGAAAATACGCGGCGGGGCAACCCAAATGGTTTTTTGCGGTCCGGCACAGCCAAATGACTCGTGCGCGGAGCGAACGGCTTCACGATATTTTTTAGGATCCTCGAAATCGCAATAAATTGTCTGCACGCCGCACTTTAACGTCGCTTCGAGTTGAGCGAGGTCGCGTACCAGGACGATGAGTTGGGGATCAACAGCTGGCTTGTCAGCGCGGCCTGAAAGATGTTTTGGAACGAAAGAGTCATCGGAAAGTTGCCAACTTTTCGGTTGACCGCGCAATGTGTCGAGTTGCGTGACCGCATCGCGGCGCAACCGGTTAAGTTCGCTCATCGGCAGAATAACTTCGCCTTCGAGCTGATTTTTCAATTCTCCCAGTTTAAAGGGTGTGCCACCGAGTCGACCCAATTGATCTGTCAATCGTTCGTTGGTCAGCGGTTGTTTCTCCGCCTTGGCCAAAGGCATCGTCGACGTTTCTTTGACGACGTTTCCCTGTTCGTCACGAACGATCAAGGTGAGTGGCGATCCGGTCAGTCCGTGCACCTCCATGATGACGGAGCGTTGAAAGCGCGGTTTGTCTCCGGCAAACGTTTCGCGTAATTGCCGATTCAACTCCGGGTCATCGGTTTTCCAGAGTTTGTCTCCGGTATGAACGCGGGAAAAATCGATGTCGCCGTGGCCGAAACCGAGGACGGATTCAGCGCCGCGCTGTTGAATACTGTAAATGCGTCCGCCTTCTTCTTTCTGTTCCGGGTGACCGCAGTCGAAAACAATTCCATCACCGAGCTTCAGGGGCGCTTCGAGTCGGAGAGTCACCTGGTTACGTTCCACGCGTTTAACTTCGCCGAGATAAACACCGCGCTTCTTTCCAAAGCGTGCGTGGACGAGACGCTGGTTATTGATACCGCCAAACCAACCGGTGTACAGGCCACGTGAGAAAGCCATTTCCAGGTCGTATTTACGATTTACGATTGACGATTGACGGCCGGGTTCTTCTTTTGACGTGGCATGAGCGTTGGCAGAGGCGAGCTTGTCGATCGCCTGGCGGTAAACGCGCGTGATATTTGCTACGTATTCGGGAGTCTTAAGACGACCTTCGATCTTTAAGGATGCGACGCCGGTTTTAACCAAATCATTCAGCACTTCCAGCCCGGCCAAATCTTGTGGACTGAGCAAATATTTTTTGTCACCGAGTGGAACGGTTTTGCCATCGGAAATTAATTCATACGGCATGCGGCACGCCTGGGCGCATTCGCCACGATTTGCCGAACGGCCACCGAGAGACTCGCTGGTTAAACATTGGCCGGAGTAAGCGACACACAGTGCGCCATGCACAAACACTTCCAGGGGCAGGGCGGTTTGTGATCCGATCGCTGACTTCGATTGAGCCGCCTGGATTTTTTCGATCTCTTTGATCGAACATTCGCGCGCCAACACCACAAGGTTGCAGCCAAGTTCTTTGGCAAACTCCACGCCTGCCGCACTGGTCACGGTCATCTGCGTGGAACCGTGGATCGGAAAATCAGGAGACAGCTTGCGAATCAGTCGGCAAATACCAATGTCCTGGACGATGGCGGCATCGACGCCCGCGGCGATAATCGTTCGAAGATATTCTTCGGCTTCCGCGAGTTCATTCGCAAAGACCAACGTGTTGAACGTGACGTAACCGCGCACACCGCGTTTGTGCAGAAACTCCATGAGCTTCGGCAGATCAGCGGCGGTGAAATTATGCGCCCGCATACGCGCATTGAACTTCTCGAGCCCGAAATAAATTGCATCGGCGCCGTTTTCCACGGCGGCCCTGGCGCATTCCCAATCACCGGCGGGAGACAGCAATTCCGGCAGGCGCGGTGTGGTCACTGCGACAGGCTTTTCAATGGTTGGTGCTGATTCGGACATCTGTTGGGCCGGTAACCTACCATCAGGCCAAAAAGTAACAAATTCAGATTTTAGGGGCTGTGGCCCATGTGAGTTGTGGTGTTGGGAACTGAGTGTGGGGTTGGGAACCGTTATCAGAAGTAATTCGCAAATTAGGATTCAGTCGACGTTGCTGCGGGTCACAGACCCGCGTTCCGGACCGCGGGTCTGCGAGCCGCAGCAATCTTCGACTGCGCGTCCCATTTGAAATTATTTATGGGATATCACGGCGCAGCGCCCCCAAAGCAAAACGAAAAAGGCCGCCTCGTCGGAACAAGGCGGCCTCGAAATTATTACTAAATTGATTTCTTACGATGGCTTAAGGCCATGTTGGCGGTTCGCCTTCTTCCCAGTTCGAAGAACCATCCGTCCGCAGCCAGGCATAACCGTCGCCAGAGCCGGAAGACCAGTAATGGATGTTACGAGCCTGCAGGCGATCTTTGATGGTCGTGTCGATGGCCATGTCGCCGTCGGTGATCAAAGCTTTATTGACGCCAGCCGCATCGAG
>CBHTTJ010000202.1:0-9903 GCA_966095605.1 uncultured bacterium | reverse complement strand
GCAAGATTGCAAGCTGGAAAACGTGTTTTGGACCTAGGGAAAAGCTGATCTTTGAGGGTCGAAACATTTTCGCCCCCATCGCCGTCCAGGTCCGGACCGGAAACTGGCGTTTGGATCGGTTTTTTACCTCCTGGAAAACGAAAATTTGCGCTCAGAATGGTTTTCCAAGTCTCGGAAAATGAAAATTTGCGCTCAGAACGGTTTTCCAAGTTTTGGAAAATGAAAATTTGCGCTCGGAACGGTTTTCCAAGTCTCAGAAAATGAAAATTTGCGCTCAGAACGGTTTTCCAGGTCTCGGAAAATGAAAATTTGCGCTCAGAACGGTTTTCCAAGTCTCGGAAAGTGAAAATTTGCGCTCGGAACGGTTTTCCAAGCCTCGGAAAATCGATTTTGAGCTGGCAAACCGACTTACAAACTACAGAAAATGAGGCGCTTACGTCTAAAATGGGTAAAACTTTCGAAGAGAGACTGAAATTTCCGGGCTCTCGACAACTCTGCACCTTGGCCGGAGGCGAAGGCCAAGGTGAGGGAGAACGGGCCGGCTTGTTCGTGACATTCTTGCCACGAGCCAACTCCAACCAATGTGTTGTCTCCGCAAATTTCATCGAATTTTCAGGGTGCTCAGGGCGATCACCGCAAACAGAACGCACAAAATGTAAAAACGGGTCACCACCTGGGATTCGTACCACCCTTTTTTCTCAAAGTGATGGTGGATCGGTGACATCAGGAAAATGCGCCGGCCTTCGCCGTATTTTCGCTTGGTAAACTTGAACCAGCTGCGTTGCAGGATCACCGAACCGGCTTCGGCCACGAAAACGCCGCCGGCGATCACCAAAACGAGCGGTTGATGAATAAGCACTGCGATCATTCCGAGAACACCACCGAGTGGAAGTGAACCGGTGTCGCCCATGAAAACCTGGGCGGGATGGCAATTGAACCAGAGGAATCCGAGACCCGCTCCAATCATCGCCGCGCAGAAAACGGTGAGTTCGCCCGCGCCACTCACGAAAGGAATTTGCAGATATTTCGCCGCCTGCGCATTTCCCGCGAGATAAGTCAGAACGAGAAAAACAAACGAAACGATGATCGTGCAGCCGATCGCCAAACCGTCGAGACCATCCGTGAGGTTCACGGCGTTGGAACTTCCGACGATTGTCAGCGCCGTTAAAATAATTCCGATCACCGCGCCGACGGTTCCTGTCGCGACAGGATATTTATAAAACGGAACCATCACGTCGCTGATGAGCTGAGTGGTGGAAGGCAGGCGCCAGAGATAAATTCCGACAAACAAGGCCAACGCGCCCTGCACCCAAAGCTTGATAAATTCCGTGAGTCCGTCGGCGTTTTGTTTCGTGATCTTCGCCCAGTCATCGAGAAACCCGAGGCCACAGAAAACGACGACGGAAAGCATCGTCAGCTGGATTTGTGTATTCCACTGCGCCCACAACATCGCCGTGGTGTCGAGCACGAGAACAATCATCAGCCCGCCCATGGTCGGCGTGCCTTTCTTGCTCAAGATACGATTTTGCAGATTCCCCTGCTCTTCCGCGCGGTCGACGTAATTTTGTCCGAACTTCAAACGCTTCAACCACGCGATGATTTTTGGTCCGAGCCACCAACTCAGGATGAGCGCGGTCACGGCCGCACCCGCGGCGCGAAAGGTGATGTAACGAAAGACCCAAAAGAATTTCAGAGCCAACTTTTCCCAACGGGTGTTGGCTGAGGCCTCAATGAGATATTGGGCGAGATAGTAGAGCATTTAATTAGTTCTAGTCGTGGCGGTGACGCGGCATCGTGTTCGTTGGAACAAAACAAACCTGTTGCGCGGCGGCGAGGCGCAGCATGAATTGCGGAACGCCCTGGGCAATCGCCTGACTTTGCAACTCACGTTGCGACTGGCAGCGAGCGACTCTCGGTCCGCGATTTTTTTTCGAGGTTACGCTTTGCATAATTCCGATTTTGTTTTTCGGAGAAATTCAGAGATCCGCTCGAGACGCATCGCGCGCGAAGCTTTCAACAACAGGACGTCGCCGGACTTGAGCAAGGAAGTCAATGCGGGGCCGACTTGCTCGACCTCCGCATACACCGTGACATTTTTGAGGCCTGCTTTCCGGGCGGCTTCCGCGGTTTCCTGGGCGTAGGTTCCCACAACACAAAGTTGATCCACGGCTTCCGCGGCGTGCGTGCCGATTTCCCGATGCGCTTCCACACTGTGCTGGCCGAGTTCCGCCATATCACCGAGCACAGCGATGCGCCGGCCTTTGCAGGGAAAATGTTCGAGGGTGTCCAAGGCCGCGAGCATCGAATCCGCATTGGCGTTGTAGCAATCGTCAAGGATGCCCACGCCATCGAAGGACCAAAATTCCATGCGCCATTTCGCCGGTCGCGCTTCCGCCAGGCCGCGTTGGATTTCGGAACGGTTGAGACCGAGTTCAGCGCCGACCGCGATGGCGAACAGAGCATTGATCGCCTGATGTTTTCCGAGAAGGCGAATTTGATATTCACCGCTTAAAGCCTTCGGAGAACATTCCACGGTGAACGTTGATCCCGTTTCATCCATGCGGAAGTTGCGAGCGCGAAAATTATTTTTATCGGTCCAGCCAACGCGCACGGCCTTGGCGCGAGCGCGCTTTAAAATTGGTTTGGTCCATTCGCTGTCGCCGTTCACAAAAAGAGTTCCGTTCACCGGCAAAAATTCCGCGACAGTTCCTTCTTCCTTCACCACGCCAGTGATGTCGCCAAAAAATTCCAAATGTTCCCGACCGATGCTCGTAATGACACCGAGGCGTGGACGGATCATTTGCAACAGCGGAGCCAACTCTCCCGGATGATTGGTGCCGACTTCCAAAACCGCGGCGCGATGAGACTTGTCCAGTTTCAACAAAGTCAACGGAACGCCAATGTCATTATTGAAACTGGCTTCACTCGCGAGGGTGGGAAATTTTTGACGCAAGACGGCGGCGACCAGTTCCTTGGTGCTCGTCTTTCCATTGGATCCTCCAATGGCGATGGAAGGCAAATCGAATTCGCCCCGATAAACAGAAGCAATTTGTCCCAGCGCACGACGCGTGTCCGAGACGGCGATGACCGCACAGCCCGTCAGGTTTTTCGGCAAACGATCGCGCTCCGCAATGACGGCGGCTACGCCACGCTCCACCACTGCGGAAAGAAATGAATGGCCATCGAATTTTTCTCCGACTAAAGCGAGGAAAACGTTTTCGCGTTCAACCACTCGCGAATCGGTAGAAAGGCCGCGCACCACGGTTTCCGGTGAACCATGCATGATTTCACCGCCGCAGGCTTCGGCAATAAATTTTACGGTACGTTGCTCCACAAGACCTCAATTCTTCGCGAGTTTTTTGCCCTTGGCTTTCACACCGTCAGGATCGACGGCGAGGTCAGGCTGCAAATCAGGTTTTAAATTCAAATAACGCGCGGCGCGTTCCGCGATGTCCTTGAAAACCGGCGCAGCAGTTTGACCGCCATAGTGGCCGTTCTTCGGCTCGTCCATCACAATCGAAATGCAGATCTCCGGGTCATCAGCAGGAAAGAACCCGATGAAGGACGAAAAATATTTTCCCGGAGCATAGCGGCCGTGCTCGGCTTTTTGGGCAGTGCCGGTTTTTCCAGCGACAGTGTAATTATCGAGACGCGCCTTGGGTGCCGTGCCGTCATCGGTGACGACGGTTTTCAACGCGGTTACCATTTCGCGGGCGGCTTCTTCTGAAATGACCTGACGAAGTGGTTGCGGTTGATTTTGGACCACAACTTTTCCTTCGCTGTCTTCAAGGCGACTGACCAACATCGGGCGCATGAGCTTTCCATGGTTCCCGATCGCGCTCATGGCCATGAGCGTTTGCAATGGAGTTACAGCGATGCCCTGCCCCATCGGGATCTGGGCGATGGAAACTTTGCTCCAATCTTTGACAGGATGGAAAATGCCACCCACTTCACCAGGCAACGGAAGCCCTGTTTTCTGACCGAATCCGAAAGCGCGAATATAATTATAAAGTCCCTGTTCCCCTAAATGTTGAATGGCGATTTTCGCCGCGCCAATATTGGACGACTTCGTGATGATGCGCTCGACAGAAAGATTGCCGTATTTTTCGTGGTCGTGCAGAACTTTGCCGGCGTAAGCAAAAGCGCCATTCTCACAGTTGTATTCGTCCGAGAGCCGAACGGTTTTATCATTCAGCGCGCCGGAAACGACGACGATTTTAAACGTTGAACCAGGCTCCGATATGTCGGTGACCATCCGGTTGCGCAACGCGTCCATGGGGAAAGCACCAGGGCGATTCGGATCGAAATTCGGCAACGTCGCCATGGCGAGGATTTCGCCTGTTTTAGGACGAACGACCGTGCAGGAAATGCTGATCGGATTGTGCTTTTGCGCCGCTTCCATGAGTTCGGTCTCAACGATGTTTTGCAGACCTGCGTCAATGGTGAGCACAACATTCAAACCATCGCGGGGTTCGACGTCCTGGTCACGGAAGGCAACCATTTCCCGACGGCGCACATCGGTTTCCGTCCGGCGCCAGCCTGCAACACCGGTCAACTGCGAGTTGAAAGAGGCTTCGATTCCGTTTTGTCCGGTTTGTTGATCGCCGCCGACGTAACCGAGCACATGCGCGGCAAGATTCTGGTTGGGATAAACGCGCATTTCATCGTCTTCCGTAAACACCGCACGGCGACGGAGATTATTGAAAAACGTTTTCTCGCTTTGACGAAGTTTCCCGGATTCCGCCGCGAACGTCAGGTTGGTCATGGTCCGCTCGATTTTCTCCCAGGTTTCGATCGGAACCTTTCGCTTCAACACGACGTAAGCGTTGGTGACGATTTTGCCTTCAACCTCGCGCACCTTCGGTTCGAGGCGTTCCGCGACATACGCTTCATTCGTCTGCAACAGCGGCGCGATGATGCGAGCGATTTCGAAGCGGTAATTTCCAAACAACGTGGGATCCGCGCAGACAACTTTTGCCGGAACGCTGATGGCGAGTGGATTGCCACGGCAATCGCGAATCTGTCCACGCAACGGGGCGCGGACGCTGAGTCGATTGGTGTTTCGTCGAGCCGTCGCTTCTAATTCTTCATGCCGCAACAGCTGAAGATTCACCAACTGATAAGTCAACGATACCAGCGCGAGCGCCAACAGGGAGGCGAGCACCAGCAATCGTTTGTTTTTCGGAGCCTTGAACATTTGTCATTGGCGCATTCGTGGCGGAGTCGTAGCAACTGGGAAATCGAAAGCGACTGTTCGAAGCACAAAAATTTCTTTTTGTGCCCGAACCGTCTTCACAGCAAACCTCATTGGCGTCCTCCGCGTTCTTGCGGGTTAAAATTATTTTACCTACCGCCCGCGGCGTTCGGTTCCTCCTCCGAACGTTCGCGAGCGGCGGTAAATTTAAGGGATGGCCTGCGAAGGTCGCTGTTCCGCGTATCGTGCGTCGCGAACTGAATTCGCGTATTCGGATTCTTCAACTAACCGCACGACCTGGGACAGCGACGGCTGGACCAAGCCCAAATTCATTCGTTTCACGCGCTCATCGAGCTTCACCGGCGATGTCAAATCAGCCAGGTGATCGGCGCGCATCTTATTTTGCAGGCGTAAATCGTTGAGGCGATTTTCGGCTTTCTTGATCTGTTCGCCCCAATAATGGAGCTGGTTTTTTTCCCAGACGTAGCCGATCGATGCCCCGCCGATCAGGAAACAAAGCAGCAAGGCTTTAATGGCCGGTCCGAAACGGACGGCTGCCGATTCTGCTCTGCGATTTTTTGCCATGCTAAATCTTTTCAAACACACGCAACTGCGCACTGCGGCTGCGTGGATTATTTTTTTGCTCCTCCTCGCTCGGCTGAATCGCCTTGCGATGAACGAGCTTTATTTTCGGGGCGACTGGCTTGCGTAATTCCGGGATATCCACATCTCCCGTGACTTCGTAATCACGCGCCATTTTTCGGCCCCACTCTTTCACTGTGCGGTCCTCCAGCGAGTGAAACGTAATCACCGCGAGGCGTCCGCCGGGTTTTAAAATCTTGAGCGCTGCGTCCAACCCGCGTTGCAGTGAACCCATTTCATCGTTCACCGCGATACGCAGCGCCTGGAAAACTTTGGTCGCCGGATGCGTCTTGCTTCCGCGACGCGGCGAAATCCTCTCCAGCAATTCCGCCAGTTGTTGGGTGGTTTCGAACGGCCGCATCTGCCGGTCCCGCTCAATCGCTCGCGCAATCCTTCGCGAGTCAGACTCATCTCCATACTGCCAAAAAATTCTCGCCAACTCTTCGACACTCGTTTGGTTTACGAGTTTTGCGGCCGTCAACTCCTGCCGCTGGTCCATCCGCATATCCAGTTTTCCGCTCTTTTGAAAACTGAACCCCCGCTCCGCCACATCCAATTGCGGAGAACTCACCCCCAGATCGAGCAATACACCGTCACAACTCGCTGCCTCGATCCAATCGGCCATCTCGGAAAAGTTCCCGCGACGAATTTCAAATCGTCCCGCGAACCCGGCGAGTCGTTCCTTCGCCGTATCAACCGCGACGCCATCGCGATCGAATCCAAACAGACATCCAGTCGGCTGACTCGCCGCCAATATGGCTGCTGCGTGTCCAGCGCCACCGACCGTGCCGTCGACGTACCGGCCGTGGGGCTTCGGTTGCAGAGCCGCCACCACCTCCGTCAGCATCACCGGAATATGCGCGAAATTTGACAC
Source organism: uncultured bacterium (assembly GCA_966095605.1). Classification (GTDB taxonomy): domain Bacteria; phylum Verrucomicrobiota; class Verrucomicrobiia; order Limisphaerales; family JACDHS01; genus CBHWET01. Next base: position 3,193 of record CBHTTJ010000202.1, on the reverse strand, counting down.
GCTGGTTCATCACGCTTTATTTCAAAACCATTTCTTCCTGCTTCTGCGGATTCGGATTCACACGACGCCACGCGCTGCTGACCAACTTTTCTTTTTTGGCGGGCGCCTTTTTCGCCGACGTTGCCTCCACGCTGGCGAACACGATATCCAGGTCGACATCCGACAAGTCGTTACGAACGACTTTGACTTTATCCAGCGACCATTCGGTCTGGACCGGAGCCGGCGCGACTTCCTCCGCCTTCTTGCGACGGAAGATATTTAAAATTTTCGAAAACCAACTTTCAGCTTTCATGGGTTTGACCTCTGTTTGCACCGGCTCTTCAGCGGCGGCTTGCTGTTCAAAAACACCGACGCTCAAAACACCGATCGGCTGCTCAACGACTGCCTCGACAGCGCCCCCCTCCGGCGAGTGTCCTTCTTCGGCGAATAACGACTTTGTTTGCATAACGTTCACTTCTTCATTTTTTGTTTTTATCGGCGTCAATGAAATGGGGCGTTTCATTGCCGCAAATTTCGGAAGCGGTGCCATCATCTTGTAACGATGCGTTTCATTCGCTTCCCGACCGACACTGCCGGTCGTCGTGAGCAATCGAGCCAGGCTCATACTCAAATCAAATTGTAGGCGTCTTGGTTTAACGCGTTGTCCATCTCACTCGTCGCCTGATGGCGATCCGGGTTCCAGATCTGGAACCGATCCACCATGCCGACCAAAACAGCTTCTTTTTCGAGACCGGCCTCTTTTGCCATCCACTCCGGCAAACAAATTCTTCCGGACTTGTCGGTTGTCACCGTGTCGGAATGAGTACCGAACAATCGGCGAAGCGTTTCTGCGTTTTTGTCATTCAACGGCATTTGCGCCAATTTTTGCGCAATCGCCATCATGCACGCTGGGGGGAGCGCCAAAATGCATGGGTTTGGTTGACCTTTTTTCCAAAGAACAAGTGTGTATGTGACTTCCGCTTCAGGACGCCATTTGGATGGGATCTGCACACGTCGCTTCTCATCCACGCTGTTGCGATACAGCGCGTGGTAAAAGATCGGCAAACTGGCTCCACCTTCCGGCATTTTTAAACGTTGTTCACAGGCTTCTTTATCCCCGAAGCCCCACAACGCTCCACTTTAAAACACATATGCCCCACTTTGGTCAACCAAAAACCCACGGAGGGTTATCAAAAACTTATTCACAACCCTTATTCACAAGTTGCTCACCAGAAAAACGGCTAAAGTTGGGTTTTGGAGAAGTTTCTTTGACTTTAAGGGTCAAAATCTGAATTTTGTGCCTGAATGCGAACGGCGGATTTCGATTTTAGCCTCCCTCCCGAGCTTATTGCGCAAAAACCGGCGCGAAATCGGGAGGAATCACGCCTTTTGAGGTTGGATCGAGCGACTTCTTCCACTTTCCACCACCAATTTCCTGATCTTTTAGAGTTTTTTCGGCCTGGAGACCTGTTGATTTTGAATAATTCGAGAGTAATCCCGGCCAGATTGCGCGGCTTTAACGTCAAAACTGGTGGAAAATTCGAAGTTTTGCTCCTGGAGGAGGTTTCGAAAAGTGATTGGTGGGTGATGTTGCGTCCCGGGAAGCGCGGACAATTAGGAACTCAAATCCAACTTTTGGGACCGAATGGTGCAGCAACCGAAATCACTGGCGAGGTTTTTGAGATCAATTCAGAGGGACATCGCCGTCTGAAATTTTTCGGCACGGAAAATATTTTAAATCGGCTGGATGAAATCGGAGAACTTCCGCTTCCTCCGTATATCGAACGAGAAAAACCTGGCGTCGAAGATCTCGAACGGTATCAAACGGTCTACGCAGAAACCGCGGGGTCTGTCGCCGCGCCGACCGCTGGCCTTCATTTCACAAAATCGATTTTGGAAAAAATAAAACTACGGGGCGTTGAGATTCATTATGTCACGCTGCATGTCGGTCTCGGCACGTTCGCGCCGGTGAAAGCAGAAGATATTTCCGAGCACGTGATGCATGAGGAAAGATTTTCCATTGACGATAAAACCGCTGAAGCGATCAATCGCGCAAAAGCCGAAAAACGCCGTGTTATTGCGGTCGGAACGACCTCTGTGCGTACGCTCGAGAGCGTTGCGGAAAAAAATAATGGCCGGATTGTCGCCGGACATGACAAGACGAAAATTTTTATTTACCCACCGCGTCAATTTAAAATTGTCGATGCGTTGATCACGAACTTTCATCTCCCCTGCTCCACGTTGCTGATGTTGGTGAGTGCTTTTGCCGCGCCGGGAGAAACTCGCGGACGTGAAATGATTTTGTCCGCGTACCAGGAAGCCATTCGCGAGCGTTATCGTTTCTTTAGTTACGGCGACGCGATGTTCATTGAATAATTTCGCCACACTTTCGCGCGCAACGCGGGGCCGCTGAACAACTCAACTATTTTTAAAACGAAAAAGCCGCCTGAATTTCTCCAGGCGGCTTGCATTTATCCAACCGACATTGCCTCAGGCAATCTCAGCATCTGTTAAGCGTGAGTGGTGATGGTAATCACTTCCGATGACTATCGATTCACCGCCGTTATTCACAGCGGTCACGACGACGTCGACCGCAGAGTTCGCGGGCAGATGCTCGATGGTAAAATCAAGGTCTGCTGGCGAACCCACTGCTGTGTAGTCGCCGTCGGCACCATGGATTCCGGCATTCCTTCTCGCCATTCCCAATGGCTCAAAGTCATAAAATACGCAGAAGAAGAATTTTTCGGTGCCTTTTCCTTCTGTGTATTCTGCGTCTTCTGTGGTCATTCTTTTTTCTTTTTCGAGTATTTCGTGTGGTTCGCGGTCGTTTTAGGGCTCGCGGGGGCGCTCGCCCCACCGGGGGAAGAATCGGCGATTTTCTCTCGTTCGAAAACTTCCTTTACACGCAGAGGCCAGGTTTCGATCACGAAAAACTCCGGAATATTCTTAAAGACCATTTTCCTGCGACCGGAAGTTTGGGGATTGCGGACATGTCGTAAGTTGGGGCGTCGGAAAACTCCGTTGTACCCGTACAACACCGATTTTTTGTCGTCGAAAGTCGGCGTTGTACGGATGATCTCCGATTTTTTGCCGTACCGAGAGGCGTTGTACGCGTACAAGGCGGTTTTTTACGGCTGGAACATGGCGTTGTACGCGTAAACCAGAGGTCCAGACCGTAAAAAGTTGGGTTGTACGGGTACAATGCCATTTTTTA
>CBHTTJ010000201.1:0-9943 GCA_966095605.1 uncultured bacterium | reverse complement strand
TGGCCGACTAAATCGGTGGGGCGAGGCTCCTGCCGAGCCCTAACTTTTTCGGGCGCAAAATGACGAGTGAAAAGCAAGGTAAACACACACGTCAGGGAGCGGAGTAATGGTCTCCCAATCCTACGCCACTGGGGCAAAAATTTTAGGGCTCGGCAGGAGCCTCTCCCCACCAGTTTTGGTCGCCGCCATTCTTAACTAAATGGCTGTGAGCCTCGCCCCACCAATGTTTTGTTGCCAATGCCTCACGGCTCCTTTGCTCCCTTTTCCTTCTCCTTTTCTTTTTTGCGCGCTTCGGAATGCTCCTTATACAACTCACCCACTTCTTCCAGGGTCAGGTTCGTGGGATACGTTTTGCCCTCGTACTTCTCCAGTTTGTGAATTAAATGATTCGCCAATGCTTGTTCGGCTTCAGCGATTTTTGCTTTATCTCTCGATTCAACCGCATTGCGAGCGGCACGCCAATACACTGCATCCTGCTGCACCTCAATCAGCCGCTCTTTATCTTTTTCGATCAACTTGAGATACGACTCACGCATCGTCGGCGAAAGATTCGTGTCCGCGAGCATCGATTCCCAGCGCAGGATCGAATTGGAAAACGTCAATTCACGCGGGTCCGGAGCGTACGCCATGCCGGTGCGTGGATTCTTGCGAATCTCCTGCATCAGCGTCGTTCTATAATTACGCATCAACTCTCCCTGCCGCGCCGCCAATTCCCGCTCCGCAACAGAAGAGCGCGGCTGCGGGACAGGCGGCGGAATCATCTGGCTCGAACCATTGGTCTGAAAGGGGACAATAGGATTCAACTTAAGGCTCCTGACGGGAATCTGTCGCATCCCTTCAGGTGGCTGCGGAGGATTTGTTTTGAACGGCATCGGCGGTGGCGGAAGACGCAGGGTGCGATTGGTTGAAAAAGTCCGGGGATCAGGAGGTGTTAGAAGTGAGATGCCGGCGACAGAGTTCGTTACGAGCACATTTGTTGAACCTGTCCCTGCGGGATTGAGCCGAAAGCTCCGGTCGGAAATAGTTCGCAGCGACGGAGGTTCGGGTGATTGGGCGAATCCACTGAAAACGATACTCAACGAAGCAAGGAATATAAATCGGCACGATAATCCCGCCGACGAGTTGTTTGGCATACCGAATCCGACTATGTGCATTCCCCCATTCTGTGGCAACGTTTAATGAGCTTTGCTTGTTTCTCCATGTTCAAACACCAGCCTTTTTCGCCGGAAAGCAGACCCTGTTGAATCACAAGAAAAGGCGTTGTCAGACCAAATTCCTATACTCCTTGGACTCTGCCAATTTCTTCACCATCTCTTTGACTTTCTGCGACTGGCTCTTGTGAGCAAGAAGCACCGCATCATCTGTCTGAACCAGAATGGAATCTCGCAAACCTACGACGGCAATCGGCGTACGATTCTTTGTACGGGCGTCAAAGATAATATTTCGAGCGGCATCGACATGGACAAAATCAGCCACAGCACAATTTCCTTCCGGATCTGCTTTGATATGACGCGCCAACGCCGTCCAGGAACCAAGGTCATCCCATTCGAAGGCACCGTCTGCTGCAACGACGTTTTGCGCCTTTTCCATCAACGCAAAGTCGATCGAAATTTTTTTGATTTCGGGATATTCCTTTGCCAGGATTTTATCCAGCTTCGCCGGATTTTTCGCCGCCTCAAACCAGCGGTGACAGGCCGCCGCCATTTCCGGCTGATGCTTTTCCAGCCCTTGCGTAACGGTGACAAAAGACCAGATGAACATTCCTGCATTCCAACGGTATTGTCCGCTGTTCACATATTCCACCGCCTTGTCGTAATAAGGCTTCTCCACAAATTGCTCAGCCTTGAAGAAGGTCGTTTTATACTTTTTGACTCCCTGCGGCGGAGGCAATTCGTTTCCGAGACGGATATAACCGTAGCCCGTTGCTGGTTCAGTGGGTTTGATGCCAATCGTGACAATGACCTGCCCTCGTGACGCAAGGTCGAACGCATCTGCCAGTACTTGTTGAAATTTCTTCTCTTCAGGAATGACGTGGTCCGCCGGCAATACTGCCATGACGCCGTTAATATTCCGTTGACCAACGATCGCCGCACCCAGCGTTACGGCCGCCGTGGTATCGCGTCCAACGGGTTCAGCGATGACATTCTCCTTCGGTAGCTTCGGCAATTGTTTCCGCACTTCGGGTGCCTGTACCGAATTGGTAATAATCAAAATATTTTTGATGGGGACCAGAGGCAATACACGGTCCACGGCTTGTTGCAGGAAAGATCTCTTTCCCAGAAGTGTGATGAGCTGCTTGGGGGTTTTTTCCCGGCTCACCGGCCAAAAGCGTTCTCCACGTCCACCGGCCATGATAATAACAAAACGATCTTTGGCGTCAGTTTTGGTCTTCACGTGCAACACTTAACAACAATACGCGGGAATGTCATCCCGGAAGCGCGAGTTTTTCCGGCGGCGATAAGGGAAAACCACGATAACAACTTCAGCAGTTCTCCAACTCCTATTTCATTGTGTGAATTTTGTATTTTACTAGTGTCGAAAGCTGAACGGAAACGTTCGGAAAAACGCAAAAACCCGTGGCGGATCAAGCGCTTTCACAGCGATGAGATGGCATGGGTTTTGTTGTAGACAGCGGGTTTCTCAAAAAGCAAAACAAAACACCTGAATGAAAAAGTTAGCACTCTTGGCCTTTTCAGCCATTGCCCTTCTCCTGACCACTACCAGCAACGTTCGTGGGGCCTGGGTAAACACAAATGCGTTGCTATTGCAGCTTCAGATCACTGGGGTGATGCAAACCAATTTCAACGGAAAAACCGTGACGAATGCCGCTGGCATCGCCACGACAACGATCACGGCAAAGCCGATCACGATCACCACTAAAGATCTTCTGAGAATGCTCGAATCAGAGTTCAACACCAACTTTCCAACAGGAGCGCAACTGGCTTTCGGCGTGGCAGGCCCGATCTCGGGCTTCATGGTCACGGACTCGAGCGGAAATCCGATTCTTGATGTGTCATCCAATCCCAATAACAGTTCCTATGTCTTTGCTATTTCCAATGCGGTTGTGGGTGGAAACTTTCAGCTCCAGTATGGAAAACTCGTGCAAAATTTTGCTACAACCAACGCCACAGGATTGATCACGCAGATTTTTCGCTATTATGGATTTTTCTACAAAGACTCGCATGGCAACGATTTTAGCTTTGTTGGAAATCTGACCGCGAAAATCTCAGTCCTGGAATCGCCCAGCCTCTCACTCTACCGAACCTTCACCATCAACTTTCCTGGTTCCGGCGGAGGTGTAATTACACGCGAGGGCGTCCCGGGTTACGCCGCATTTTCGCGGGCTCTACTGGTAGGAGGAGGAAAGAATATTGTCCCCTGACATCTTCTGTTGATTTGGAATTTCCCTTCAAACGGTACTAAATAAAAAAATCATCATGAAAAAACTATTCTTATTGGCTGCACTGACACTGGGCTTGCTAGCAGCACAAGCGACTCAAGCTGCGAATACCAACTTCCTGATTATGCAAGTCACGGGAACGATGGTTTCCTCCACTACTACGAACATGGGAACTACTGTCACAAATGCATCCGGGGTTACGGTTACCTTTAAAACTGTAACGAACACCCTGAGCAACGCTGACATCTTGAAGATGTTGGAAGTCGAACACTCAACCAACTTTCCCGCCGGCTCACTCCTTGCCCTGGGTCTAACGGGAGGGACTGGTGGCAGTTTCTTTGTTTTGGATAAGAATTTTAATATCCTTCTGGATGTTACAGCGAATCTGGCCCTTACTAATTCCAGTGGGCCAGATTCTGTTATTTTGGGTAAACAATTCACGGGGACCACGCAGACCAATGCAGGTCTCACCCAACTGACCGACGGCGCCGGCTTCATTTATGATGACACCCACGGCAATCATTTCCAAATCCTCGGCCTGGAAACGTTGAAATTGGGCCAACTCGTAAAAGGCGCTGTAGCGCAATACACTTTTGTTACGGTTACATTTACGGGATCGGGACATGGAACGTATTTCAGTGTTAAACGTGGCACTCAACTTTCAGGCACCCTCACGAAAGGAAGCGTGATCCTTGCGGGCAAAAACCTTCGACTGCCTTAACCACCTACAATTAAAAAACACGGGAGTCCTGTTCGGGTTCCCGCTTCATCTCTTTCCTTCCAAACACAAAATAAACGACCTATGAAAAAAACTATATTATCGATTGCGGTTGCAGTGGGATTGCTGGGCTTAAGCGCGGTTAAGGCGCAAGCAGCATTTGTCAGCACAAATCTGATGGCCATTCAGGTTTCAGTCACGCTGCTGGCGTTGAACACCAATAGTCTGACTCCAGTCACAAATGCCACTACCGGCATCGTGACTCAAACTTATAAGAGCACCCCGGTGGTTATCACGACCGCGGATATTCTAAAAATGTTGGAAGTCGAACACTCGACGACCTTTCCTGCGGGCGCCAAACTGGCGATTTTCGGGACGGGCGGCAATGGTTTTCGCGTCACCGACGCCAATGCGAACATCCTGTTGGATGTTTCCGCTAATTTTTCCATTTCAAATTCCGTCGTGACCGGGGAATCGGAATCCACATCGATCATTGGAAAAACGATCACCAATCCTGCCAACACAAACATTGCGCAAACCTTTGCGCTTTATAATTCGGATAGCGGATTCTTTTATAATGATTCGCACGGTAATCATTTTCATGTAGTGGGGGTAAGAACTACGAAGGTGAGTGCTACAAGCAAGCCAGCCACCGGTACCGTTATTCCTACCGCGTCCATTACCATCACCGGTTCGGGCGGCGGGACAGCCTTTAGCATTAAAACAGGCAAACAGGAAACGGGAGTCATTACGAGAGGTTTGATGCTCGCCGTCGGTAAGAATCTAAGAAGCTAATTACGACGGTTACTTCAGATCAAAAGACTTGATGCGGGATGCTGCGGCATCCCGCGTTTTTTATTTCTAGGACCATAGCCGGGCTCCGATTACGTAGGATTCCTGATTGACGACTCATGCAGAACACTGCTTTCCTTTCAGCATCAGGGCCAAAACGGCCCCGTTTGGATATAACACACTATGAAATTGAAAACCCTGTTATGCGGTCTCGTCGCCGGATTGGTGGCATTGGCTGCGGAAAAAGCCTCTGCTTTTCCACTTAACCTCACATCACTGACTGGAACTATTACCAGCACGGCTCATTACGGCAATAGTCCCGAAACCACCACCAACAAAGTCAAGGTAGTGGCAATTACCTTGAAACAGGTCCTGACGATTGTCTCCAATGAAATCTACATCCGGACCAGTGGCACCAATGCGCCTCCGGCAGGTTCCCGTCTGGTATTTGATCCAGTTCGAGGCACCTACGTCACTAATAACAATGGGTACTTCTATTCCACGTCAGATAATGAAAACGGATCGTTTTGCGCGGCCAGAATTGCTGATATCGCGACGAACTTCCATGCCACCGGTCAGAACGGCGGTGCAGAAAGCGACACCATTCTGTTTTCGTTCTATTTTTTCGGTCACGGAACTGACGGCCAGTTTTACGAAGGTGATCTCTGGGGTCGCGGTCGTCTGGCGTATACCGTTTCCAGCACAACCGGACGCGGCTCTATGACCATTACCGCCAGTGGCAGTGATTACGGCGAATACAAGGGAAGCGATGACGGTGTCTTCACGGGCAACGTTGTCTTCACCGGGTCATCTTTGACTCCGGAATGGGAAGGACCGTTCTCCGTTGCCTGGTGGAACGACTAGTCTAACTTTCAAAATCGAAGCCAGGACAGACTTTATCTGTCCTGGCTTTTTTGTTTTATTTCACGTCGACGTTCATGAGACCAAAATTGGCTGCCATCTTGTTTTTAGTCGTTGTTGTTTGCTTCAGCGTCGCCCTGTATTTCAAGAACAAAGGAGGTGTAACGCCAGTAACGAATGGTTCGACAAACGAAGTCGCAGCAACGGAACCCAGAAAAACTCCCTACACCGTTATTTCTTCGACTCCCGTAAAGCCGGTCGGCAGCACGATCACTCCGAAAAAACGATCTGCCGCCATCCAGGCGGAAGTCGACCATCTACGGGAACTCTCCTGGCAAGACGATCCAGATTCTCTTTCAAAAATTCTTGCCGACCTCACCCATCCCGAAAAGGAAGTTCGTGAAGCTGCGATCGAAGCGACGAAAGAATTTGGCAGTTCCAATGCCGTTCCAGCACTCAAGGCCGCCGCTCAAACAGCCGAGGATACCCGTGAGAAAATTGCTTTGCTTGAAGCGGTTGAATTTTTGGAACTGCCACAATTGAGCTTTGATGATCCCGCTGTCGACGTTTCTCCAGAAAAGGCCGAAACGGCCCTACGACGCGCGGAACAACGACACCTTCAACAAGAAAAAGAGTACGAAGCCCGCAAAAAGAATCGCCCTGCTGGAACACGCAAACCAGGCAACTGGTCTACGACAAATAGTCCCTAATAGAGGGTCCTATTTCTTGACCGATTTCGCCGCCTCAACCAACGATTTCACGAAGTTCGTCACTCGAGGAACAAGATCCGATTTCTTTCCATGCTCCGCGATCTGGTTCACGATCGCGCTGCCAACGACAATGGCTTCCGCAGCTTCGGCAACCGTCCGTGCCTGATCGGGATTGGAGATACCAAATCCGACGGCGATGGGTAATTGCGTGTGTTTGCGAATCTTAGCGGTCATGTCAGCGATGTTTGCCGCAACCGTCTGTTGCATACCAGTAACCCCTTCGCGTGAAATATAATAAATGAACCCGGAGCCGCGTTTGACGATAAACGCCATGCGATCTTCAGGCGTCGTGGGTGCGACCAGATAAATTACCGAAACCCCAGCATCACGCATGACGCTTTCATAGTTTTCAGATTCTTCCGGAGGCAAGTCGAGAACGAGCAGACCGTCCACGCCAGCTTTAGCAGCCTCGGCAACGAATTTCTTCAAACCTGTCTTGTGAATGATGTTGAAGTAAATGTAGAGAACGATCGGGATCTGCGATTCGTTGCGAATCGACGCCACGGTTTCCAAAACTTTTGTCGGAGTCGTCCCAGATTCAAGCCCACGTTGCGCCGCGAGTTGGTTCACCAGTCCATCAGCCAGCGGATCGCTGAAAGGAACGCCAATTTCGAGAACGTCGACTCCGATTTTGTCAAACGACAAGGCCAACTGGCGCGTGGCTTCGAGATTCGGATCGCCACCGCCAATATAAACGACAAATCCTTTCTGACCTTCTTTCTTGAGGCGGGCAAAACGTTCTTCGATGCGGTTCATTGCGGGCGAGTTTCGAGTTTCAGTTTTGAAGTTTCAAGTGATTCTTTTCACAAATCCCCTTCGCAGAGATAACATGGCTTTTCTCCGCCCTTCTCTTCCGGCCTGTGATGATTCAACTCCCACGCCAGTCGAAGCCCTTCCAGTGTCAGCAAAGGATCAACAGAAGAAATTTCTGGAAGTTTTGCTGCAATCAATTTGGCATAACCACCGGTGGCGACTACAGGAAGCCGCTTCACCTTCAGCTCCTTTTTCAGTTCCGCAATCAACTCGCGGATCAAGCCACGGTATCCATGCACGGCACCCACCAACATCGCTTGTTCCGTGCTCTTTCCGACCACAGATTTAATTTCGCGAATTTTAATCTTTGGAAGCAGCGCCGTTTTTTCATGGAGATATTCCGTCATAACGGAAAGGCCCGGCGCAATAATACCCCCGACATAATTCCCCTTCCCATCAACAACGTCAAAGGTCACTGCGGTTCCGAAATCCACCACCACTGCCGGCGATCCGAAATGGTGACGCACCGCGATCGCATTAGCCAGACGGTCAGGACCAATCGTATCGGGTTTGGGATAATTAATTCCAACTCCGCAAATCGTCTTCGCCTTCAGCTCGAAGCAGGAAACTGAAAGCTTTTTTTCCACGAACGCAGCCACAAATGAAGTGGCTCGAGGGACAACGCTACACAGCGCCGCTCCATCCAATTTGGCGTTTCCCATAAAACGCCGAACCTGTGCCCCGGCAGAGTTATCAAACCAGTCGGCAGTTCGAATATTGAGCTGACGAATCACTTTCTTTCCCTTCGCCAAACCGAGATGGGTATGGGTGTTGCCGATGTCAAAAAGCAAAATCATCGCTTTCACAATAGGAAAACCGCACAGAAGTGCAACGCCTCAAAAACATCGACGAATCCACACTTGCCGAATCAGGCCACGGGCATAAGCTCCTGCCATTCAGCACGATCTCATTTATATGAAGAGAACGCCTATTTTCTGCGCTATTCTAGTTTTGCTGACCCTGTGTTCGATCCTTCCGTCATCCGCGGCGCCTTCCGCCCGGCCAAATATTATTTTCGTCCTGATCGATGATCTGCGCGCGGACGAGATTTATTATCCGTTCGTCAAGGTGCCGCACATCATGCGCGTTGAAAGGGAAGGAGCAAAATTCAATAACGCATTTGTCACCACCCCACTTTGCTCACCCAGTCGCGGCGGTTTTCTCACTGGCCAATACGCACACAAGAATGGCATCACTGATAACACGGCCCGCGATGCACAGAGCCACAAGCTGGTAACATTCATCAAACAATTGCATGACGCGGGATATGAGACTGGTTTCGTTGGTAAATGGCACATGGGACTCGACGACAATCCCCGCCCGGGAATCGATTATTGGGTGAGCGTCAAAGGACAAGGCAACTATCTGGATCCGGAAATTAATGACAATGGAGATCGAAAGAAAGTTCCTGGTTACGTCACCGATATTTTTAATGAACACGCTGTAAAATTCCTTGAGAAAGAACACGACAAGCCATTTCTCCTCTACGTTTCGCATAAAGCGGTTCATCCGGATTTAGTGCAAAATGCCGACGGCAGTTTGTCGGATCCCAGCGCCGGAAACTTTATTCCCGCGGAGCGGTACGCAAATCTTTACACGGGAGCGAAAATCCCTCATCGCAAAAACGTAGAAAGCGCTGGCGAAGGAAAGCCTGCTTTACAACGAAAACTGGATGGCGTTCCGCCATTGAGCAAGGAAACCGGCACCAGCGATGAAACAGTCCTGAAACGGCTGCGTGTCCTCGCTGCTGCCGACGAAGGCCTCGGAAAAATTTTCCAGGTTCTGGAAAAGAAAAAGATATTGGATGACACGCTCATCATTTTTACCAGTGACGAGGGATATTTTTACGGAGAGCACGGACTCAGCGTGGAACGTCGGCTTGCCTACGAAGAATCCATTCGCATCCCTTTGTTGATGCGTTATCCAAAACTGATCAAGGCAGGCACACACATTGACCAGTTCGCGCTCAACATCGACATCTGTCCGACTCTCTGTGAAATCGGCGGCGCAAAAACCCCACCGAATGTAGACGGGCATTCTCTGGTCCCTTTATTCAAGTATAAGAAAGTGCTCTGGCGCGATTCGTTCCTCGTTGAATATTTCTCCGACAAAGTTTTCCCCCGCATTTCCCACATGGGCTATCAAGCCGTCCGCAATGACGGATGGAAATACATTCACTACGTCGAACTCGAAGGCATGGACGAGTTATACGACTTGAAGCGCGATCCCTTCGAAATGAAAAACGTGATCAATGAAAAGGACAGCCCATTACCCAAGATGAAAGCAGAACTCGCGCGTCTGCTGGATGGCTCTCGTTGATGCAACACCCGGAAGATCGGAACGTCCCCATTCTGACCGATCGAGCACAACTGGCGGCTTTTGAATGAGAGCGTTAAAGTGACAAAGATGTCCCAGTCGGTTTTGGACGGCTTTTCCACAGTAAAAAAGAGGTCCAAACGGTTCCGGACAACCGCGTCAAAGTAACCGAAACCGGGAGACATTTTTTGACGAGTTTTCCAAAGTGTTTTTGGTGTCACTTTCAATTTTTATCCAAAATTCCAAAGTGTTTTTGGAGGCACTTTTGAATTT
>CBHTTJ010000200.1:0-9952 GCA_966095605.1 uncultured bacterium | reverse complement strand
AATCTCGGAGTTCGCGGAAGTAAAATTCCGGGAAATACGTAAATATGGAAAAAAAGGGAGCCAAAATAGAAATGTTTCCGACCTAATGTGCTTATTGGCAGTCTTTTATATCCGAAATCTATCGTACTGAAGGTTATTCTGGCTTTGATGTCGATCTCCACTCGCCGCAAATCCCATTCTTCAACTTTCTAGAACGGGATTTATTTATACGAAACACCCGGTTTCTCCGCTGGTTACCTCTTTCCCGACCCGGTTCTAGGACCCCACCTTGTTGCAAATTGCCGGTTGGCATGGCCCCTGCAGAGGGAATGGTATGCATGTTGTTGAGAACTTGCAGCGAACAGGAAGGGCGTGTCCTTCCTTGCTTAACCCCACATATTCTGGCATTTGCGCACTGTGAAAACGATCGTCATTGCCACTCGTAATTCGCATAAGGTAGAGGAGATCCGGGCGATCCTCGGCAGACGCTACCGTTATCTGACCCTCTACGACTTCCCTTCGGCGCCAATTCTCGTCGAAGACGGTCAAACCTTTGTCGATAATTCTATTAAAAAGGCGGTCGGCCTGGCCCATTGGCTGACCACGAACCCGAAGCTGCTTTCGATTAAGTTAGGAGAGGCGTCGACGCAGCTTCACGTGCTCGCCGACGATTCCGGACTGGAAGTCGACGCACTCGGCGGCGCGCCGGGAGTTCATTCCGCGCGATTTGCGGCGCTCGACACAGGAGTCGGGGGCAACTCGCCGGATTCGTTAAACAACTTGAAATTGATGCGCATGATGCAGAATGTTCCCGAGGACAAACGAGCCGCGCGGTTTCGTTGCGTGATTGCGATCACGAAGATCGTTTTCGGAAACATTGCCGAGAAAGCGCTGATTTCGACCCCGGAAGGCCTGACCAAATACACGCAGACTTACGAAGGCGTTTGCGAAGGGCAGATTGCTTTAAAAGGATCGGGACGCGGTGGTTTCGGATACGATCCGTTGTTCATTCCGACGGGATACGGAGCTACTTACGCCGAACTTTCGCCCAAGTTGAAAAACAAACTGAGTCATCGGGCGCAGGCGTTGCAGAAAGTGCGCGAAGCACTCCGCGCGTAACTTCATTTTGCGGGCAGGCGTCTGCGTTTCTACATGAAACTCATTCGCCTGCTTTTTCTTTTGGCACTGGGCGCTTCGGCAACGTTCGCAAAACCGCTGAATGTTCTCTTCATTGCTGCGGATGACCTGAACGTTTCTCTCGGCTGTTACAAGCATCCGTTGGTGAAATCGCCGAACATCGACAAGCTGGCCTCACGCGGGGTGCGTTTTGACAGGGCTTATTGCCAATATCCACTCTGCAATCCGAGTCGTTCCTCGATGTTGAGCGGATTGCGACCGGATCATACGAAGATTTATGGGAACGGGACGCCGATTCGCAAAAATTTTCCAGATATCGTGACCTTGCCGCAGTTGTTTAAGAACAATGGCTACTTTTCCGGGCGCGTTGGAAAAATTTATCACTACGGAGTGCCGGGACAAATCGGGACGAGCGGTCTCGACGATGAACCGTCGTGGAATCAGGTGGTGAATCCGAGTGGACGCGACAAAACGGACGAAAACGAAGTGATCAATTATAGTCATGCCCACACGCAAAATCTAGGTGCCTCCCTCGCCTGGATGCAGGCCAAAGGTGAAGATTCCGAGCAGACCGATGGGAAAATCGCTGCGGAAACCATCAAAATGTTGGAAGCCCATAAGGACGGTCCGTTTTTTATCGCCTGCGGATTCTTCCGTCCGCACGTGCCCGACATTGCGACCAGGGAATTTTTCGATTTGTATCCCATCGAGAAGATCACTCTGCCAAAGGAACCCGCGGAAGTTCGCGCGAACATCCCACCCATCGCCCTCACCTCAAAAGAGCCTAACTACGGCATTGAAGAAGGAAAATTACGCTTATTTAAACGTGCCTACTACGCGAGCGTGAGTTTGGTCGACGCACAGGTGGGAAAAGTGTTGAGTGCACTCGAACGGCTGGGGCTTGCTGAAAATACCGTGGTGGTTTTCTTCGGCGACCATGGCTGGTCCCTGGGCGAGCATGGGCAATGGCAGAAACAGATGCTGTTTGAAAATGTCGCGCGTGTTCCGCTGATTATTGCGTTGCCGAAAGGAAAGACTGGAACGTGCGAGCGCCCGGTGGAGTTGCTGGATGTTTATCCAACGCTCGCCGACTACTGCGGCTTGGCGGCACCGGCAAATCTCGATGGAAAAAGCCTGCGTCCGTTACTGGAGAAACCCAAGGCGAAGTGGGAGCAGCCCGCTTACACGCAACAGGTGCGTTCGGACGGCGATCGCCAGGTGATGGGCTACACCGTGCGGACGGAACGCTGGCGCTACACGGAATGGGACGAAGGAAAACTCGGTGCCGAGCTTTACGATCACAATAACGACGAGAAGGAATGGCACAATCTCGCGTCCAACCCGAAATACGCCAAAGTTGTTGCCGAGATGAAAAAATTATTGCCCGTGACACCTTCCGCTGCGGCGATGTCGAATGCCAGGATCGGTACACCGAAAGCGAAGAAGAAATAACGGGAGAGGACAGTTTGAGACGCTAATCACTCCTTACAGTTCATTTCGCAAGAGACGGCTGACGCAGCCGTCTCTTTTTTTGTCGAAGTATCCTCGAAATTCCGAATAACGCTTCAACCGACAGCGTTAACTAGAGATGAAGAAATGTTTTGTTTTGGCTCTGCTCTCGGGATGGCTCGCCGCACTTCCCCTCATCGCTGCAGAGACGAACGACATTCGCTCCGGGTTCAAACAGGAGATGCTCCCCGCTTTGGTAGAGACGGTGCCGGTTCTGCTGAAGCTGCAGAACCCCAAGACCGGTCGATTTGGTGCAGGCATTCCTATTGCGGCGGATCAGATGCCGATTTATCCCTTGGCCGTCGCGTGGAGTTTCAAAGATCCGAACAACCAATATTATCACGATCCCAAACTGCTGCAGGCGATCGTTCGGGCTGGAAACGTTTTGATCGACACGCAGGACAAGGCCGGTCAGTGGGAGTTTCGCAAGAAGGACAATTCTTTCTGGGGAAATCATTATAATCCATGGCTCTATTCGCGATGGATTCGAACCTTCGGACTCATTCGCGAGTCCATGCCTGCCAAAGAACGCGCTCGTTGGGAGAAAGCATTGACCCTCGGTTACTCAGGAATTTTTCGACGTGAACTGACCCGCGTGCAGAATATCCCCGCGCATCACGCGATGGGTCTCTACATTGCCGGAAAACTTCTCGATCATCCGGAGTGGTCCACGAAGGCGAGCGCGTTTCTCATTCAAGTCGCCGAAGCGCAGGATCCGAATGGTTTTTGGACGGAACATTACGGTCCGGTGGTGGCGTATAACTTCGTTTATGTCGATGCACTGGGGATTTATTACGCGTTGTCCCACGATGACAGAGTGGTGAAAGCACTTCAGCGGGCCGCACGATTTCACGCCAATTTTGTTTACCCCGACGGCAGTTGTATCGAAACCATCGACGAACGGAATCCCTATTCAAGCACCGGACACCTTGCTGGACCGGGATTTTCTTTTTCAGCAACCGGGCGCGCGTATTTAGCGGAGCAGTGGGAACGGGTGAAGACCGAAAGATTATCGGCCACGGCGGACATGATTGCTTCCATGTTGCTTTACGCGGAGGAAGGCGTGGTGGAACAACTTCCGGCGAAGAGCGGTGATTCGCTCTTTGTCATGGACGATCTTAAAGGCGCCGTCGTGCGGAACGGTCCCTGGTGCGCAGCATTTTCGGCGTATGTGTGTCCGCCACATTCCAGTCGCTGGATTCAGGATCGTCAAAATTTTGTCAGCCTTTTCCATGAAAAAACGGGCCTGATTCTCGGCGGAGGAAACACCAAGCTCCAACCGCTGTGGAGCACGTTCACGGTTGGCGACACTCGATTGCTGAAACACAAAGCAGGCGACAAAAATCCGAACTTCTCTGAACCAGCAGGATTACTGCACGTTCCTTCGAAGGCAAAATTGGAGGGGGAGGCAAAGACGCTGACGTTTCTGTATGGAACTGTGGAATGCAGCGTTCATCTGGATCTTTTGGAAACAAATAAGGCTCGCCTGATTTATACCGCCAATGCGTCCGCGACCAACAAGCCCGTGGAGGCGCATGTCACGTTTCTTCCGGCGCTTGGCAAGGAGTGGCGAACGGCATCCGGCAGGAGCGGGGATCTACAGAAGTTTTTTGACCTGGGCGCAAAGGAAACCGGCGGTTGGTTTGAACACAACGGTTGGCGCGTCCAGTTGCCTCCCGGTGCACGGCTCTCCTGGCCTGCGTTGCGCCATAATCCCTATCGCGACGACGGCCGATCTGATCTCGGAGATGCGCGTCTGGTCCTGACGCTGCCGTTTTCGACAAGCGTCACGAATTACACCGTGGACGTTGAAGTATTGAGATAACCGCAGCGTTTTACAGGTCGCAGATTTCCACACCCTGTTTCAAAGAAGCAATTTTGTCTTCGCGCTTCGGAATAAACTCCTGCGCCACGAAACCTTTATAGCCCGTTTCCAAAATCGCTTTCATGACCGCCGGATAATAAATCTCCTGCGTGTCATCAATCTCATGACGACCTGGAACACCGCCGGTGTGGTAATGCGCGAAATATTGGTGGTTCTTTTTGATCGTGGCGATGATGTCGCCTTCCATGATCTGCATGTGGAAAATATCGTAGAGCAACTTGAACCGCTCCGACCCCACGGCCTTGCACAATTCCACACCCCAATCTGAACGATCGCATTGATAGTCCTTGTGGCTCACCTTGCTGTTCAGCAACTCCATGCAGACGGTCACTTTATGCTTTTCGGCGACCGGCATGATTCGCTTCAAGCCAATCGCGCAATTTTCAATCCCCTTTGCGTCGTCCAGTCCGGCACGATTCCCGGAGAAACAAATCACGTTCGGAGAGCCCGCTTCGGCTGCTTTGGGAATATATTCTTCCATCCATTTCACGATGGCGTCGTGATTTTCCAGTCGATTGAGGCCTTTCGGGATCATCCCCGGGACACCCGTCATCATGGCGCAGGTGAGGTCGTATTTTTTCAGTGTCGGCAGATCTTTCGCTTCGACGAGTTCCACCGATTGGAGGCCGATTTGTTTGGCGGCCTGACAAAATTCATCCAAAGGAATATTGGGATAGCACCACTTGCAGACCGAATGATTGACATGCCCTTTTAATTTCCCGCCGCCGGCCTGTTCCGCTGCATTGAGTCGAAAAGATAGACTGGCCGCCGCGGTAATGACTGCTGCACTGCCGGTGAGAAGAGCTGAACGTCGGGACATCGATTGTTTCATATGATCTGTTGTTGTTGGCGGTTCTTCAGTGAATTTGAAAAGAAGCGGTGGTGCAATCAAAAAACCTTTTCTAAAAACGATCCGCAATTTTTCTTGGAGTGAAATTCCCCGTTCAGTAGTCTTTTTCGAAACCCATGGCGCGCACCAATACCTTGTCAGATGCCCGCCCCACAACAACCGTCGCTCATTCCGACACCAACTCCTGGTTTGGTATCGGATTGCTCGTCGCCCTGCTCGCGTTCCTGATTTGCGCGACGTATCCCGAAATCATTTTCAAAGGACACGTCTTTGTCTATCGAGACGCGGGGATCTTCAACTATCCAACCCATTACTTTGCCCGCGAAAGCTGGCGGAGTGGGGAAGTGCCGCTCTGGAATCCCTGGAACAATTGTGGGATTCCCTTTCTCGCCGAATGGAATGTGATGGCCCTTTATCCGCTCTCGGCCATCTTTGTCTGGTTCGAACCCCCGCAATCGATCACCTACTTTTCTCTTCTCCATTTTTTTATCGCGGGCATCGGGATGTATTTCCTCGCACGACGTTGGACGGGAAATAAGTTCGCCGCCTGTGTGGCCGGTCTCGCCTTCGCCTGGAATGGACTGACTCTTCACGCCTTGATGTGGCCGAACAGCTGCGCGTCGATCGGTTGGGCGCCGTGGGTTGTCTTTTTTGTCGATAAAGCCATGCGCGAGGGCGGCCGGAATATCGTCTACGCCGCGTTGGTCGGCGCGATGCAAATGCTGGCCGGGGTTCCGGAAATTATTCTGGTCACCTGGATTATTTCCGGGGCGTTGTTTGTTTTTGAACTGATTCGAGGGGAGGCCCCGCGCGGTCGTGTGCTGATGCGGTTTTTCTCCAGCGGTTTTCTCGTGGCGGGTTTAACGGCCGCGCAGATGTTGCCGTTTCTCGATCTACTCCGGCATTCACAACGCGATGCGTCGTATTCCAGCGCCGATACGTGGGCGATGCCGCTTTGGGGTTGGGCAAACTTCTTTGTGCCACTGTTCCGAACCAGCCCTTCCTTCCAGGGTGTTTATCTCCAGACCGAGCAGCAATGGACGTCTTCCTATTACATGGGCATTGGCATCATGGTCCTGGCGTTTTTCGCGGCAATTCGCACGCGCAAATCCCGCGTCTGGTTGCTCACGGCAATTGCGCTGGTGGGATGTGTGATGGCGTTCGGAAAGAGCGGACTGTTTTATGCCGTGGTGCAGAAAGTTTTGCCGTTGGTCGGGTTCATGCGTTATCCGTCCAAATGGGTGCAGTTGGCGATGTTCTGTCTGCCTTTACTGGCGGCGTTCGGTATCGCCTCGATGCAGAACGAACAAACGGGACGTCCAAGGAAAAGTTTGTTTGTCATCACTGGATTAGCCCTTGGAATCATTGCCGTGATCATTGCTTGCGCGTTTGTTTTCCCCCGCCAGGACGAGCCGGCAAAAGTGGCTTTGCAGAATGGCGCCATGCGAGGTGTTTTCCTGACGCTGATTGTCGGAGCTTTTTACCAATTTATCTCCATCGAAGAAAAGCGGTGGAAGAATATTTTCGGAGTCGCAGTCCTCTTGTTACTGGGGCTCGATGTTTCGACGCATATGCCGCGTCAACAGCCGACGGTTCCCGCTGCGTCCTATAAACCCGTTGACCTGCAGATGAAAGAAAAGCCGGAGTTGGGTCTGGGACGCGCGATGTTGTCGCCGGCGGTTCAAAACACCATGCGCTACGCCGGCACTCCGGATGTTGCCCAGGACTATCTCGGAAAGCGCTTGATGCTCTTTAACAATGCGAACCTCTTGGATCGTGTGCCCAAGGTAAACGGGATGTTTTCGCTGTATACCAAAGAACAGGCCGCCATTGAAAAGAAGCTCTTTGATCCGAATAACTTTTCTGAAGCGTTGGCCGCTTTCGTCGGCGTTTCCCAATTATGCATCCAGCCGCCGGGCAATGAATTCAGCTGGCGTTGGATTCCTCGCGAAGCGTTACCAATGCTGACGCTGGGGCAAAAGCCCGTTTATGCCGATGACGCCGATACGCTCACGGCCATCAGCTCCGATCATTTTAACCCGGTGGAAACGGTGTACCTCCCGCGCGAAGCGGCGAACGAAGTGAAGGTCAGTAGTTTCGTGACCGGAGCCAACATTCTCGCCGACGAAAAATATAAGATCGCTCCCCCCAGCATCAAGGCACGGGAAATGACGTTTACCATCGGCACACCGCAGCCGACGATGGTGGTCGTGGCACAAACCTATTATCATCCATGGAAAGCTTACGTGGATGACAAGCCGACGAAAATCTGGCGCGCCAATCACGCGTTCCAGGCGATTGAAGTCGGCGCCGGACAGCACCATATTCGATTATCGTACGAGGATGATCTCTTTCGCACTGGCGTAATGATCTCCGCAGCGAGCCTTTTCATTTGTGCGATCCTGTGGTTTGTTTTGAAAAGGAGCGCCGTTATTCGCGTCCAATAAAGTATGTTCGTGCAGCCCCTCCGAATTTTTGCTCTTTGGCTTTTTCTCGCCTCAACGACACTGCTGCAGGCCGCTGAACCTGAGAAAACCCCAAGCTTCGCCGAACT
This sequence comes from uncultured bacterium, assembly GCA_966095605.1. GTDB lineage: Bacteria > Verrucomicrobiota > Verrucomicrobiia > Limisphaerales > JACDHS01 > CBHWET01. The sequence continues at coordinate 2,038 of CBHTTJ010000200.1, read as the reverse complement.
CGCAGAAAAACGATATTTAACCGCTCGCGCTGCCCAGCAGAAAGATCCCGCCGATGTTGAAATGGCGTGGCATTTCGCCCGTGCGTGTTTCGATTGGGCCGACCTCGCGCCAAATGACGATCGTCGTGAAAAGATTGCGAATGAAGGGATAACTGTCATGCGGAAGCTAATTGCCCAACACTCGCGTCTCGTGCAGGGACATTATTACCTTGCGATGAACCTGGGACAGGTCGCTCGAACCAAGAGCATTGGAGCGCTTCGCATCGTTGATGAAATGGAACGGGAGTTCAAACTGGTTAAAGAGATCGACCCTCAATTTGACCACGCGGGTGGCGATCGCAATCTCGGCATGTTGTATCATGAAGCCCCAGGTTGGCCTGCGAGCATTGGGAATGGAAAAAAAGCACGCCAACATCTTGAGAACGCGCGAACTCTTTCCCCCGATTTTCCCGAAAACCACATTTACCTTTTGGAAGCTTATCTCAAATGGGGCGACAAAAAAGCGGCTCAGGCAGAGTTTGAGTCCCTGCAGAAGTTAATGCCGGAAATGAAGAAAAAATTTGCCGGGGACCAATGGATCAGGGATTGGCTCGACTGGGATCGGCGGTGGAAAAGAATCCTCGGACTCTTTTCGAAATAGTTTGAGCCGCAATCCTAAAACTCATCGCTGTTCGCGATGATCGTTCCCTTCACAGGAATTTCCAATTGCGAGATCTCCTTGTCATTGGTTTTCAAAAAGATGGAACCCTGGACTTGTCCCGCTGAGAACTTTTCTGGATCAACGTCTACTCGCACCTGATACCGATCGCCGTTTTCTCCGCGCTCAAGGTCCAGTTTTAAGAATGGAATGTCGCTTTCAGCGGTCACGGAAAAATCGACGCCATCCGTCTGATAGATCGTGAGCGTCTGTGAAAGTGATCCCGAAATTTGTTCGTTGGCTTGAACATCTTTTAAATCGATCTGTCCGAAGTCGATGCTTTCGGGAAAAGTGTAAACCTGTTCCCGCACCACCGTGTTGGCCATGATGCGTAAGGTGGGGCGCGCCGGGTCCGAGGTGCTCACCGTGATGGGTTCAGCGGTGCGACCCGGCAGCGCGTTGGTCTTCATATTCAAGGTCAGGACATAGTGTTCTCCCTCGGCAACGGTTTTCAGGTTAAGATCGAAACGCTCGCTGGTGCTATCAGCCTTCAAAATCTTAACGGGCTGTTTTGTCCGATTGAAAATGTCGAGAGACGCAGACTTCTCTTTTCCTTTTTGCGTTGCGACAAAAAAGGCGGGCAAGGGAGAGAGCTCAATCGCCGCCGCAAATTTTCCGGTGATGCGATAGGTCAAGTTCGACACAGATCGGTTCTTGAATCCGATTTTAATTTCTCCTTCGTAATCGCCGATGACCCTCGGCTCTGTGACGCGGAAATCGACGTAACCTGTTTTTCCCGAAGCAACTTTTGGCGATGCGAAAACGAAACCAATTGGCTCGCTGACCGTGATGCTTGAAACCTGCAACGTCTCACCAGTCCAATTGGTAAAATAAAACGAGTGACTGACGGGCTCATCTCCGACCGCATAAAACTCGTATTGTTTTTCGCTTAACTCAATCGGCTCATGCTTACGTGGCTGCTGCGTGTCGAGGACCGTGAAAAGCGACAGGCCAACTGGAATTAAACCGGCACCGATATTCATAAAACGAAAATATTGTTTGAGAGGGAAAGGCTTGGACGGCGTTGTCCGGACGCCGTCCTGATGGTGATTTAGGCAGGATAGTAGTCGGTCAATTCACCATGTAGAGTGGCACTGCAAAATTCGGAGCAACGGACGTTTATCAGTTGCGTTACGGCTGAAGCAGCACGGGATGCTGCCCTGATCGCGATCGTGAGGATTGCTTTCATATGTTTTCGGATTTAACGGACTCCTCCTTGTTCCGCGCTGGAGAAGTCTCGGAAATTGTTTAACCAGCGCGAACACAGGACATGACAATTGCATTGGGCGTGCCAAAGAAGGGCTTTGTCAGAAACAAGAAAGGAAGGCGTTGGTCAGCGTT
>CBHTTJ010000199.1:0-10003 GCA_966095605.1 uncultured bacterium | reverse complement strand
TTTCTACTTCCCGCCCTTCTCCTTCGGCGTCTCGTTGGTCACGACAAACGCCGAGGCTTTTTCGGGATCGAGCGGGCGAATTTCCAAATACAAACCGTAATTCAAACACGGATTTCCTGACGCCAGTTTCGCCGCTTCATCAAGGTTCGCCGCGCAGATGAACCAGTAGCCACCCACGATTTCCTTCGACTCACCGTAGGGACCGTCCGTCACGACGCCTTTCTTGAAAACCGTTTTGCCGCCGACCCCGAGTCGTTGGCCATGTTTCATTTTTCCGTCGGCGACCAGTTTATCGATCCAGATATAAAACGCGTCGATCGCGCCCTGGATGTCCTGAGGCGATGCCGACGCATCCCATTTGCCACGGGAAATGACGAGAAATTCGGAAGCAGGTTTGTTCATGGTGATAGCGTGTTTGTTTTCGTTGGATCAGGCTTTGTCGTTGAATCGTCTTGTTTCTTCGTTTCAGTTTTAAACATCACGACGAGCACGTGATGCTTGTGCTCGGAAAAGGACATCATCTCCCACCGATCGCCGCGATCTTCAATCTTGAAACCAAAATGGTCAAAACCGCCGTGAAACTCAATGTTCATACTGCCAGGCGTTACGAAAACATATGCCGGTTTCATGGCCACGATCTGTGGCGGCAGATTCGTCAGGTGATCCCGGTTGAAAATAATCTCGTTCGTCGTGGCTTGAATCACGTTCACGGCCGTCCGAAGAACCGCTTCGTGATTGTTGGTCTGCACAAGTTTGTCAAAGTGCCAGCGTCGACGCACCGTCTGAGGACCACCGAGAAGAACAAAAACAACTGCGCAACCAATAAGGAGAAACAGAGCCGTCAGAAAAAGGATCCGGATGACGCTTTTCACAATCTGGTGTCCTTGGATGGGCAGGACATAAGCCAACCGAACTTTATTTTCCCCGGAAACGCCTGTCGATTGCTTTGTCGTTAATGAGTCTATCGTCGCACGATTGGGGTTTACGGAAATTTTAGGGTCAGTTGCACCCTGCAATCGGCGTCCACGGAACTCTTGTCGTTATTTTCGCTCTGCAATTGGTGATTTTTGAAATCTCGGCCTTGTGTCAGGTGCGAAAACGGCCACCGGGGAAATTTCAGAACCATTCGTCGTTTTGAAATTATCGCCACGAAAGTTTTAAGGACATTTGCACTCCGCAATCGGGGTCGTTTGAAGCTTCAACGTCATTTGCAGAGCATAAATGTCGTCTACGGAAGTTTTGGCCCCGCCTGTTGTCGCGTAATATGGGTTTTGGGAGTTTTAAACTCGTTTGCATTCTGCAATGGGCCTCGTGGGAAGTTTGGCCCCCGTTTGCAACCCGCAATTTGAGTCCATGGAAGTTTTGCACCCGCCGTCATCGTGCAATCGACGTCCACGGACCTTTTCCGGTATTTTCCCTCTGCAATCGAGGTCACGGAAAGTTTCATCGCCATTTCCCCGCCGAAAGTAACCTTAAAAATGCCGTGGCTCCCATTTACGGCACGAAATTCACCTTCATGGATCAAAAGTCACCGTTTGCACGACAACACACGGTGGCTTTTTTTGGTGCCAAAGCCGAACGCACGGTTCGATGGCGATAGGAGCGCGACCTTTGAGCCCGCATTGGAGTGGGGACGTCCACGTCCCCAGTGATTAAAACAATGAACAGCTTGAGGGGACGTGGACGTCCCCTCTCCCGCGCGGTTGTGGATTTTTCACACAGGCTCTGAAGGTCGCGCTCCTAAAAATCCTTTGCAAATTTTTCGCCTTCAAAAACCTTCAGACGCGCTTTTTTCGAAAAAATCTATTTCACCAAAAAGCACTTTTTCTATCGCGAAGTGGTAAAGCACTTGCAAACAGGGCTCCAAATGAATGTCAGATTTTCAAAACTTTTTCAGGGGGTAGGGCCATTTTCTCCCTACCCCCCTCTTTATGCTTTCTCTCGTGAAATTCAACGCGAGTCGTTGAACGGATCACACGAAGACCGGCATGGACCTAGAAACCCCATCCAGTCGCGGGCTGACAAACATGTTGTTTGGGCCGACAGCGATGTGCTTCGTGTCGCAGAAGACAGAGGACAGAAGTCGAAGGACGGATGTCGGATGTCTGCAAGTAAGTAAGCAAGTAAAAACGGCCTGGCGAATCAGGAGGTAGTGATACCGGCGAGCGCGTTGCTCGCGCTGGATGGGAGAACGGAACTGTTTTCTGTTTTTCCACAGGCTTTGAAACGTCAGGCAAAACAAAGAAAGAAAAAGTTATGGAAAATACAATCATGACAAAGAAAGAGGAAACCGTTGCTCAAGCGAATCAGATGATCAGCGGTTTGGAACTACACGAGGTAACGGCCAACGTTAAACAGAATACTAAACTGGTATTAATGGCGGCGTTGGCTAATGCCGTAAACGCAAAGACAGCATATGATAATGCGGTAACCACAAAAGCAGCGCTCCTAACAGCGTTGAACATTGCGAACGAGAACGTGAAAACGTTCATCGGTGCCGCACGCACGGTCTTGCTGTTCTTCATCGGCTCACTCTGGTCGGAAGCCTGGGCGTCGACCGGATTCCCGGACCAGTCTACGGCTGTACCCCGCACGGTAGCGTTGCGCGAAGTCTTGATCGAATCGTTGAAGACTTACTTCACCAATCATCCTGGACATGAAGTACCAACGCTGAATGTGACAGCGACCATCGCGGATACGTTAAAAACAGCGTTAGCAGAAGCGCGAGCCGCCTACGTCGAATCGGTGAGCGATTGCCGGGTCAAACAGCAAGCCCGCGACAATGCGTTCTCCCAGTTGCGGAAACGGATGCGCGGGTTGATCACGGAACTGGAAACAGTTCTCGATCCCAACGATTCACGTTGGTTGGCCTTTGGGCTGAATGTTCCGGCCGTTGATGCCACACCCGAGATCCCGGAAGGCCTCGTCGTGACGTTGATCGATCCAGTGACCGCGGCCATGCACTGGGAAGCGAGCACACGGGGCGAACGTTACCGCGTCTGGCAGAAAGTCCATGGAGTGGATAACGACTTCGTGGTGATGGAGTCCCGCGAGGAACTCGACTTCACGGCGGAAAACCTGCCGGCGAACAAGACGATCGAATTCGCGATCTCAGCGGCAAACGACGGCGGCGAAAGCCAGTTGTCGACCCCCGTGACGATCGTGACCCCGGCATAAGGAAGAAATTGGATCGAGGACCGTCGGTTAAAACAAATTGTGCTCCGCGTTAGATCGGAGCACGACCTTAAAAACAAAGGACGCCAGAAATGGCGTCCTTTTTCGTATTAAAGAAAGAGAAGATCAGTGGGCTCGGCAACCAAAGTACCAGACAGCCAAAACCATCGTGACAATCGAAATCGCGAGGAGAACGACGGAACCTTTAATGGCCATGACAAGAATGCCAGCACCGAGAAAAGCAGCGATCAACAACCAGGCCAAACAAGCTAAAAAGAAATGCATGGGCGCGGATGTTAGAGGCAGCGCTTCGGCCAAGTCAACTTTGTTTGCAGGCCGCGACAAATCTTCCTTCCCTCCCAAATAAATCTCCGGTTTCGGCATGACATTCGGGTGAAAACTCAGTAAAAAACTCCACCCACAACAGCCGAGTCTTTCAGCGCATTGCCGTATTGTCATGAGCACAGAAGCAGAAACGAAAACGTCGAATCGGTGGTGGGGAATCATCGCCGTGTTGATCGCGGGGACCTTTGCTCTGTTTTTCCCCGTGCGAACGTTTCCGTTCATCGGCTATGACGATCCGTCCTACGTCGCTAATAATCCCTACGTTCTGGCCGGATTAAAATGGAACAGCATCGTCTGGGCATTTTCGAATCTGACCAGCGGCTTCACCTACTGGCATCCACTCAGCTGGATGTCGCACATGTTGGACGCCCAACTCTTTGGCGCCGACGCCGGGAAACATCACGTGATGAGCGTGGGCTATCACACCGTGAACGTGATCCTGCTCTTTTTGTTGCTGCGGAAATTGACGGGAAAAATCTGGGCCAGCGCGGCGGTCGCGGCCATTTTTGCGTGGCATCCGTTGCAGGTCGAAAGCGTGGCGTGGGTGACGGAGCGCAAAAATCTTTTGAGCACCTTTTTCCTGCTGATAACGATCTGGGCTTACACGCGCTATGTCGAAAAGTTGAAGAAGTCGGGAACTGACCCCGCCAGAAGTCCCATCGGCCACCTGCAAAACGCTTTGCAACAACCGGCATTTTGGTTGCCGCTGGGACTGTTCGCACTCGGTCTCATGTCGAAACCCATGTTGGTCACCGTGCCGCTCGTCCTGTTGTTGCTGGACGGCTGGCCCTTTCAACGGATCACCAGGTCCCCTGCTCAATGGGCAACGCTGGTTGTGGAAAAGATTCCGTTCTTCATCCTCTCGGGCATCTCAGCGGTCATTACTGTACAGTCGCACAAGGAATTCGACAGCTTATCGGTCGGCATGCCCTTTTTCGTTCGGATTTCCACCGCGCTGCTTTCCTACGTTCGCTATCTGCAAAAGTTTCTTTGGCCGAATGACCTCGGTGTGCTTTATCCGTTGCCGACCGAATTGCCAATGACACGAGTATGCCTGTGCGTCGTCGTGTTGGCGGCGATCACCGCAGGCGCGATCTACGTGGCCCGACGTAGGCCGTATGTTCTTTTCGGCTGGCTCTGGTTTTTAGTCACGTTGCTACCGGTGATCGGCATTATCCAGGCCGGCAGCCAGTCGATGGCGGATCGCTTTCTCTACGTGCCGATGATTGGGTTATCCGTTGCGGCGATTTGGTTGATCGCCGATTTATTACCCACTGCGAACGTCGGGAAGATCATCGCTCCTGTTCTCGCCGCCCTCGTGCTGGTGCCGAGCTTTTTCGTCGCCCGCCATCAATTGCACTATTGGGAAAACAGCCTGGTCCTTTTTCAACGCGCTATCGAAGTCGAAGCGATCAATCCGATTGCGCATTACAATCTTGGTTACGCCTTGTTGATGAAAGGCAACGCCGACGAGGCCAAGGCGCATTTCCAAAAGGCGGTCGAGATCAGTTCGAAATATGCGGACGCGCGAAACAACCTCGCCGCAATCGCACTGCGCGAAGGCAAACCTGAAGAGGCGATCGCACAATACGAAGCAATTTTGAAAACGTCGCCGCGTCATCCGCTCGCTCATTACAATCTCGGAACAATTCTCGAACAGCAGAAGAAATTTGACGAGGCGCTGGAGCATTTCCGGTCGGCGGTGGCGAACGATCCGAAAAATGCCGAAGCACAAAACGCCCTCGGCAGCGCACTGGCGCGGAAAGGTAATTTCGACGAAGGCGCCGAACACATGTTAAAGGCAGTGGAGTTGGACCCAAAACTGCCGCAGGCGCAGATGAACGCCGGCAACGTGATGATGCAACGACGAAATCTTCCCGAGGCAATCCGACATTTTGAGGAAGTGACGAAGCTCAAACCCGATTCAACCGAAGCGCAATATTCACTCGGTAATGCGCTCGCGATGTCGGGTCACGTGGACCAGGCATTGCCTCACTTCGCCGAGGCCGTGCGTCTTAGTCCCAATGTCGCCGACGGGTATCTCGCCCTTGGCATGGCGTTGCAACAAACCGGAAACATCGACAGCGCGGTCCGCGCCTATCGTGAAGGTTTACGCATCAACCGCGACATGATTCCCCTCGCGATGCGCCTTGGCTGGCTGGAGGCGACGCATCCCGACGCAAAATTGCGCGATGGCACCGATGCCCTTCGCCTCGCGAAACATGCGGTGGAATTGACACGCGAACAAAGCCCCGAAGCCCTCGATTTATTGGCCGCGGCGTATGCGGAAAACGGGAAGTTCGCCGAAGCCGCCCTGACGGCCCAGAAAGCCATTGCGTTAGCGAATTTATCCGGTCAAAACGCGCAGGCAGGTCAAATTGAAGCACGCCTGCAGCTCTACAAACAGGAACGCAGTTTTCGAATGCAGTAAACCATGCGACGCAACTTCCTTATCGGCGCCATTCTGTTTGTTATTTCCATCGCGGTCTTCGCGCCGGTCTATAACGCGGAATTCATCCACTGGGACGATGACCTGAACATTACCGGCAACCCGCACATCCAGAAATTGAACGCGGAAAACCTGAAATGGATGTTTACGGATTTCAGTTTCATGCGGCGTTACGTGCCGATGAGCTGGCTGACGTGGGGAACGACCGCCCATTTCTTCGGATTGAATCCGAGGGCCTTTCACATCGAAGGACTCCTCCTGCACGCGATCAATACCGTGCTCGTTTTTCTGCTGCTGCAAAAACTTTTGCGGCTGGCGCAAAAGAGTCCAAACGACACCCGCATCACCATCGGCTCCGCCCTCGGAGCGCTAATTTGGGCAGTGCATCCTCTGCGGGTCGAAGTCGTCGCCTGGGCGAACTGCCAGATGTACGCGCAATCGCTTCTGTTGCTGCTCGGTTCGACGTTCGCCTATCTTCGCGCGATTAATGGGGCAGGCGGAAAGATTAAATTCCTGATTCTCTCCACGCTTCTATTTTTATTGTCATTGCTCACCTATCCAACCGGCATTGCGTTCGTCGCGATCTTGTTGGTCATTGATATCTTCGTTTTGAGCCGGCTCCCGGGTAATCCGCTTCTTTGGATCGGAAAAGAATCGAGGACCGTTCTTTTCGAAAAACTCCCATTCGTCATTTCGACCCTCGTCGTTGCGGGCGTGACGCTTTGGGCCCGATCGCACCTCACCGAGTTTTGGAAAGCTGGTGATCAGATCTCAGAATTTGGCTGGCCGTCCCGAATCGCGCAGGCGTTTTACATGTGGGCTTATTATGTGTGGAAACCCTGGTTCTCTTTTGAGTGGAGCCCCGTTTACACGCAGCTCGTAAACTTTCGCCCGACACAATGGCCATTTGTTCTCAGTACGGTGGGAGTTATCGCGGCGACGCTCTTCCTTTTCCTGAAACGAAAGCGATGGCCGTGGGCCTCGGCATTGTGGTTGTGTCACCTCGCCCTTCTCGTGCCCATGCTCGGACTGACGGAACATCCGCACTACCCGAACGACCGCTATAATTATATCGCCGCAATCGTCTGGTCAGTGCTGATCGCGCTTGCCGTGCAACATGTCGCTGGTAAAGGGAAACAAATTATTCTGGTGGCCGTCGTGATCGCTGCCACGGGATTTAGTGTCTTCAGTTTTCAGCAAACCAAAGTGTGGACGAACAGTGTGGCGCTTTTTGAAGGAATCCTGCAGCGACTTGGCAACGATCCGTTCAGCGGCAATATTTATTGGCGGCTCGGCAATACCTTTGCCGATAAAGGTGAGTTTCCCCGGGCGATCGATAATTTTAAGAAAGCTCTCGCCATCGATCCATCTTCAGCAGCCGTGCACGTCTCGTTGGCGGAGTCTTATCTTGGGCAGGGGGATACCAATGCGGCGATCATTGAATATGAAACTGCCGTGAAATCGGCACCCCAACATTCGCTGGCTCAATACAATCTCGGCGTCCTGCTGGATCAGCAGGGAAAAACCAGCGAGGCGATTCCGCACCTTCGTCTGGCGATCGAAGCCAATCCGCAAAACCTCGATGCCTACAATACGCTGGCGCGGGATCTTGGGCGGACTGGACAAATCAACGAAGCAATGGAAATCCTGAGCAAATCCTTGCAACTGGATCCCGGGAATCCGACAGCCAACTTCAACTTAGGACACGCGTTGTTAAGTCAAAACAAACTGCCGGAGGCGCTGGAACACTTCGCCCGTGCCGTGAAGAGCAAGCCGGAATTCGCGGAAGCCCACTATCAACTCGGAACATGCCTGGCAATGACAGGTCGCGTAGCCGATGGGTTGACCGAATTCATTGAAGCCGCGCGATTGAATCCGCATTCTCCGGAATGTTTCCTCGCCGTGGGAATGGCCTCAGCCCAGACCGGTCGCTTTTCGAGTGCCATCAGCGCTTATCGTGAGGCAATTCGTTTGAATCCTGATTTCATGAGAGCCTTGATGAACCTGGGCTGGATCCTCGCCTCGCACCAGGATGCAAGTCTTCGAAATGGCCCGGAGGCGCTCGCCCTGGCTCAACGCGCCGTGAGTTTGACGCAGGAAAAGGATTTTGAGTCGTTGGACCTTCTGGCGGCATCTTATGCCGAGTGCAAGAAATTTCCTGAAGCTGCTGCCTCCGTCAGTAAAGCCATTTCACTCGCGAATGCCAACGGCCAGCCAACACGGGCCACGCAACTCGAAGCGCGATTGGAACTTTACCGTTCCGAACGGCCGCTTCGCCAGTAACTGCATTCAAATTGACTTTCTCGCGATAGCGCAGAAATGTCTGGGAGTGTTTCTACGGCATTACCGTCTAACCTAGATCTTCGAGGAATTATGAAAGCACATATCCGCATTGGAACTTTAACCGGCTTATTCAGCGCGCTCGTCTGTTCCGCCGAACCGTCGCTCACTATCTACAACGCGAACTTTGCCGTGGTTCGAGACAACATCCAGATGAACCTGGCAAGACCGGGAGTGAACGAAATCCGTTACCCGGGAGTGGCGATGCATCTGGAACCGGACTCGGTGGTATTGCGTGATCCCACGGGGAAGCGATCCTTCCAGATTTTGGAACAAAACTTTCGGAACGATCCTGTAACCCAGGAACTGTTGTTGTCACTGTACGAAGGGAAAACGATCGAATTCGAAACCACCCACACCACCACCAATGGGTTGCAGAAGAAGGAAATTGTCGAAGGTCGAATTGTCCGAAGCGGTTACATTCCACATTACATTCCTTTTGAAAGCGAAGGCGCCCAGCCGTCCGGACAACCTATTATTGAAGTCGACGGCCGATTGCGTTTCACGCTTCCCGGAGAACCTCTGTTCCCCGCCCTGGCCGACGACACAATTCTGAAGCCAACTCTTTCGTGGCTGATTCAAGGGGACAAACAAGGCCGGTTGGATGCAGAACTCGGATACATCACCAGCGGAATGAAGTGGGAGGCCGATTACAATCTGGTGGCTCCCGAAAGCGGTGACACTCTCGATGTCGTTGGATGGATCACGATCGAAAACAAATGCGGTAAATCATTTGAACGCGCCAAAATTAAATTGATGGCGGGAGATGTTCATAAAATTTCGACAACTCCGGTTTATTCAAGGCGAATGAAAACGATGGCCTTGGCGGCAGAGATGGACAGCACCGCGCCAGTGACCGAAAAAGCGTTCGACGAATATCATTTGTACACCCTCGAACGCGCAACCACTCTGCGCGACAATGAAATGAAGCAGGTGGAATTTGTCCGAGCCACCGGCATCAAGTCCAAGCCCATTTACGTTTACGATGGCGCGCAGGTCGCCCAATACGGTGGGTGGAACTACGAGATGATTCGCAACAATCAGGAATATGGCACGGAGTCCAATCGGAAAGTTGTCGTGATGCGGGAATTTAAAAACTCCGAAACAAATCACCTCGGAATGCCGCTGCCGAAAGGCAAATTGCGTTTTTACCGCCGCGACACCGATGGCCAACTACACTTTACGGGAGAAAATGTCATTGATCACACGCCCAAAGATGAACTGATTCGCGTCACTCTTGGCAATGCTTTTGACCTGGTTGGAGAACGCAAACGCACCAACTATAAAGTGGATCAACGGAACCATTGGATTGACGAGTCTTTTGAGATCAAGGTACGCAATCACAAGAAGACGCCCGTGGAGATTCGCGTTTTTGAACGCCTTTACCGCGGTGAGAATTGGGAGATCAAAGAGAAATCAGATGACTTCACGAAGAAAGATTCCCACACGATTGAATTTCCAGTGGAAGTGAAACCGGATGAGGAAAAAGTCGTCACTTACTCCGTTCACTACACGTGGTAGTTCGCGATTGTCGCTTCAACGCTGCGATAAATTGACCGGTCGCTCCACAATTTCGGAGGCTGGTGGCAAACCGCCAATGTCGCGACGCAATGCCGCATAAATATCATCCAGAAACGCGCGATTAGCCGCAAGCATGGCAGCCGAGGGCATGTTAAATCCGACGGAGTAGAGAAG
>CBHTTJ010000198.1:0-10087 GCA_966095605.1 uncultured bacterium | reverse complement strand
TCGTCCCTACGCCAAGAAATGGGATTTATGGGGCTCAGTTTAAAAAGTTTGTCGGATTTCTTTCCTCCTGGTTGTTCAATAGGTGAAATGCAGGAAAAATCGGATGTCCAATTGCTACGGGAGTTCGCAGAGCACGGCGATCAGGCCGCCTTCAGCGAACTGGTGACGCGACATACTGATCTTGTCTATTCCTCGGCCTTGCGACAGTTGGAATTGCCGGATGTAGCCGCAGATATTGCGCAGGGGGTCTTCGTCGACCTCGCTCGGAAGGCGCAATCGATCAGCGAACGACTCACCGCGGAATCGTCGCTCCTCGGCTGGCTGCATCGAAGCACCCGTTATGCGGCACTCAATCACCTGCGCGACACACGTCGGCGCCTGATCAATGAAAGGCAGGCCATGGAACAACTTCTTACCAATTCCGAGTCCTCCGCCGACTGGGAACAAATCCGAACGAGCCTCGATGAAGCGCTGGACAGTTTGGAGGATGGGGATCGTGAGGCGTTGCTCCTCCGTTACTTTGAAAAACAAGATTTCCGCGCCGTGGGTCGTGCCCTCGGCGTGAGCGACGACACCGCGCAGAAACGGGTGAGTCGCGCGGTGGATCGGTTGCGCGAATTCTTTTCCAAACGCGGGGTCACCGTTGGAGTCAGCGGATTGGCCCTCGCTATTTCGGCCAACGCGGTGCAGGCCGCGCCGATCGGTCTGGCGACGACCATCTCCACCGCAGCGGTTCTTACCGGAACCAGTGTTCAAACCTCAACTGTGGCCGTTGCGGCCAAAACTATTGCTATGACGACCTTTCAAAAAAGTTTGCTCGCGATCGCCTTCGCCGCCGTGGTGGCGGTAGGAATTTACCAGGCACAGCAGAATTCAACCTTGCGTTCCCAGATGCAAAGCCTGCAACAGGGGCAGGCATCCCTCGCGGAACAGAACCGACACTTGAGCCGCGAACGTGATGAAACCAGCAACCTTTTGGCGCTGGTGACGAAGGAGAACGCGCGATTGAAATCCGCGCAGGAGATGTCGGAGGTGGCGAAATTGCGCGGCAAAGTTGGCCAGCTCCAGGAGCAGGCGGCGTCGGCGCAAGCCAGGAGCAATTCACCCGGTTTCGCGAAAATGATGAACGATCCGGCGATGAAGGAATTTATCCATCGGTCGATCTTCGAGATGATCCGCAAACGCTACGGTCCGCTGGTCCGTGAATTAAACCTCACTCCTGAACAAACCGAAAAGATTACGCAGCTGCTCGGTAATCGATTCGCGCTCGGCGCAGACCGTCTTTCTGCGGTCCTGGACGGGAAAGCCGCGCCATCAGGACCGAACGAAGCGTGGAATCAATGGAGCCCCGAAATGAAAAACGAAATGCGAGAAGTTCTCGGGGACGAAGGTTTGGCGCGATTCGAGGAGTTCACGAAGGAAGTGCCGGCGCGCACCACGGTGGATCTTCTGAACAATCAACTCGGCAGCCATCCATTGACGGACGAACAAGCGACGCGGTTGATGCAGATTGTCAGAGCTGAACCGTTCGATTTGACCCACGGCATTTCCGGCGACTTCGATCGCGCCTTTCTTGGCTCGCCCGAACAAGTAGAGAGTTATTTGGAAAAGATCCGACAAAGCAACCAACGCGTAACGCAGCAGGCGACGGAATTTTTATCCCCGGAACAACTGGCGGGTTTGAACATTGTTTTGAGCAACGGCATTTCGCTGCGAACGACCCAGGCGGCATTCATGGCGCCAAAGCGCTAGTACGGCGGATTCGGCAACGCTTCCTGAAGCAGTCGCAAATCTTCAACATCCGCCGGCCCTGAAGTACTCTGGCTGACGGCGACATACACTTTCTTCGCCTGCCAGCGCGTCTTTTTTACATGACCATCAAGATAGGCAATACAGCAGCCACGCGTATGACGGTCCGTGGGAAGATTCAGCCATTTGTTTGTCGGCGCGCGGTCGAGTCCGAAGTTGCCATCCTCAATGCTTTCAGAATTTTCGTCGATAAACGTGAAGACCTGGGCCGGCGCTAATATTTCGGTGCTTTTATGGAGCGCGTCCGGCACCGATTTGTCGTACATCGTCATCAGCTGATTCAATCCGTAACTGCGATTTCTCGGTAAACCGTCACTGGTCGACTTCGTGCGGTCGGTCGGACACTTGTAAATGCCCACGCCAGAGGAGTAGGGGAAGAGAACGCCGTTTTTCAGATCGTCGTCGCGTGAGACGAAACGCACTTCGCCCACCACCCAGGAGCCGGCTTTGCTCGCGGGGCAGCCGAACGAATCAAACATCGGGAAATTCGGAGGCATCGCTTCGGCGTTGTCTCCCGCATAGAGGATATGCGCCGCCTGGAGCTGCTTCAGATTACTGAGGCACTTCGTTTCATTGGCTTTCTCTTTGGCCTTGGAAAGCGCGGGCAGCAGCATGGCCGCGAGAATGGCGATGATGGCGATGACAACGAGTAATTCGATGAGCGTAAAACCGAGACGCCGAGCGGCTTTCTTGAGAGACCTAATCCCCATACCTTTGGTTGTAACTTGATTGCGATCGCGGCAGCAAAACCGTTGATGCACGCGGATTTCGGATCATTATCCGTTTTGCCCTTATGCACAATGGATTTTCTCGGGTGTCGCAAACAAGTTGTTGCTGACTTGACGCTGGGGCGCTGGCCCATACTATCACCCAGCTTTGAAATTTTCGTGGTCGAGATTATTCCTCCTCCTCTTGTCCGTAGCGGGAACACTTTCCGCTCGGGCCGATACGAATTCTTTTCTCACGCTCGGACCTGCCTTCCACGAATTTCCGCTGACCCGTTCGATGGGGCATCGCACTGAAGCGGCGGGGCCCTTGTTCTATTCCGAACTTTCTGAAACCCAACGGACCATAGCAGTGCCGCCGTTGTTTTCGCATGTGGAAGATCCCGACGTGGAGTCGGAGGAAATGGATATCTTATATCCGCTCCTGAGTTACGACCGGTACGGCAAGGAATCCCGCTTCCATATTTTCCAGGTCTTTTCCTTCGCAGGCGGGCAGTCACAGGACGAAACCCAGCAGAAACGGTTTACGCTTTTCCCGTTTTATTTCCAGCAGCGTTCGCCCAAGCCGGAAGAAAACTATACGGCATTGTATCCCTTCTATGGGACGACCAAAGGACGCTTCTTCCGCGATTACATCCACGTGATCATGTTTCCGATTTATAGCGAAACGCATAAGCGCGATTGGGTGACGCACAATTATCTCTTTCCGATTTTCCATTTGCGGACCGGGGCGGCGAAAGGCTGGCAGGTCTGGCCCTTGGTGGGACACGAGCACCGTGAGCCGTTGATGAAGTTAAATTCCTATACGGATGAAAAAGAAATCGTCCCGGGACATGATCGCTGGTTTTCACCCTGGCCCATTTTTTTCAAAGAAAAACATAATCTCGGAACCACCAACGAAGAGAGCCAGCTGACAATCCTGCCATTTTATCACCAGATCCGGTCGCCAAATCGTGACATGACCTGTTACGTCCTCCTCTTTGGCGCGACCATCATTGATGATCGGGAGAAGCAGTTTTTCGAAGTCGGCGCTCCCTGGCCGATCATTGATTTTGCGCGAGGCAGCAAAACCATCAATCGCGTTTGGCCGTTGTTCAGTCGCGCGCACAACGAGAAGCAGGAAAGTAATTTTTATCTATGGCCGGTTTACAAATACAACCGGTTTCATTCCGAACCGCTCGATTACAAACGCACGCGGATCATGTTCTTCCTCTATTCAGACCGCTCGGAACGAAACACCCTGACCGAGAAGACGAATACGCGAAAAGATTTCTGGCCGTTGTTTACCGCGACAAAAGATTTCGACGGCAACCAGCGTTTGCAGGTGTTGTCGGTCCTCGAGCCGTTGCTGCCAAACAGCAAAAGTATTGAGCGGAATTACTCACAAATCTGGTCCCTCTGGCGCAGCGAAAAGAACGGCAAGACCGGCGCAACGAGCCAATCATTGCTCTGGAACCTGTATCGCCGGGACGCAACGGCGGAGACAAAAAAGGTTTCGGTATTCTTTGGATTGTTTCAGCGTGAAGTCACCCCGGAAGGGAAGAAGTGGCGGATATTCTATTTTCCTGTTGATAAAAGACGGTGATGCATTATTGCAGGAAGGTCGGCAGATAACATAGATTGCAAAACTCATGTTTCAAAACATCGGCGAAATGATGATGCTTTTTTTGGCGACGCTCAAGGCGCTGCCAAATGCGATGCGTCAGCGCATGAAGATTTTCGACCAATTGTTCGAAATCGGTAATGCGAGTCTCCTCATGGCGTGTGTGCTGTCGATGTTCATCGGCGGCGTCCTGGCATTGCAGGCGGGAACCGTGCTGGCGGAGCGCGGATTGTCCAGTGTCGTCGGCGGCATGGTGGGCGTTTCCATGTGCAAGGAACTCGCCCCGTCCATGATGTCCATTTTGATTGCAGGTCGTATCGGTTCCGCGATGGCCGCGGAAATTGGTTCGATGCGGGTCTACCAGGAAATTGATGCGTTGCGGACGATGAACATCAATCCGACGCATTACCTGGTCTTGCCTCGTGTGATTGCGATTGCGATCGCCTTGCCGTTATTGGTTATTTTCGCTGACCTCGTCGGCTGGGTTGGTGGTGCCATTGTGGCGGTTTACAACAAAGACATTCACATCAGCTTCCAGGCTTACTTCAACAACCTGCGCGACGTGGTCGATATCAAAGATGTCGTAGACGGCGTCTTTAAGAGTTTCTGTTTTGCAATCATCATCGGCGTTGTTTCCTGTCACCAGGGACTCGTGACCATTGGCGGTCCTCGTGGGATCGGGCGATCCGTGACGAAGGCGGTCGTGAACTCGATCGTGTTGATTTTGGTAATGGATTATTTCCTGACGCGCTTCCTGCTTTATTTCGAACGATGAAATCGACCAACCCCAGGAATTCTTCTGAAAGCGTGCGGGTCGAAGTTCGTGACCTGCGCAAGAGTTTTGCCGGTCAACCGATCTTGAAAGGTATTAGTTTCAAGGTCGAGCCCGGCGAGATTTTCGTGATCATGGGACCGAGCGGAAGCGGTAAGAGCGTGCTTTTGAAACATATCATCGGCCTTGAAACACCCGATGAAGGCGAGATTCTTATCGACGATGTCTCCATTGAAGACCCGGCTGTGATGGAACGTCATCGCCTCGCGATGGTGTTTCAATCGGGGGCCTTGTTAAATTCGCTGACGGTCGGTGAAAACGTCGGATTGTATCTGGCCGAACACCGGTTAAAGAACGCTGCCGAAATTCAAAAGATCGTTCGCGAGAAGCTGGAGATTGTCGGCCTCGCTGGTGTCGAAGGCAAAATGCCGAACGAATTGTCTGGCGGTATGAAGAAGCGCGTGGCCATCGCTCGCGCGCTGGTGATCGAACCGCAACTGATCCTTTACGATGAACCGACCAGCGAACTGGATCCTTTAATGTCAGTTGTGGTGGGAGAAGAAATTGTGGCGTTGAACGAACGCATTCACGCGACTTCTGTCGTGGTCTCCCACGATCGAGAGCTGGCTCTTGGCATCGCCGATCGGATCGGGATCATTTTCGATGGAGAGATTGTATTTATTGGTAAGCCGGACGAAGTGAAACGGCACAGTGACCCTCGAATCCAAGAATTTATTCACGTCGAACATCAGTTTAAGAAAGTGAAAAAAGTATGAAAAACACCCTCGAGACGCGATTGGGCATTTTCTTTATCCTCGCGTTCATCGTCGCGATTATCATCCTGGAGCTTGCCGGCGGATTGGACCTCCGCCGCGGGAATCATGTCAGCGCCTTGTTCAAGGACGTTCATGAATTGAAGGTCGGCGATCCTGTAAAAATGGCGGGCGTCCAGATCGGACACGTCAGCAAAGTCGGCCTCGATCACGGCAAGGTGCGAGTGACTTTCAAGATCAATCCCGACGCGGAAGTGAAGACCGACAGCAAAGCGACGATTAAGTTCGCCGGATTGCTCGGACAAAACTTTGTCGCCATCGATTTCGGCACGGCGAACGCACCTTTGGCGGCTTCCGGTGCAATTTTGGAATCGGCGGAGCAACCAGATTTAAGTCAGATCATGCAGAAGCTGGATAACGTGGCCAGTGGCGTGGAAAACATTACCAAGAGCTTCACCGGCGATAAGATCGATAATCTGTTTGGACCGATCACCGATTTCGTGAAACAAAATAGCGGTCCGTTGACCGCCACGATTGGTAATCTCCGCACGATTTCCGACAACATTGCCAACGGAAAAGGAACGGTTGGAAAATTGATTAATGACGATGCGCTTTACACCACGGCGTTGACCACGGTGAGCAATCTGCAGGGCACCGCCACGGATGTGCAATCGTTGATGGCCGAAGCCAAGATGGTTTTAACCAACGCGAACAATATCGTCATCGGAATCAATGAAGGGCAGGGGACGGTTGGAAAACTCGTGAAGGATGAAACCCTTTATCGCGAAACCACCACCGCCATGATGAACCTGCGTGAGATCCTGCAGAAGGTGAACCGCGGCGAAGGTTCCGTCGGTAAATTGGTAAACGATGAGAGTCTCTTGAAAAATGTGAAACTCTCCCTGCAAAAGCTGGATAAGGCCACGGAAAGCCTGGAAGACACCGGGCCGTTGAGCGTTCTCGGAACGGCCGTGAACAGCTTGTTCTAGACTGAATTTAATTCAGGCAAAAAAAAGACCCTCTCCCGCAAAGGAGAGGGTTAATTTTTTTTGGAGGACTTTTACGGCAAATCCGTTTTGCCCATCAAAAACTTGTCGCATTCGCGCGCTGCGCCGCGACCTTCGTTGAAGGCCCACACGACCAGGCTTTGTCCACGACGGCAATCGCCTGCTGCGAAAACCTTTGGGATACTGGTCGTAAAGCGGCCGTGATCGGCTTTGATGTTCGTGCGCGCGTCGCGTTCGACACCGAGTGCCTCGAGCAACGGCTGTTCTGGTCCGAGGAAGCCCATCGCGAGCAAAACCAACTGTGTCGGAAGAACTTTTTCCGTGCCGGGAACTTCTTTCGGCACAAATTGACCTTTATCGTTCTTCTCCCATTTGATTTGCACGGTGAGCGCTTCCTTCACGTGTCCACATTCGTCGCCGATGAACTTCTTCACCGTGGTCAGATAAACACGCGGATCCGCGCCAAAAGCAGCAGCAGCTTCTTCCTGGCCGTAATCGAGTTTGTAAACCTTCGGCCATTCAGGCCACGGATTATCCGCCTGACGTTCCATCGGTGGTTTTGGAAGAATTTCGATCTGAACGATGCTGTTGGCGCCATGACGCATCGAGGTGCCGACGCAATCGGTACCGGTATCACCGCCGCCAATGACAATGACGTCTTTACCGGCGGCATCGACAAATGTGCCGTTGCGTTTGCCATCGAGCAGAGACTTCGTATTGGCGGTGAGGAATTCCATCGCGAAATGGATGCCTTTTAAATTGCGGCCTTCGATCGGGAGATCACGGCCTTTGGTGGCGCCGGTGCAAAGCACGATGGCATCGAATTCATCCATCAACTTTTGCGCCGAGATATCTTTGCCCACTTCCGTATTGCATTGGAATTTGATTCCTTCGGCGGTCATTTGGTCGAGACGGCGTTGGACAACGGCTTTCTTGTCCAGCTTCATGTTGGGAATGCCATACATGAGCAAACCGCCCGGGCGATCGGCGCGTTCGAAAACGGTGACCGTATGACCGGCTCTATTTAATTGTGCGGCGGCACTGAGGCCGGCGGGGCCGGAACCGATGACGGCGACTTTCTTGCCGGTGCGAACTTTTGGAGGCTCGGGTTTGATCCAATTATTTTCCCAGCCATGATCGGCAATCGAGCATTCGATATTCTTGATCGTGACGGGAGGATTGTTGATCCCGAGGACGCACGAACCTTCGCAAGGGGCAGGGCAGACGCGTCCGGTGAATTCAGGGAAATTGTTGGTCTTGTGCAGGCGGTCGAGCGCGTCCTTCCAGAGTCCGCGATAAACCAAATCATTCCATTCAGGAATCAGGTTGTTGATTGGGCAGCCACTGGCCATGCCGCTGAGCAAGGTGCCGGTGTGGCAAAAGGGCACGCCGCAATCCATGCAACGAGCCCCTTGTTCGCGAAGTTTCTTTTCCTCCATGTGGAGATGAAACTCGTTCCAATCTTTGATACGTTCGGCGGCTTTCCGGTCGACCGGCAGCTCTCGTAAATATTCGATGAATCCTGTGGGTTTACCCATCGCTCGTGCTTCTTCTGTTTTTGCTACTGCAAACGTGTTTTTGGTTAAGGCCGAAACGCTCCGGCCAAAAAAGTTGCTTATGATTTGCGAAAACCACCCCCGACTGCAACAGGCAATCGCAAAAATCTTTCGTTTTTAGCGCGGCGTTACCGCTGACAGAATAACCGTTACGGACGTCCAAATCTGATCATTTTCAAGTGTTTTCAGAGCAAAATAAGCTGAAAGCCAGCTTTTCTGGGGAAACCTTTCTTCCGAAGTGGATTTGAGGTTGCAATCCATGGCTCCAGGGACGACCGTTTCCTGAAGGAGATTATATGCGAACGCCTCGGAAAGAGAAACGCGGACGCACTTCAGGGGAGCCTTGGGAATTCGAATACTTGCACCAACAGCTGCCCGCGTACTCGGGTGAAGATATCGCTCGCGTTTTGAACGAATGCAAAGAGGAACTCGCAGGGTCTGATGACCGCCACAAAATCGAAACGTGTGCGAGGAAAAAACTGGCGTGAGGTAATCGAAAGGAGGAGACGATGAAAGTGAAGCTTGGACCAAGGGCGGGACGAGTGGTGATGGAACTCGGTCCCGGAGAATCAGACCTCGTTGCGCAACCGCGTGATGCTCTGAAGCTGAAGAGAATACTCGTCCCGTTGGATTTTTCCGAGTGCTCGGAAAAGGCGCTTCAATACGCTGTCGCGTTTACCGAACAGTTCCCGGCTTCCTTGACGCTCCTCTACGTGGTGGAGATTTCCTACGGCGCGGGAGAAGCAGCCATCATTGACCTTCAGAAGACAAAGCGAGAAATGGTGGAAGAGGCGAAAAGAAAGCTGGCGGTGTCTGCCCGGACAATTCCGAAGTCGATTCGCGTTCGGACCGTGGTGGAGACCGGAATCGCTTACGACGAAATTATTCGGCTGGCACGGGAGACGGAGACAGACCTCATTATTATTTCCACACACGGACGTTCCGGGCTGAAACGATTCTTCATGGGCAGCACCACGGAAAAGGTTGTCCGACACGCCTCTTGTCCGGTGTTGGTGGTCCGCGAACAGGAACACGATTTTGTGAGCGAAAAGAAAACTCTGGCAAAGAGCGAGACCTTGAAAAGGTAATCATCCAGAAAAGCTTGAGGCCAAAGAAGGCATTTTCACGGGATTGGAAAACACAAGGCGTGAACGAGTTTAACCGTCGTCGAAACTTAAATTAATGGAGAAACGGGTTATGAAGATTACAAGCTCAGCGTTTGTTGAAGGGGAATCGATTCCGCGGCAGTTTACTCGCGACGGGCAGGATAAAAGCCCACCGCTCTCGATTGAAGATGTTCCATCTGGAGCAAAGAGTCTCGTTCTGATTGTTAACGATCCGGATGCGCCCAGCGGCACTTTCACACATTGGATTCTGTTCAACATGTCACCGTCAACCGCGGAAATTCATGAAGACGCCCCGCCGGTCATGGCGACACAGGGACGAAATGACTGGGGGAATGTTGGTTACAACGGACCGCAACCGCCTGCCGGGGAACACCGATATTTCTTTAAATTATATGCCTTGAAAACGGTCCTCTCTTTGTCACGTGGAGCGAAGTTGGCGGAGGTGCAAAAGGCAATGGAAGGTCATATTCTGGAGGAAGCAGTCTTAATGGCTCGGTATGAAGCTGGACAGTTGGTAGGCGGCAGGTAATAGAAATTCTACGGCGAGTCTAAATCAAAGACGCCGATAAGCCGGGCGCGAATGCTCAAGAGATGGTTCTTGTCCTTTCGCCCGAACTCTTCCCTTGTGGCCTACTCCCACCCATTCGCACTCGTCGTATTCCGCTGAATCGTCCAGCTAAGGGCTCATAAAAATGCCTTTCTGGTCGTGGGACGG
>CBHTTJ010000197.1:0-10148 GCA_966095605.1 uncultured bacterium | reverse complement strand
AATTCTGTGGCCGGAAAATCCTCCAACCGCGTTCTGGACCGATTTCCCGCCGCGGGAAAATGGGATAACTCGCGGTTGGACCATTTTCCCGTGACCGGAAAAGAGGTAAACCGCGGGTTGGACCTATTTCCCGTGGTAAAAAATTCCGGAAACTCGGCTCGGTCGTAATTTTCCGTCATCGGAAAAGGCGACAACCGTCGTCTGGACGTCCTGTCCATCGCGGGGACGAGGCATATCCCGCGGGTTACCCTCTTTCCGGACGCAAAAAGGCATGTTTTCCGGGGTTGGAGGACTTTTCCGTTACGGAAATTTCGTCCAGCACGCGGATGGACGTTTTTCCGACGCCGGGAAATGGATCCAACCCGGGTTTTCGACTCATTTTTTGACGGAAAATAGCTCCAACTCACGGTTGTCGGAATTTTCCGCGACAGAATTTTAAGGCGGATTACGGTTGGAAAAATTTCCCGGCGACGAAAATTCGACCTATCCCGCGGGATACCTTTTTGCAGGAGCCACAAATTCAACGGTTTGAAGGGATTTTGAAATTTCGGGATCAAAAACCCGGGATATTCGGGCGTCGAAAGATTTCAAATCCCATGCCAAAAAAACGCACCGATTCATCGGGCGCTAAGCGGTCTCTTCAGACTACGGCGCGCTGTTGGTTTTCGACCCCCACATCTTCTGCGCCATCTTCATCCCGACCTGTTGCATCGCGAGCATGTTCGTCTGGAAAGTCCCGAAGGATTGCAACTGTTGCGGAGTCAAAACGTCACCCGCTCGAGCCAGAACATGATCGTTAATGGCCTGCTGTTGCTCCATGAATTTGTTCAGCGTGTCGTCGCTCGTCAGTTGAGCCAGATTTTCGGGTTTGGACATGTCCTTTAACCCGGAATTTTTGCGTTCCTCCGTCATAATGGCGAGGAGTTGTTGCTGTTGTTGGTCGCTGAGCGAGGCGTCAGAAAATTGATTCTTGAATTGATCGAGGGCCATGCGGTCGGGCAGGGTGGTGGAGTAATCGTTGTACGTTTTGAAGCCGTCGTCACCGAGTAATTCCTTCAGTTTTTGATTCGTTTCTTCCTGGCTGGCTTTAATTTTTTTGACGGTGTCGGATTGTTCGTTGTCCAAAGGCTTCCAATCGCCCGCGGATTCCACCGCTTTCATCTGTTGCGCGAGCATGATGTCGTTAAACTGCTCGGTTTGTTCCGGAGTCATTTTAAGATCTTTGTAGAGAGCGCCGTACATTGTTTTGAGCATCTGACGCTGCTGGGCTTCCATGGCTTTGCGCATTTCGGGATCTTTCAACATGTTCGCAATCATGCTGCCGAACCCGTTGTTTTCGTCCTTGGATTCGGCGGGGTCGGTCGAATCGTTTTTAATCCTTTTGGCGGCCACCAATTGTTTGGTTTTCGCGGCCAGATCGGAATTTTGCTCCGAAAGATTGCGCAGTTCCTTGCTATAGGAAGATTTCAAAGCCTCCAGTCGCTTCACCGTGACGAGCAGATTCTTGATCTGGGTCGCGTTCGTCGAGGATTCAGCGTGAAGCACTCGAATCTGCTCTTTTTGATCGGCAATTTGAAAGGACTGAACCAGGCAAATCGCCAGCAGGACCGTCACGGCGCAACCGAGGATCAACGAGAAGTTTTTCAGCATAGGTTGGGAGCGTGAGAGAGATCGCCGGGAACTTTGTTTACGCCCAACCGTCTTACCAGCAAAAAGGCCTTGCCACAACAGCAATCCAGTGAACACAAATCTCGAAATTTTACCTATAGAAAGATGCGGGGTTCCCTATTGCCTTTTCAGCGAGCAAACGGATACGCTCCGGGTAGACTTATTGGCCATATGAAAAAATTGATCGCGATTCTCATCGCTTCAGTATTCGCCTCTTTCGTTTCCGTTCAGGCTGCTCCCAAAAAACTGCTGGTGGTGACGGTGACGACTGGCTATCGGCACGCCTCCATCCCGACCGCCGAAAAAGTGTTGGCAGAAATGGCTAAAAGCTCGGGCGCGTTCACCGTGGATTTCGTCCGGCAGGCTGAAGGATCAGACATCGCCAGGGAAGTGAAAGAAAAGATGACCTTGGAAAATTTGAAGAATTACGATGGCGTCATCTTTGCCAACACGACCGGAGAATTGCCGATTCCTGATAAGGAAGGCTTCATGTCCTGGCTCAAATCCGGCAAGGCATTTATCGGGATGCATTCCGCGACCGACACCTTTCATGAATTCCGACCTTACATTGAAATGATCGGTGGAGAATTTTCGCATCATCCCGCCATCACCGGGGTTGAATGTTTGAATGTGGACCCTGAACACCCGGCCTGCAAAGAGCTGCCCAAGACATGGTCGGTGACGGACGAGATTTATATGTTTAAATCCTACGATCCGAAGAAAGTTCATTTGTTGCTGAAGCTGGAGAAAGACCCGGGCAGTAAGCAGCCGGGAGAATTTCCCATTTCCTGGGGCAGCGAATATGGATCCGGCAAAGTTTTTTACACTGAGCTTGGGCATCGGGACGAGGTCTGGCAGGACCCTGTTTATCAAAAACATGTAATGGGTGGGATTCGATGGACTCTGGGCCTGGAAAAAGGCGATGGAAAGCCCCAGGCAAAATGAGTGTAAATACAGGAAAATCTTTTGGTTTACGTTTGACAATATCTATGCACCTCCCTAAAACGCTTGGACGTTTTGGTCACGTCTTTCGGACACCAAACGAAAGACGATCAATTGTATGAAAAGAATCTTATTCTCGGCCGGGCTTTTCGCTCTCATGGCCAGTGCATCGCATGCTGCGTATGCGCCTGGTTTGAGCGCCCTCGAAAAGCAAAAGCCGTGGAGCGTGTCCGCATCTGTCCGCGGGTTTTACGACGATAACTACACTACTTCCCCATCTGCCGCTGCTAGAGAGAGCTTCGGTTTTGAGGTGAGCCCGTCCGTTTCGTTGAACGTTCCGCTCGAACAAACTTTCTTCGGAGCGAGCTATCTCTACTCGTTAAAATATTACGAGAACCGCGCTCACTTTCATCAGGCCAGCGCCGATCACAGTCATCAATTCAACGCCAAATTGGACCACGCTTTCACTGAGCGTTACAAAATTACGGCGAGCGAATCCTTTGTTCTTGCCCAGGAACCTGAAGTTCTGAATACCCTCGGAACCATCACCGTTCCCCTGCGTTTGAACGGCAATAACATTCGTAACACCGCTGATGCCAGCTTCACCGCTCAAGCCTCGGAGTTGATTGGCGTCCAGGTTGGTTACCAGAACAATTTTTATGACTACCAAAACTCCGGGGTCAACAGCTACTCCGCTGTTCTTGACCGCATGGAGCATTTGGCCAGTGCCAACCTGCGCTATCAGTGGCAACGCCCGACGATGTTGATCTTCGGTTATCAGTTCGGTTTGGTTGACCATACCAGCAATGATCTTTTGGTTAGCCCGACCGGGACCAATTCCGCGAGTATTCGCGACAATCGTTCTCATTACGTTTACGTTGGCGCGGATCACAATTTCACCCAGAAGCTGAATGCTTCCGTTCGCGTTGGTGGTCGTTATACCGAATATTATAATGCGAAAGGCGACAATTTTAGTCCTTACGCTGACGGTAATTTGACCTACACCTACGCCCCTGGTTCCTATCTGCAGGGTGGTGTTCGCCATGACCGTAGCCAAACTGACGTGTTGGGTTCCTTCGATCAGGAAGCGACTACGGTCTATCTGGCTATCACTCATCGCATCACCTCGTTGTTGACGGGTAATGTGCTGGGTGAATATCAGCACTCGGGCTTTAGTGGTAAGTCTTTCGGAGCTATTTCCGGGGTGTCCAGTTCGGATGATTATTTCGTCGCCAGTGTTAATCTTGCTTATCGCCTTGATCGCGCGGGCCACTGGATGGCTGAAACCGGCTACAATTTTGACAAGCTGGAGTCGGGGGTTGTCAACCGTGCCTATACCCGTAATCGTGTGTATATCGGCATCAGGGCAACCTACTAAATATTATTTGCATTTCTCAGAAAAGGCTGGAGATTACCCAGCCTTTTTCTTTTTGAGATATGGATTTAGCAAACAACGAAGCGTCCTCGGAAAAGCTTCATTTCCTCGACTACTGGCGGATCATTCAGGTCCGAAAGACGATCATCTTTACGGTTTTTATCCTGGTACTTTTAAGCACGATTGGATTGACCCTCTACTGGCCTAAATCCTATGCCAGCATGGTAAAAATCTCGGTCGAGCGAGACCAGTCGGACGTCGAAGTTTTCAAAACACAGGGTGGCTACGGGATCGACCCATTCTGGGTGCAAACCGAATTCGAACGGATCACTTCAAAGCCGGTTTTGTATCGGGTGATTCATAATTTAAAGCTGAATGAACGTTGGTCGACGCGCTATAAGTTGGAAAAGCCGCTCGTAGACGAAGAAACCTACGACATTCTGGAAAAGCAAACCCGCGCCAAGCAATCCAGAAACACCAGTAACATCGAAATCTGGGTTTACAGCCGGGAAAAGGAAGAAGCTGCTGAAATCGCCAACGAAATTGCGAAGGTCTACAAGGAAATCCGCAAGGAACAGCGCCTGGAAATTAAATCCACTGCCATTAAAATACTGGAAGGGAAACTCCAGGAAAAGAACAACGAAGTGGAGAAGATGCAACAGGGCGTCAATGAAATGCGCCGCACAAACAATATCATAGATTTAGCTGAAGGCGCATACGCAAACACGATGAGCACGCCTACGCTTCCAGCTGAAACCTTGCGTCATTTTGAACAACTGCGCATTGAAGCCAATGCCGAATACACGCAATACGCCACTTTGCTTGAACAAATCAAGAAACTGGACCGCACCTCTATTCGGAACGCGCTTACCACTGCTTACCCGGATCCCCGTTTGAGTGAGTTGCTGTTAAACCTTGGCCAGGCTCGGGCTAAATTGAATTCGCTCAGCCCTGACCTGGGCAAAGAGCACCCTGAATATGCGAAGGCCAGATTGATCGTTGAAGATTACGAGCAACAGGTCAACGACGCGGTCAACGGCATCATCCAGGGCTTGCATACGCGTGTGGCCTCCCTGGCGGCAAAATTGAAAGAGATTGAAGTCGAAGTTGAGAACGCAAAGCGGGAGCAAATTGCTCTTAGCGGAAAATACCGCCCGTACTTTGATGCAAAGAGGGATCTGGAAAACCTTTTACGCGTTCGTGATGCCCTCAGCATGCGCACGGAAGAAGAAACAATCGAGTTGGCCATTCCTGTGAGCGGCGGCGTGCGCATTGTGGATTTTGCGGTGCCGGCGCTTAAACCTGCGCGGCCGATCATTCCGTTGAACATTGCCTTGGGTGTTGTCTTTGGATTGGTCCTTGGTGTGGGCCTTGCATTCTTCATTGAATATCTCGATACGAATGTGAAGACAATCGATGATGTCGAACGTGCTTTGCAGTCGCCGGTGCTGGGTGTCATTCCCAAGGACGTTGGTCTCGTTCTCGACGAAGGACAGGAAAGTCCTCACGCCGAGGCTTATCGGGTTTTGCGTACCAATATTCTCTTCTCCCGTAAGGATGAGAAGTGGAACACGGTTACCATTGTCAGCGGTGGCGTAGGAGAAGGTAAATCGACCACGTTGATGAATCTCGCGACGGTCTTTGCCCAAAACGGCGACCGCGTGTTGATTGTCGATTCCGATTTGCGCCGTCCTACGTTGCACAAGATCCTTCGACTTTCCAATTCCATTGGTCTGACCAACTATCTCTTACGCCAAAATTCGCTCGATGAAGTGATTCAGCCGACAACTCTGCCGAATCTTTCCTTCATGCCCAGCGGCAAGTTGCCAAGCAGTTCGATGGGTATTTTGAGTTCGTCCCAGATGAAAGACCTGATCCAGGAATTGAAGGCGCGTTATGACTTCGTCTTCTTCGATTCTCCTCCGATCATGGGTGTCAGCGATGCCTCCATTCTCGCGAGTGAGGTCGATATGACGCTGCAGGTTGTCCAACACCGTCGTTATCCGCAGGCGATGACGCTCCGCGCGAAGCAGAGCATTCAAAAGATTGGCGGTAACATGGTGGGGGTTGTCTTGAACAACATCAGTGTGGGTGGCGGTGACAATTATTATTATTACAGCGGCTATTATTATTCCAATCGGAACAGCGATGAGGGAGAAAACAAGCCGCGCCGTCGTGAGAAAAAAATTGCGCCGGACGTCACCAAAGCGTAATGATCCGACCCAAAGGACAATGAAGAAATTTCTTTTCGCGAACATTCTCGGTTTATGCGCTCTTCTCCTGTCGGTCATTTTGACAGGATGTGTCACCACTGCGGTGGATGAACCGGTGACAGCGGAAAAGTCTGAGCCACCCAAGATGAACGTCCTTCATGTTGGCGACCGCATCAAGATCGCCTTCGGCACGACCGAATTGCAGGGGCAGGAACACCAGATCAGCGATACCGGTACCGTCACCCTTCCATTGATCGGCGCAATCAAAGTGGCGGAACGAACGATCGAACAGGTGGAAGAGGACATTCGTAATAGCTATGTCCCCAAGTATTTCAAACATCTGAACGTAACAGTCATCGCCGACCGTTACTTTTTCGTCGGCGGAGAAGTGAAGGTTCCAAGTCGTTACCCATATCTCAGCGGTGTGACCGTCCTTCTCGCGATCCAGACGGCGGGTGACTTCACCGATTTCGCTGATCGTAAGCACGTGATCCTCGTCCGCGCGAACGGCAAAAAAGAGACCATCAATTGCAAGAAGGCCTTGCATGATCGCAAGCTGGACCTTCCCGTTTATCCCGGCGACAGCATCACTGTTCCTCGAGGACTGTAATGCTTCAGTTCAAAGTTCTTTCTGGCAAAATGGCGGGCACGGAAATCGTTGCCCGCCATTTTCCTTTTTCCGTAGGACGCTCCCCACAAAATGACCTCGCCCTGGACGAACCCGGAATTTTTGAAAAACATTTTCGCGTTGAACTTCGAGGTTCTCGCGAATTTTTTCTTCAAACGGAAACCAATACGTTCGTGGCGGTTTCGGGTGAACAAAATGTCCGTGGCAAGGTGCTGAAAAACGCCGACGTTATCGAAGCTGGTCAGACAAAAATCCTTTTTTCTCTGAGCGCAACGAAACAACAGGGCCTCGCCTTGCGCGAAATGTCGACGTGGATCGGACTGGGCATTCTGACACTCAGTCAGTTGGCCCTGATCTTCTGGCTTCTGAACAGCTGATTCGATCAGTGACGGAAATGGCGGATGCCGGTAAAGGCCATCGCGATCCCGCGTTCGTCCGCTGCGGCAATCACTTCAGCATCACGGACAGAACCGCCGGGTTGAATCGCGGCCGTTGCGCCCGCTTCAGCTGCGGCAATCAATCCATCGGGGAAGGGGAAAAACGCGTCACTGCAAACGACGCTACCTTTGAGGGAAAGTTTCGCTTCACCTGCTTTCCAAACCGCAATGCGACTCGAATCCACCCGACTCATCTGGCCTGCGCCGACACCGAGCGTTGAATCGCTGGAGGTATAAACGATCGCATTTGATTTCAGGTGCTTCACCACGCGCCAGCCAAAGAGCATCGCCTTTAACTCGGCTTCCGTCGGCTTGCGCTTGGTCACAATTTTCAAATCGATGGCCGTGACCGTCTTCAAATCACGTTCCTGTAAGAGGAACGATTCCGCGCCAACGCTGCGAATGTCCCATGGCTTCGCCGTCGACGGATTCTTCAACATTTTCAACAGGCGCAGGTTCTTCTTTTTCTGCAACAACGCCAATGCATCCGCATCGAAATCAGGCGCGATGATCACCTCACTGAAAATTTCCGCAATCGCTTCCGCACAGGCCAAATCGAGCTTTGCATTCACCGCGATGATGCCACCAAACGGCGCTTGTTTGTCTGTGGCGAACGCCTTGTCCCAGGCTTCTCGCAGGTTCTTGCCTTGTCCCACCCCGCACGGATTGGTGTGTTTCAGGATCGCCAGCGTCGCGGGTTCGCCGCTGAATTCGCAGATCAAATTCGCGGCAGCCGTCAGGTCGAGAATGTTGTTGTACGAAAGTTCCTTGCCGTGCAGTTGTTGGAAATAGTCTTTGAAATTGCCGTAAAGCGCGGCGCGTTGATGCGGATTTTCACCGTAACGCAAGACCTGCGCCTGCGGTTCGCTGACCTGCAGCTTTTGCGGAAGGTCGCTGGTTTCCAAACCAAACGCTTTCGTGAAATGCGCGGCGATAATGCCGTCGTAGGCGGAGGTGCGAGCGAATACTTTCACCGCCAGTTTGCGACGTTGTTCAGCGGTGGTGTTGCCGTGTTCCTTGATCTGGTCGGCGATTTCTGCGTAATCCATCGGATCGATCACAACCGTGACGCTGTCGTGATTCTTCGCGGCGCTGCGGAGCATTGAAGGTCCGCCGATGTCGATGTTTTCAATTGCGTCGTGAATGGTGACACCGGGTTTGGCGATCGTTTGTTCGAATGGATAAAGATTCACCACCACCAGGTCGATCGGTCCGATCTTATGTTTCTTCACGGCCTTTTCGTGTTCGGCGTTGCCGCGGATGTAAAGCAATCCGCCGTGAATTTTCGGATGCAGCGTCTTGACGCGTCCGTCGAGCATTTCGGGAAACTCGGTGTAGGCGCTCAATTCAGTCGCGGTGATGCCGGCATCGCGCAACGCCTTGGCCGTACCGCCTGTGGAAATAATTTCCACGCCGGCCTCTTTCAAAATCTTTGCGAAAGGCACTAAACCGGTCTTGTCGAAAACGGAAAGCAACGCGCGCTGAATCTTTGCCATAGAGGGCGCTTAAAATCTCAAAGCCGCGCGAGGAGTCAATCGGCAAATGGACGATTTGAAAAGAAAAGGCCGCCCGCGATTTCTCACGGGCGGCTTTGATGAATGTTAGGGACGCGCTCCATCCGTCGTTCCACCCGCGTCCCAAATATTGACTGACTTAGTCCTGCTTACGAAGGTCGCTGCCCGGGTACGCGGTCTCAACATTCGATGGAACTCAACTCTCGGGCTCGGTCAGGGACGACGTGGAAGTCGTCCCTACCGAGTTTTGCTGTGGCCGTCTGCCAAGACTTAGTGAGTGGTGATCGTGATCACTTCCGACACGGGCGATTCGCCGCCGTTGTTCACTGCGGTGACAACGATGTCGATGGTCGAATTCGCTGGCAGATTCTCGATAGTGAAATCGAGATCCGCCGGTGAACCCATTGCCACGTAATCACCTTCCGAACCATGGATCTTCGTCCAGACGCGGTAATAAGAAGCGCGTTCTGCTGCCTCCCATTTCACCGCGGCCGCCGTTGGTCCAATCAACGTCACCTTCACGCCGGTTACCAACTCCGGTGTCGCATCGGCACCTGGCAGGTTGAAGCCGAACTTCAACCAGCGCGCGTCGAGCGGATCCAGTTGCATGAGCAATTCCTGGTAAACACCGCTGATACGTTGGCGCAAGGCCTCGAACTTCGCGTCGCGGATCGTTAACAGGTTGGCGATTTCGCCTTCCTGCATGGTCACCGCATTCTTCGCTGCATTCAACGCATCCAACAAGGCTTGCGCCTGCGCTGCCGTGAACAAGCCCGGGACTTCCTGCGTCGGGTTCGCCGCGAAGTAGCCCTTGATCGCCTCCAACAGGTCTTGCAGATCGTCAACCGAATCCGACACCTCGAAGCCAGTGCGGAAACCGATCGCAGCGAAGCGTTCGGTATGCACATTACCCCAGCGCATCTTGAACAGGTCGCGTGTGCCGCGAACGAACTTCTGCGTGTCTGCTACCGCCACGAACAACGTTTCGCGGCGGGTCGTCTT
Source organism: uncultured bacterium (assembly GCA_966095605.1). Lineage (GTDB taxonomy): Bacteria > Verrucomicrobiota > Verrucomicrobiia > Limisphaerales > JACDHS01 > CBHWET01. The sequence continues at coordinate 369 of CBHTTJ010000197.1, read as the reverse complement.
GGTTTCTTTGGCTTGATCACAGTTACCGCGCGCCATAATCGCGTTAACCAGGTCTGTGTGAATGTCCTCTGACGGATTATACGTCAGCGTGACGCCGGCACCGACCTCCGTGATGCCAGCCAGGATCGAGCGGCCTTTTGCTACGGCCGTTGTGATCGTGAATATTTTGTCTTGTTTCATATGATTTGTTTTTCTTTCTGTTTGCCTTCCAGCCTCCGACATCCGTCCTCTGACTTCCGCCTTCGGCCTTCCGATTTCTGTTCAACGGACGCGGTTCAATTTCCGGGTGACCAGACTTCCTCGACTTATATATTGGCGAAGAATCAATCTTTTTGACGTGCAACCGAGAACATCTCAGTTCAACACGGG
>CBHTTJ010000196.1:0-10162 GCA_966095605.1 uncultured bacterium | reverse complement strand
AACCCGTTTCGGGCACCGTCAACAATGACTTGGCCGCCAAAGCTGTCGCGCGCAGCTCAGTCTCGGTGAACGGGACCATGATGAACTTTGGGTTCTCCTGCACTTTCTCCACCAATCGAATGCAATTCCCTTTGCGGTCATGTTCAATGCGAATTCCGTATTCAAGCCGAAGAATTCCCACCGCGCGCTTGGCGGTATCGTAACTGACCTGCAATTCCTGGCTGATGTCTTTAATGGTATGCCGTCCGCGCCGCCGTAAGATCGCGAGAATCTTGTTCAGCCTCGGGTTCATTTTTCCAATTAAAGGTAACTGGTGTGCGTGTTGTGGAGTGGCGACCGTGCGTTTGGCTTTCTTCTTTCCCATAAAACGCCCGCGAGATTATTTTTTGTTCCGAAGAAGGCAAGCTGTTCGACAAATCATTATTTCGCGCAGGCATCCAATGCCCGCTGATATCGGATCCGTGCGAGGTCTTCGGCACTTATAGTGTGGCGTCTCTTTTCAACGAAATTTCCACTTGTTCGGTGTCCAAAGGCGGATTTGGAGCCCGGGCTCGGACAAAAGGAACTGGCCGAAAGAATTCCTGAGTCGGCGGTGGTCAAAAAGAGCCATTTTATGGGTGGGTTTACATAAGATACTGATCTACAGCTATTTGGCCACGTCGCGAATATTCCTGACGGGATTTTAGCTTCTAAAATCCCGTCGCGATTTTTCGCCACGCCATTTTAGCTTCTAAATTCTCGTCAGGAATATTCGCGACGGCATTTTAGCTTCTAAATTGGCGCCGGGAATATTCGCGACGACGTTTTAGCTTCTAAAATGGCGTGGAGATTTTTCCCGACGAGGTTTTAGCTTCTAAAATACCGTCAGGATTTTTCGCCACGGCGTTTTAGCTTCTAAATTCCCGTCGGGAATATTCGCCGCCAGGTTTTAGCTTCTAAATTGTCGTCAGGAATATTCGCGACGCCATTTTAGCTTCTAAAATGACGCCGCGATTGGCAGTTCCGACCTCATAGGGATGGTTTCAAAGCTGAAGTTTACGGTGGGGAATTAATAGGAGCGATGATGCTTTCCATCAAAAAACTCTTCCCACTTTTGCTCGGTCTCTCCACACTCCGCCGCGGCATGTCTCCTTATAAGGTTCATTTTTCGGACGAAGGCACTCCTTGCGCGCTTCTGGATGTCATTTTTGAAACGCTCGAATTAACCAGCCAGGAAGTGGAAACGGTTTTACGCGAGGAACTGGAAAAACATAAAGGCAAAACCAAACGCGACATCATCGCGCAGGGCTTCTGGGCGAAAGGCAATGAAGATCAACCGGGAATGCCGCTGTGCGATCATTCGCGAAGCATCACCTATATCCAGAAGAAACGCGGCGCATTTACGGACATGCAGCTCGCCGGGAAAGCCAATGTCCTGCGCGAAACGCTTCAATCGCATTATCGGGTTCAAACGGTGGAGCATTTTGGTCCCAACGGAATCAGTGAGCATGTGATTCTGCAGGTGGTTTTCAAGGATTCGACGTTGTTCACGAACGTGACGTTGGCGGTGCTGTTCGAGGCCGCGGACGATTGGCTTCACGTCCACAAGAATAAGGATTTTTATGCGGTGGGCCTGGCGGGTCGCATCAATAATCCCTTGAGCTGGCGCGCGGTAGGTGGCGTGGCCGAGCCGCCTTATATTGAATACAACGCGAAGAAAAAGGTTTTCATTTTTGAAGGCGAAGTCATCCGCAAGCTGGGTGAACCCACGAGCGTCGCGGTGGCAGTGGGGCGTCCGAAACCGAGTCAGTCGGAAGATTTCGGACTAGGCTCAGCGTCCTCGAAATTCCTGAAGCCGCGGAAGAATCGGCCGCAAGAATAGCCGAGTGCGGGGAATCCCTCGCAATTCATTCGACAATTTTCCGGAAGGAGGGGAGATTCCGGGAAGGTGAAGCGTCGGCGTCTTAGAACCCATTTCCCAAACAACACAGGGTTACTGCTGTGTTCGTTGATGCTTTTGTTCTTCATCGCCAGTCCTTTCGTTTCTTTGGCCCAGGCTCCGACGACGCTCGCGGCTTCGAAATATCAGAGCAATTACAGCACGATTAAACAACTCGGGGACGATTTATATCAGGCGTTGAAGCCAAGCTATCAGGCGCAGGTCAGTCCGCATCCGCTTTGGTACAACGACGACCTTCGGCCTTACATCCGACCCTTCGAATTTGAGAACGACAAGAACACGTTGCGCATTGTTTATGTCTCCGAAGGCTTCATTCGATTGGTAAACGGGATCGCGCACGCCAAAGCGATCGACAAAATCGAGCCGGGATTTTTTTCGAAATACATTCGGTTGCTTTCGGAGCAGACGGGCGGGCAGGTTGTGCCGGAACTGCCGGATCTTTCCAATCCGCGATATTGGACCGATGATGTGATTAACGAGCAGTTAAGCTATTTCAACCAAATCGTTGGGGTATTAGCCGCGATTGAACTGGCGCATCATTATCTGGGGCACGAGGAAAAATACGCCGACCTTCTCCATGATTCGGCGAGCAATCCGGTCACCATGGCGACGTGCTGCACTCCGGCGGAATGGGATCAGGCGCTAAAGATCGGGGCGGCGAATGCGCTGGATTGCGGATATGCCTTTGAGGGAGTGAAAGCGTTTTACGATTGCATCATGGCGATGGAACGGCGGCCGGGCTGGACCTTTTATTTTCTCCCGTTGAAAGTGCGCGTCGATAACCTGGCGAAAACCAAAAAGACGCTCGACGACATGGAAAAAACATTCTTCGGGCAGAGATAGAGAAATCTCACGCTTTTGGACATCCGCCGGACACAGATCCACCTTTCCCGATGGACCTTTTACTTTTATCCGTTGCCTGCTGATTAAAGGTGCTTGAGCGTTTTGCGATGCTGGAACGCGACCTGGAACAGAGTCATGATCGCAAGCCAGAGGCAAACGAAGCTTGAAGTGGAACAGGTGCGAATCCACGCCTGCATTTCGAGAGCGCCGGCACCGCGAACCGTTTTTGCCGCCAGCTGGGAGGCGAGCTCACTTTCGTTCAACGCGCCGATGATGTGGAAGAAAAGCGACAAAAGCATGCAGATTAATCCAATGGAAAGATAGGTTTTCGAACGGCCCTGGCTCTCCGCCACTTTGACCTTCATCCCGAAGATCATTGTATCGTCAGAAGAATGTTCCGCAGGAGATGGTTTCTGGTTCATGGCTTTTGGTGTAAAGCGTGAGTTTATGCGGAAGCCGCGAAGGGTCAAATTCAATCGGCAGACGGTGGGATACTTCTTTGGACGAAGGTTCGGAGGGAGCTGTGAACGGAGTTGGCGGCACCTGGAAGGGCCGATGAGCCTTACCTTCACGAAAGAAAAAGGTCGCTTTGAGGCCGCAGGGATGGCAAATCAATGCGGTGACATGCGCTCCGTTCGCAGGAAGTCCACTTGCGACGACGCCAGAAGTGTCGGCGCATTTCATCAGACAACCGATTTTTGACGGTGAAACGGTTTTAATTGGTCCATTGCGAAAGCGATGCGTCCATCGTAAATCGCAAATCGTAGATCAACAGACATGAACAAATTACGTTTTGGCCTGCCCAAAGGCAGTTTGCAGGAAGCGACCATCGAAAAGATGGCGAAAGCCGGGTTCAATGTGCAGATCAGCAGCCGTTCCTATGTTCCTTACGTCGATGACGAAGAATTGGAAATTCGCCTGATTCGCGCGCAGGAAATCAGTCGTTACGTCGAACACGGTTACCTGGATTGCGGCATTACTGGTTACGATTGGGTGCAGGAGAACGGTTCGAATGTCTACGAAGTGGGCGAATTTCTTTTCAGTAAAGCCACCCGCCAGGCTGCCCGTTGGGTTTTGGCCGTGCCGGAACATTCCCCGATCAAAAGTGTCAAAGATTTGCAGGGGAAACGCATCGCCACGGAAGTGGTGAACCTCACCAAGAAATGGCTCGCGCAACATGGCGTGAGCGCCGATGTGGAATTCTCCTGGGGCGCCACCGAAGTGAAAGCGCACGAACTTGTTGATGCGATTGTGGAAATTACCGAAACCGGTTCGTCCCTTCGCGCCAATAAATTGCGCATTGTCGAAACCCTTTTGACCTCTACGCCCCGATTGATTGTGAATCACGATGCGTGGAAAGATTCGTGGAAGCAAAAGAAGATTCAGACCATGGCGATGTTGTTGCGCGGGGCACTTGAAGCGGAAGCCAAAGTGGGCTTGAAAATGAACGTGGAAGAGAAGAATTTGCAGAATTTACTCGCGACTTTGCCCGCGTTACGCAACCCGACCATTTCCAGCCTGAGCCAAAAAGGGTGGGTGGCGGTAGAAACAATCATTGACGAACACGTCGTTCGCGAGTTTATTCCACAGCTCAAAGCAGCGGGAGCTGAAGGAATTATTGAATACCCGCTGAATAAAGTAGTATATTAAACGCTCAAACAAACTGAAACCGAAGTATGGGTTCATTAAAAAAACGCCGTAAAGCAAAGATCAATAAACATAAACGACGTAAGAAGCTGCGCGCGAATCGCCACAAGAAGCGCACCTGGCAGAAGTAATTGCCGGTTTCGAACTAGTCTGTTTTTGGCCAGCGCAGCTCGCAGGAGCTGCGCTGGTTCTCCTTTTATTTCGCTGTATGAAACGTCTCGGATTTACCGTGGTGCTTGGACTGGCCCTTGCCGGTTTCGGGTGCAAAACGGCTGTGAATCCGGGAAAAACGTCCGGCGATTCCTCTAAAAAGCCCGCGACGTCGCAAAAAGTCCGCCTGCCGGAAACGGCGATCTCCATCGACGAGAAAGTTGCGGAACAACGCGTGGAAGCTCTGGCCCGTTATGCCACTGGCATAACTTACGAGCTAAACGACAAAAGTGACGATGCCATCGGGGAGTTTTATAAATCCGCCCTGGCCAATCCGGCCAACGAAGCGTTGGTGATCGAACTCGCCAGCCGCTTTTCCCAAAGCAAACAAAACGACAAAGCGATCGAGGTTTTGCAGAAGTCCTGTGATCGCCGCGACGCCAGTGGCGCCGTCTTCGCCATTTTATCGAAGGTCCAGATGCGCGCCGGCAAAACCAACGCCGCATTGCAGTCGGCGCAAACGGCCATCAAACGAAATCCGGAGATGATTTCGGGGCATGAAGCTCTTTCCAGTTATTATTTGCTCAACGGGAAACCGCAGGAGGCCCTGAAGGTTTTGGATCGTGCCGCGACCCAGATCAAGCAGGAACCGCCGTTAATGATTGGGCTTTCGGAACTCTACGTTAATTATTGCAAACAATACCCGAAGGAAAAGGAAGCTATCACTCCGCGCGCGAAGAAATTGTTGCAACGCGCAAACGATCTCCGTCCTAAAACAGTTTTGCTGCAACAAAAGCTCGCCGATTTTCTCGCTTACTTTGGAGAACCGAAGAGCGCGACCGAAATTTACCTGAAGCTCCTCGCCGACGAAAAGGATGATGACGTCGACGTCTGGCGCGATGTAATGCGGGAAAAACTTGCGAACATTTACATGATGCAGAATGACAAAACCAACGCCGCGGCGCAGTTGGAAGAAATCATTCGCGATAACCCGACCAAATATCCGCAGGCGTATTACGTGCTGGGAACGATTGCCTACGACCAGAAGAATTTTAAACGCGCCGCGGAATGTTTTGAGAAAACGATCCTGTTAAGCCCGGAACTGGAACAGGCCTATTACGATCTCGCGGGCACGCAGATTAATTTGAACCAGCCGAACCGCGCGTTGACGTTGCTCGACAAGGCACGGGCTAAATTCAAAGAAACATTTGTTAATGAATTCTTCAGCGCCATCGCCTGCAATAAATTGAAGAAATATACTGAGGCGTTGAAGCATTACACCGCGGCGGAAGTGATCGCGAAGGCGGGCGATACAAATCGTCTGGATCATACGTTTTATTTTCAAATGGGCGCCTGCTACGAACGCGCCAAGAACTATGTCGAAGCGGAGAAGACGTTTCAGAAAGTTTTGGAGATGTCGCCAAATGATGCCGAAACTTTGAATTACCTCGGCTACATGTGGGCGGAAAATGGGACGAATCTTACGAAGGCGAAAGAGTTGATTGAAAAAGCGGTCAAGCTGGAGCCAAAGAATGCCGCGTATCTCGACAGCATGGGTTGGGTCCTTTTCAAATTGAACGAAGCGCAAAACGCGCTGCCTTTCATTCTCAAGGCGATTGAGCTTTCGGATGAACCTGACGCCGCCGTTTACGATCATCTCGGTGATATTTATGAAGCTTTGAAACAACCGGAAAAGGCGCAGGAAGCCTGGAAAAAGTCGTTGAGCATCGAGCCGAACGACGACGTGAAGAAAAAGTTAAGCGCCCGTTTGTAACGCAATTGTCCGGAACTTTGATAAACAATGGCCCGGTTTAAAAAACATTACACGATCGACGAAGCGCGGCTTCTTTTGCCCCAGGTGCGTCAATGGCTGGAACATCTCGAAAAATCCCAACACGAATTGGATCGTCTCGATCAACGCCTTGGGAATCTTGCCAAGGAAGGTGAGGATCTCGGCGGCGATACAGTGAATCGCTGGGGCAAAGCGTTGGCGCAACTCCGGGAAGCGGCGCATCAATTCGAATCGCGAGAGATTTTCATTAAGGACCTCGAGCGAGGGCTCATCGATTTTCCTGCGTTGCGCAACGGCAAAGAAATCTTCCTCTGCTGGGAAAAGGACGAAGACGACATCGAACACTGGCACGATTTGGACAGCGGCTACGCCGGGCGCGAACCTTTGTAAGTCTTCTTGAGGATCGGGAGTTTCCGTTAGTACCAAAACGACTTGTAGACCTGGTACACATTTACTTTGCCGCCCGGGAAATAGGCATTGGAGGGCATCGTGAAGTGTTTCGTCTTGCGATCAAAGGTGAGCGTTGTCGGCCTGGTTGCGACATTAGGATCGTACATCGAAAATCGAATCGCCTCCGGAGTTTCCGTCACCGCGTAAAGAATCGTCGCGTGATTAATCGTCAGCTGCGGGAAACGGACCAGATGCACAATCGGAGCGCCGTTGTTCTTAATTTTTTCGGCGAGAGTCATTGCCATTTTTTCCTGCCCTTTCGCGCTAAAGGGCAAAAGCATCCGCCAATGGCCGCGTTGAAAATAACTGTGCCACGCTCCGCCTGATTCTTTCTTTAACAGCTTTTCGTAGTCCTTGCTGAACTCCCGCAAATCCGCGAAGCCGGGAATCGACACGCGCTCGGCTAAGGGGGAAGCGCCAATTGAGCTGCGATGCAAAACGTCGTGCACCCGTTTCCGGTATTCCTCATCGGAGACTTTCGGCTGCGACGCATTGAACTCAGCGTGCAGAAAAAACTGCCGAACCGTGCGGGCAACGACGAAGCAATGCAAGGTATAGTCCGGAGTCGGTTTGCGTTTGTGCCCTCGCCATTTGCCATCCGGATCAAAGTAATACTCTGATTTTAATTCATTCGCGTAGGCAGTCGTGTCGCGGTCGAAAGAAAAGGGCCGTACATTCTGCGAAATATCCCGTGGCGTGGCGCAACCGCAGAGCGTCAGCAGGCAAAAGACGAGCGCGGACAGATTCAGAAGTTTTCTGGGTGGAAAAGTCTTCGCTTCAGGCATTGTTCTCTTTCTGTATAAGCTTATGCACGGTTACCGGACTGACAATGCTTTACGAACGCTGGCAAAAAGTTGCGCAAACACATCGCGATGATATCGCGTTGTGGGACGTGGCGCGTCGTGAACGCTGGACGTTCGCGCAGTTCGCGTCGATCGCGGAGCAATCGCCGGCCGGTAATGCGAGTATCATTTTCCCTCAGGGTATCTCGGCTGATTTTATTTTCGCTATCCTGAAAGGTTGGCGAAATAACCAAGTGGTTTGCCCGATGGAAATCGGGCAGGTCCATCCGGAGATTCCAAATCTTCCGCCCGGTTGTGTTCACCTGAAAATGACTTCCGCCAGTACCGGCGTCGCACGCGTCATTGCTTTTAAAGCCGACCAGCTCGCGGCCGACGCGGAAAATATCGTGGCGACGATGGGCCTGCGACGCGATTGGCCGAATATCGGCGTAATTTCGCTGTCGCATTCCTACGGTTTTTCGAACCTCGTTCTCCCACTGCTCCTGCATGGCATTCCTTTGATTCTGGCCGAATCGCCCTTGCCGACAAATGTTCTCGCCGCCGCGCACTACGCCGATGCCGTTACTCTCGCCGCCGTTCCTGCGCTCTGGCGTGTCTGGCACGAAGCAAAAGCAATTCCGCAAAATGTGCGGCTCGCCATCTCCGCCGGTGCTCCGTTGCCGCTGAAACTGGAGGAAGAAATCTTCGCTGCGCATCAACTCAAGGTACACAACTTCTACGGTTCGAGTGAATGCGGCGGCATTGCCTACGACCCGAGCGCTTCGCCTCGGACGGATGCCACTTGCGTCGGTGCCCCGATGAAAGGGGTTCAATTGAAGCTTGGCGAAAACGGTTGTCTCGAAATTTCCAGTCGCGCGGTGGCTGAAACGTATTGGCCGGAACCGTCCAACAATCTCGGCAACGGTGTTTTTCGCACCAGCGACTTGGCGGAACTGCGAGACGGTTTGGTTTTTCTGCGCGGCCGTGCGAGTGATCAAATTAATATCGCCGGGCGCAAAGTTTCCCCGGAAACCATCGAACGCGTGCTGCTAACGCATCCGCACGTTTCCGATTGCCTCATCTTTGGTGTGCCGAGCAAAGCCGCGGAGCGTGGGGAAGAAATTGTGGCGTGTGTTGCGGTCCGCAACGACCGCACCGCCGAAGATTTGAAACATTTCCTCCTCGCGAAAATTCCCGCCTGGCAGGTCCCGCGTGATTGGTGGCTGCTGGATTCGCTGGAAACAAACCAGCGTGGAAAATTGTCGCGCGCAGCGTGGCGGGAGAAATATTTGCGCTCCGGACGCTCAGGCTGAAGCCGGCTGGCTTTCGCCGCTCAAAACCAATTCGGTGATCAGGACGATTTCTTTCCCCACTCGCGCGGTCCCTTTCGCCTGGATCAGGTCGCCCATGCGCCCAATTACCGTGGCTTCGAGATAAATCATTTCCTGTGGACGCGCCGTCCCGCGAATCTTCGCGCCACGAACCGACGTTAGCTTCATCGCTGCCAGAGGCGGAATCGTCGGATCACTTTGCGCGACGACGCCAGCGAGTTGCGCCACGGCTTCGACCAATAAAACCCCCGGAAAAATCGGTTGCCCCGGAAAATGGGCCCGCAGGAATGGTTCATCACCCCGCACAAAATATTCCCCCGCACCACTCTTCCCCGGATCCAGCTGCGTAAGTTTGTCAAGGAATCGAAACTCACCGCCATGCGGCAGGGCTTTCAACGCATTGTCGAACGGGTTCATTGCAGGTTATTTCTTCAGCAGTTCAATGATTTTGTAATCCGCTTCCAGTTTTGGCGTAAACAGTTTCTCGTCGAGGACCTCGTTCAGCTTTCCGTCTTTGAAATCGTTCCGCATCGTTGATCCATCGGCGAATTGCATTTCGGTCGCTCGCAACGCGCGGTCCTTTGCGGAGAAACCAATTTTAAAGAGCGGCATCATCTTGCGCGCGTTGGCGGCTTTCGGTTCGAGCGACACTTCAGCCATTTCTTCGTTGCCGGTAATGCCGACGATTTTGAATCGCGACTCCAACTCCGCGCGGTCGCGAGGAAACCCAGTTTCCAACAACGCCATCATGTCTTTCCATTGTCCTACCGCCTTGCCGTTCAAAGGATATTTCTCGACCCGTTTCAGCTTCGGATAAATCACCATCATTTCGTCTTCGGACCGAACAGCGATCGTTTGGGGTGGATTGCCGAGTTCCCAATGAAATTTGTTCGGCGCAGAAAACCAGACATAGCCGGTCGCCTTCAGCGGGCGCGTAAATGACGGCGACGTGCGGGTCTGCACAAAATCTGCCGACCATGTCTTCACTTCTTTTTGTGAAGCCAGAAACGTGTTTAGCAGCGCATCACCATCGACGGCGTGTGCTGCGGTCGAGAAGACGACACAGCCGATGAAGAAAACAATTTTCGTAAAGAGAGAATTCTTTCGCATGGTTGTTTTATTTAGTTAAGGGAACTGAGCTTTTAGCGAAACGCCGAAGGAACGGATCGCGGCTCCGCGGGGCGAAAACCGAGGTAAGGGAGAATGCCCGAAAGTTATCATAGGTCAT
>CBHTTJ010000195.1:0-10293 GCA_966095605.1 uncultured bacterium | reverse complement strand
TGGGTTGCGAGCTTGGCAACTTTCAATTTATCCAGAATAGAACCGGGGATTTTCTTTGAAGGATCGCGGTAATCGGCAGCAAAACTGTCCAAAACAGATTTGTCCCAGACCCAGTTCTCCAACATCTGTGACGGAGCCTCTACAAAATCTCCCGGAACACATGTGCCGGCAAAGCGGCTGTATTTCGCGCGCGTTAACGTTGCATGCAATACGTGTCCGAACTCATGGAACAAAGTTTCAACATCGGAGTGAGAGAGCAACGATGGCTTCCCTTCCCCTGGCGGTGGGAAATTGCAGACGAGCGAAACGACAGGACGGCGATACTTCCCATCAGGCAATACTTTTCCATCGACGATTCCGAACTCGGCGAAATGGCTGTATTTTCCTTCACGCGGCCAGAGATCGAGATAAAACATCCCGAGCGGTTCATCCTTCTTCGCATCGGAAATCACATAGAGCGGCAAATCCTTGGTCCATTTGTAGGGTGCTTCGACTGGTTCGATTTTTAGCCCGAAGATTTTCTCATAAATGGAGAACATCCCCTTCATCGTTTTGTCGAATGGGAAATAAACACGAAGCTGTTCAGCGTCGACTGTGTACTTCTCCTTCTTCAACTGGTTGGCGTAATAGCGCCAGTCCCAGATGTTAATTTTGGTATTTTTGTCGCCGGTGTCCTTGGCCTTCATCGTTTGGAATTCAGCGACTTCAGCATCGAACTTCGGTTGCAAACCGACTTTCAATTTTTCCAAAAAGCCGCGAGCCGTTCCGGCCGTCTTGGCCATCTTCACTTCAATCTTGTAATCGGCCCAACTCGAATAACCGAGCTTGTGCGCGATCTCATCACGCAACTCGACGATCTTTTGCAGGAGGGGAATGTTCTTTTCCTTGGCGAGGACTTCTCTTTCGAGGAAGAGCTTTTTGCGGGTGGATTCCTTCTTCGCATTTTCCATCACCATGATGTATTGCCACGTCACGTTGGCCATGACGGTGTATTCGTCGTCTCCTGTCTTGACTCCCTTCTGGGTCAGAAAATCTTCCGGAACGCCATCCAGGTCCGCTTTCGTAAACTTAACCGCCTTCTTCGCATCGGTTACATTGGTCTGGAAGTCGGTGGTGATCTTCGACAAATCCTTGCGCATCGCTTCCACCTCACCGCGTTCCGATTTTGGAAGATCGAGGCCGACCCGGCGGTAATCGCGCAACGTTTCTTCCAGCAATTTTTTATCCTCCCCCTTCAAACGTTTATGTTTGTTGGCAAACGCTTTGACCCGGGCATAAACATCTTCACGATAATCGGCACCCACCGACCACTCATCCAGGACCTTGGACATTTCCGTGGCGACATCGCGCATCTCCGCGGTTTCGCTGGTTTCTTTAATGAGACCGAGGCGATTTCCCATCAATGCCAATTCCCAACCGAGATTATCCAATTCCACAATCGTGTTCTCAAACGTCACCTTGTTGGTGTCCAATTTGCCAATCCGGTCGAGACCGGCGTTGGCGCGGGCGATGGAATTACTGACCGATTGCTTGAGGTCAGCCGCCGAAGTCTCAAACGTCGGCAATTGAAGAACGGAATCAAACTTTGCGGCTCGTTTTTGGAAATATTCCAGGGTGCGCGCCTCGCGCTCCTTTTTTGCTTCCACATTCACGACGCCAACGGAAAGAAGAACTAAAACAGCGAGTCGGCAAAACACTGGGCAGAAATGAGATCGTTTCATGAGATAATCCAAACCTTAAACTTACAAAACCACGTCAAAACAAATTCCGCAACAGGCAATTTTACTCACCTGTCGCGGAATTCACTATGGCCCCTTACACTAAAATTTAGTCGGTTTCAGCTTCATCTTCTTCATCTTCGGCGGAAGGCGCGGCGATGCTCGCCAGCTGGCCGAGACGCGGACCGCCGACGGCTCCTTGCAACTCCAGCTGTCGCTGGGCGTTTGCGGAAAAACGGGTCCATGGAATGGCTTCGAGACGTTCTGTCTCGATCTCTTCGCCTGTCATTTCACAAATGCCGTAACTGCCGTTGCGAATACGAGTCAGCGCCTGGTCGATTTCGTAAAGGGCGTTCTGGTCGGACGACATCATGCCGAGAGCGAAATCGAGATCGTATTGATCCGACGCGGCGTCCGCCATGTGCATGCTGAATGCACCAGCGTGTTGATCGCTTTTCGCGGCATTTTGCAGATCGGCCTTGGCATGGAGCAACGCATCACGCAATTCGAGGAGATTGTCGTAAGCGCGGCGCCATTTCGGACTGATCTTGCTGCCGTTGATGTGACCGAGGATTTGATTGGTGCTCGCTTTGGGGCGGCTTTTGGAGAGGGTTGGTTCGGTTTTCATATCGGACTGTGCATTCGAATCCTAATTATTTACTCATTTCCAACAACCGGCGCGACACTTATTAGCGTAAGGGAGAAAAGAGGAGACCGCGCTTCAGGAAAAAACGGCCAAGGCCAGCAGAAAAGAACGAGAAATTTGTCCAGACATTCCTCTTGCCAGTGGAAAATGACGGCTCAATATTCGCGCTCTAAATTTAACTATGAGTGCAAATCCAATTCGTGTAGCTGTGACCGGCGCCGCTGGAGCGATCGGTTATTCCATTCTCTTCCGAATCGCCGCCGGTGATTTGTTTGGACCGAACCAACCGGTCATTCTTCACCTCATCGACGTTGAGCCAGCCATGCCGATTGTGGAAGGCGTGGTGATGGAACTTGATGACTGCGCATCGCCGATTCTCAAAGGCATCGTTGCGACATCCAACCTCGAACAAGGTTTCCGCGGTGTGAACTGGGCATTGTTGATCGGCAGCGTTTCCCGCAAGCCCGGCATGGAACGTAAGGATTTGTTGAAGATCAACGGCAATATCTTTGTCGGCCAGGCGCGCGCAATCCAGGAAAATGCCGCGAACGACATCCGCGTCGTTGTCGTCGGCAACCCTTGCAACACGAACTGCCTCATCGGCATGAATAATTCGCCGGAAATTCCACGCGAACGTTGGACCGCGATGACGCGCCTCGATGAAAACCGCGGCAAAACACAACTCGCGAAGAAAGCAGGCGTTGATGTTACGGCCGTTTCCAATCTCGCCATCTGGGGCAACCACAGCCCGACGATGTTCCCTGATTTCTACAACGCCAAGATCAACGGCAATCCAGTCACGTCTGTGATCAAAGATGAAAACTGGCTCAAGGAAGAATTTGTTAAGACCGTTGCGCAACGAGGCACCGCTGTTCTCAATGCGCGTAAGGCCGGTAGCGCCGCCAGCGCCGCCAACGCCGCCATTGATACGGTGAAATCCATCGCCAACCCAACGAAGCCCGGCGACTGGCACAGCATTTGTGTTGAGTCCGACGGCAGCTACGGCATCGACAAGGGCATCATTTGCTCCTTCCCGATGCGTAGCGATGGCAAGAAACTGGAAATCGTCCAGGGCGTACCCGTCAATGAATTCAGCCGCTCCAAGATTCAGGCGTCGGTTGATGAATTGAAAGGTGAGCAGGCCATTGCGAAGGAACTTGGTTTGATCAAGTAATCCAATTCTTTTAAACAAAAAGGACGTGTCTTTTGGGACACGTCCTTTTTTGTAATCTGATAAAGGGATTAAAACTTACGGATTCTTTAAGCGAAAAAAATTATTTTCCGCAGCAGCCGGAATCGTCACGGAAATCACTCCGTTGTTCGTCGATTGTCCCTGGGGAACGGTCGTCCAGGAATTTGTGTTTCCGAGATTGGAATTGAATTCCAGACGGAACCCGGTCGAGGTGGCTGGCCATGAAAGAATGTAGGAATTGCCCGAAAAGATAAGACTAAGCAAAGGCGATCCGGGCGTTTGCACTACGCTGCCCAGACTCCAGAAACCACTTTCAAGCGTGTAAGCTCCCCCGCTCATCTTTCCAGCATCATGCTGGCCGATGGTCCCGCTCAACGAGTAACTACCGCCACTGCTCGTGCCACCCCCGCCTGCGATCTTCGACCAATCGATGGAGTAATTCTGCGCAACACCCACCCATGGGATCATTGCAGCAATCGCAAGCAGCAGCGTTTTCATAAGGAACTGATGAAGTCCCTGGCACATTAACAAATTCCACTGGGCAGACAATGCGATTCTTATGGCCAGCTTAGATATTTTCCGAAACGGCACCAAGCTGAGACTCCCTGCCCTTCGAAAGACTTTGCCACAGTTCGAACATGTGCAGCATCGTATCAATCATCGGCGGCGACAGCGGCTTTAGAAGTTCGGCGTAACAGATCGTGACGTTGTTCCAGGTTTCCATGACCGTTGTAGGACGATTCGGAAGCGCCTGACCGGTAAGGAGCACGACCCACAGTTTGCCAAGATTTTTATTCTCCTTGATCCATTTCAGGATTTCCTGCCCGCTCAGGAACGGCAGCTTCATATCGAGGACCATCATTTCGGGAAATGGATATTTCGTACGGTCGGAGTAAATGCCAGCGCCAGAAAGATAGCCCATCGCGTTTTCCCCGTTCGAGACCCATTGGATATTGTAGTTGGGAACCACGCGCTCAAAGGCCTTGGCCGTCATATAGGCATCTCCTTCATCGTCCTCGACGAGCAAGATGGTTGGTTGTCCGGGGATTGCTGGTTTCACTGCGGCAGAGTCTATGGATCGAAAGAAATGTTACAACAAAGTTTAAGGCACATGGCTCGATTCCTATCGCTGTTCCATAAACAAAGCTGTTTAATTTCCCCGGCGGGAACACCGACTTCAAATGACACCCACTCCAGAACAAGTAGAACAACCGAAAGCGTTCCACCGCTTCTTTCTGGTCGGGACGATTTATTTCGGAATCGCCGTCGCCACCTGGCCTTTCGTCGGGAAACTATGGATCGGCGAGTTGCCGCTGCTGGCCTTGTGGCACATTCCAAAAATTCTAATCCTTCAATATCTCCGTAAGGGGCTCGTCATGTCGGCCATTCGATGGCTCGGAGCCTCTAGTGGAAGTTTCTCTCCGGATTACATTCTGGCGGGGCCTTATGCCGTGGGAATCGCGTATTCGATTCCCCTGCTCTTGCTTTGGGTGATTTATCGCTATCGACGTCGCATTCACAAAACGCCAGCGAGTCGTTGGGCGCTCGTTTTCTTTGTCTCCGCTGCCCTCGACGGAGTCGCAACACTCTACTTCGGTCACACTCGCGATTTATCGGTGTATTGAGGTGATCCAATTTCCAACCGGAAGACGCAAACTCCACCGTAAACCATGGTTGCCCGATGGAAATGTCTCTGCTAAATGAGACAGCCATGGATTCCCAGCGCAATGAGAAATTCGACATCCACAGCGAATCGTTCCTGCACACGTTGATGCAGCGACAACTGAAACTTTCCATCGCGTGCGCGGCGATGTTTGTTCTCGCGTTGTTTGGACTGCCGCTTTTGAATTATTTCTGCCCCGACTTCATGGCGACACGAATCTTTGGTTTTACTCTCACGTGGTTTATTCTCGGGGTAGCTTTTTTTCCGTTCGTCTGGATCATCTCATTCTATTTCATCAAGCGCTCTATTCGCCTGGAAAACGATGAGGTTAAGGCCGTCGAAGAACAGACACGATAAATTGATTAAAATAAATGACCCCAATGCTCGCCACCGTCGATCCCTGGATCCTCTCTTTCAGCGCCATTACTGTCATCGTCACCATCTTCATGGGCTTTTGGTCCGCGAAGAAGGCTAAGACCGCATCTGATTTCTTCGTCGCAGGACGCAGTGTCTCCGTTGGATGGAACGCCAGTGCCATTTCGGGAGAATATCTCAGCGCGGCGAGCTTCATGGGCATTGCCGGGATGGTAATGTCCAGTGGCTACGATGCCTTGTGGTATCCAGTTTGTTACGCCTGCGGTTATTTGTTTCTCCTGTTGTTCATCGCCGGCCCATTGCGACGCTTCGGCGCCTATACCATTCCCGATTTTGCCGAGGGCCGATTTGATTCTCCGTTGTTCCGCAAGATCGCCGTGATCTTCGTGTTGTTCATCGGCTTCTTTTACACCATGCCACAGATGAAAGGCGCGGGCACAACCCTCGCCTACATCTTCCCTGGTCTGCCGTATTGGGTGGGCGTGGTGTTGGTCGGAGCCGTTATCACCTTCAACGTCGCGCTCGGTGGCATGAAAGGCATCACCCTTGTCCAGGCATTTCAATATTGGGCGAAGATGTTCGCGATTTCGGTTCCTATCTTCGTGCTCATGAGTGTCTATGGGCATTACGGGAAGCAATTGAGCCTCAACACCAATGGTCAACCAGCACCTGCAATTGCGAAGGCCTCAACCGCACCCACCACAAACATCTTTAAATTTTCCCCGCTCGAACCGCAACCCGACCAACCGACGCTTTCATTGGACGACGTTTTAAAAACGGCGTCGGACACACCTGCCCCGCAAGGTCCAACCGTCAGCGCCAATATCAGCACAATGCCGACGCGCGACGTGTTGAAGCTGTATCAACAGATCAGCGGTCGTGTTCCTTATTTACTCGAAGGTACACCTGATTCGATTTCGACCTCTTTGCGTTTGCAGAAGGTTCCATCGGCAGAATTTGAGGCAAAAGTCACGTCCGCCCTGGCGAGCAATCACATCGCAATCATCACTTACAGAAATCTTGCGCTCACCGTGCCCGCGGAAAAAGCCAACGAACTCAATGCGCGTTTGCATCCAGAGTTGGCGATCACTGCGCCGGCACCCACCACCAACGTCGCCACCGTCAGTTCCGATTTACGAAAACCGCTCCCCGAAAAAGCACCGGGCGATGCGGCGTGGATTTCTCCGTTTGGTCCGTTAACCACCAAAGCAGCGAAAGCAGCCAAGCTCTCTCCGCAGGAATCCAAACCTCTCTCGCTTCTCTATACTTACTCATTAATCATTGCGTTGGTTTGCGGCACGGCAGGTTTGCCCCACATTCTTGTCCGTTTCTACACCAATCCAGACGGCGTGGCCGCCAAGCGCACCACAATGTGGGTGATGATTTTGATTGGTGTCTTCTATGTATTCCCACCGGTGTTCGGTGTTCTCGGACGCAACCTTTTGCCGGACCTGTATAATGGCGTCGGAGCAAAAGGGACTGATAAAATTGTTCTCGAAATGCCGCGACTCTTGAACGAACGGGTGCCATTGCTTGGTTCCATTCTCAGCGGCATTACCTGCGCAGGGGCGTTCGCGGCGTTCATGAGCACCTTCAGCGGACTTCTTGTTTCCATGACGGGCGCGATGGCGCATGACGTTTACGGCCGCATCCTGCGTCCGCAATCAACACCCGAACAACGAATGCGCGCCTTTAAAATTGCGGCTTTCGGGATTGGTGTCGTTGCGGTCGTTCTCGGAAGTTTCGTGGAAAAACTGGAAATCAATTTCATGGTCGGCCAGGCCTTCGCGATTGCAGCAGCCAGCTATTTCCCATTGCTCTTCATGGCTGTCTGGTGGCGAAAGCTGACGATGAAAGGCGCCGCGACGGGCATGCTCACAGGCGGGTTTATGTCGGTCATCGCCATCTCTCTGACGAGCTTTACCACCCTCGCCTCGGGGACGGATAAAACGGCGGAGTTGTTCTCGATGTTCAAGCCTTTGACCACGTTCTGGGCTTCTCATCCCCTGCTCCGCATTTTGTGTGAACAACCGGCAATCTGGGCGGTGCCTCTCGCCATTATCCTGATGATTGTGGTGTCTAAGCTGACGCAAAAAGACATTCCCGCTGACATCCGGATGAAGATGCTCGTCCTGCACGCGCCGGAAAAACTCGGCCTGAAACAGGAATACATCGAGGAACATCAATCGATGCATTGAGACCTTTCCCGTGTTTGCACGGGATGTTAAAGTAACGCCATGGCCGCGCCCCGTTCACGTACCGTTCGTCGCTGGATCGGCGGCATTTTTTTAGCGTCCTCGCTCCTGATGTTAATCCTGGGGCAAACCGTCCTTCAATCGCGACTGGAAGGCCGCGTTTACATTCGTTACTGGCTGATTTGTTTTGCGTTGACGGGCGCAGCAGCCCTCGTGGCGCTCGTGGATCTGCTGATTATCAAACGGGAAACCAAAGCTGAGCAGAAAGAACTTTTGGACGAAACGCTGCACGAAATTGAAGAGGCGGAAAACGGGAATCCCCGCGATTACGAAAAGTAGCCCATTCCAATCAGTATCTTTCCCCATTGAGAAAAACCAGATCAATGGCATGGAGAGATATGAAAGCTCTTCTGATTGCCGCCGGCCTGGTTACTACACTTCTTTGCGCCTGCAAGCAGGAAACATTTCACG
Source organism: uncultured bacterium (assembly GCA_966095605.1). Taxonomy (GTDB): domain Bacteria; phylum Verrucomicrobiota; class Verrucomicrobiia; order Limisphaerales; family JACDHS01; genus CBHWET01. The sequence continues at coordinate 2,033 of CBHTTJ010000195.1, read as the reverse complement.
ACCAGGTCCAAAAGGATACGAGCAACCGGATCATTGATACGAATAATCCGGAGTTGGGGACCGATCCGAATGTGCGGCTCGATACCCGTCGGGGAACCAATGAAACCACCAGCGGAAACACTCCCGGCAGCACGACAACTCCTCGAGGAGCGGACACTCTTGGCGGGGGAAGCGCAGCGGGAGCCGGAGGAGCAGGTCCGGGTTATCGCGGCGACCTGACGAATGCGCCCAAGTGACGCGCTTCATTCTAGCTTTCACGATAGACGGGCGAAACGTTCCGCCTCGAATCTGCAAAACGAGCTGATTTGTGCGTTTTCGGGCGATAAATCCGTTCCAGGACCCCTTTTATCTCATTTTTCGACCGTTGGAAAGCCGTCCAACTCGCTGCTTTGTTAACTTTCCATCACCCTTAATCGGTCCAGCCAGACGATTCCCCACACTTCTATTCGAGACGAATGGCCAAAATCGGAGATGGAACAAACACTCCTCACCTCCCAAGACCAATCTCCGGGCGAGACACTTCGATAGGCCTCAAAAAGACTCCGCGCGCAGGAAGAGCAATATCCGCTCAAAGTTTTCCCAGCCGACCGCCGTCAACGATCACGGAGGAGCCACGGACGAACTCCGACTCCGATGAGGCAAGAAAAGCGATCACTGCGGCGACGTCTTGTGGCGTTCCCATCATTCCCCGATCAATTTTTTCCAGGCCCGACTTCACGTTGGGGTTGTTCCAAAGCATCGGAGTATTCACCGCGCCCGGAAGGATCGCGTTGACGCGAATCCCCCTGGCAGTTCCCTCCATGGAAGCCGAACGCGTCAACGAGAGAAGTGCAGCCTTCGCGGCGGCATACGCAGAAACGAGCGGCGTCGTCTCCACGGCGTGAATGCTGGAAACATTTACGATGCTTCCGCCACGGCGCATCCGCAGGAACGCTTCGCGGATGAACAGAAAAGAACCGAGCAGATCGACACTCAAAACTTTGTTCCAATCTTCGACCGTCTGTTGTTCCAGGGGTTTGAAAATCATCAGTCCCGCGTTGTTGACCAACACATCAAATCCGCCGAGATCCAAAGCAACATCCACGGCATGCTTCACCTGATGCTCCTTGGAAACATCACAAATCACCGCTTTCGCCTGCGGAGCGCCCGCCTTTTTCACCTCGCTCGCTGCCGCAACCAGTTTGGCTTTGCTCAAACCGACGAGAACAACGCGAGCCCCCTCCGAACCCAACCGCTTCGCCGTTGCCAATCCGATGCCACTGCCGGCACCGGTTACAATCGCCACTTTGTTTTCAAATCTCATATCATCCGCCTTTCACCGCAGGTGCCGTGCTGGTTCGATTGACCAGTGTCGCGGCCTCGTCAGAGCACCCCATCTCCTGCAAAGGAACACGAAGACAAATGCTCTGGGTCGGAAGCACATGTTTCCAATCGTAGATCAATTGTTTGTATGCTTTGCCCACCGCGCGCATGCGGCGGTTTAAATCAAACAATCCGAGAGCGTTGACGTTGCCGTTGTTCTCGCGCAGCGCTGTATCCCAATCGACCTGATCAGTAATTGAGTACCACGTGAAACCGACAATCGGAATGCCGGTGTTACGCAACCGCAGGACATTCGCCCATTCTTTCCAAAGCCAAAACACCGCTTCATCGCCGCGCGGTCCCTCGGTGAGATTCGTTTCGGTGTGCATCACCGGGATCAAATAACGATCATAATACTGTCGGGTGATTTCATCGTAGCCAAAGACTTCACCGCTCCCGGACAAGGCTCCATCCTCACTTACGCGATGTTCATTGGTGATGTAGTAATCGTTCCCCATAATGCAGTGGTGCTTCAGGTTGGTGTGAAGGAAAAAGTGGTACTCTCCCCGCGTCATCCCGTTATCCATGAGAAATTCGAACATCGTCGAATCGACCCGGCGTCCGTAATTCAAATCAAGGGAGAGGAATCGTTTGGCATTCATCGTCTCCGCCGGTTTGATGGCGCGAGGACTTTCCGCGTGAAAATATTCAGACGACTCGCTCTGGATGAA
>CBHTTJ010000194.1:0-10570 GCA_966095605.1 uncultured bacterium | reverse complement strand
GCGACAAAAGCGAAACTGCAACTGCGAGAACACCAACGGTGTTCCATCCCTCAGCTGCACTTGAAAGTGCCGAACGTGGAACCGATCGTCGGTTGGTGCATGGTGACGACGTGTTTCGTGCGTCCGATTTCGCCCGCAGTTGCGCGAGATATTACAGGAGAGAATTCGACAATTCTGCAAAAATGCCGGAGTGGATATCGAGGGTCAGGAAGGCTTTGCGGAATAGCAGTGAGTTTCTCAGCTCGTGCAAGGGCTTGTTTGAAAAAGTCTGCCCAAAAGTGATTACAGATTCGCCTGAGCGCTTTCCCCCTGAGCTGATTTTTCCGTTTTAACAATACTTTGTCTGGGCGCCTTCGATTTTGCGCGAACACGCCATACAAAGACCTGAAAAGTCAGATTGCTTCCAGTGGCCGGGTAACTGTGGGGGAAATCGCAAATGATTTTTGTAGGAAACTTGACGTGCGGATATTTGGACTCCCGCTTTCCAAGAGCTCCTTGAATGTCTGCGGGAAGCCTTGAAAGGCATAAGCTTATGGTCGATTTATGTTTGGTCGTTATTTGCCCTCCATTCTCCGTTGGAGTCTGATTTTGAGATCCGAAATGCGTAAGCGCGAGTAGGGGAGCGAGCTTTTTACGAAAACCTGCCAGGACGAAATAGCATTCGACATCGAGCTCATATGCGAGAAGTTCAAGTCGGACTAGGTCCCAAATTAATTCATCAAGTGACAAGTCCGATCGACCCGTCCACTTTGACTCTATCACCGCTTTCCAAGCGCCATCTTCCCGCACAGCAAAATCTACCTGAGGTCGTCGTCCGGAAATGTCATCATTGGCTAAAACGGGATGGTTCACCTCAGCTTCAATGCGGATCCCATGAATTCCGGCCAAAATTTGACCAATTGGGGCGGCCAGATAGCGTTCACTGAACAAGTCCCCGCGCTGACAGTGAAATTCAAATAGAAGCCAGCCTGCCAGCCCTTCCGCTAACCGCCGTTGCACGTTGTTTAGTTGGCTCATGTGCTTAATTTTTAGTTTAGTCTTTACCGAACGTCTTTAGATTTTTTTCTTGGGGCTTCGATTTTTTCCGTTCCTTCCTGTGGCCAATTAGGTTTGCGCAAAGCGAGATAACCACTGGGCTGAGTTACGGAACACCGTTGGTGTTCTTTTCGTGTGGTTCGCATATTTCGGTCAAAGCCGGCAAATGGAGATTTACAATTTTATCGATGAAAGGTTCCATTTTGCTGCATGACGAATGAGCCACCTCCGATTCCAACCAATCGTTCCATTACATACACGATATCGCGGAATGACCTTGTGGTGTCATTCGTCACAGTGTTTTTTCGCAGTCGTATTGTGCAGGTTTTCTTGCTCGCCATCGGTTCGTTTACTGCTTGGACGATGCTGCCAGACGAGACGAAAACGAAACCCATTCAGGCTGTCTTCTTCTTCGGTGTTTTTCTGGTGCTGAATCTCGTGGTCATACTCGCCCTTCAAACGATTGTGGCCTTTGTGAACGCTTATTTGCTCCAGCATCGTGGTCTTTTAGGTGAACACACTCTGGAGATAACCGAAAAGGGATTGGTTGAACGAACGGCCTACAACGAATCGCTCCACAAATTCCTTGCAGTACGTCGATTCGTTTCCACAAGCCGATATCTTTACGTTTATGTCAGCGACAACAACTATCACATGATTCCGAGACGTTGTTTCAGTCCTGGGGTCCTGGAACGGTTCGAGACAGAACTCCGTGCGCGGGCGGGTGGCGCTACTGTGGCAAAGTAGGGGATCGCCGTTTTCCACCGTAGTTCGCCGGACTCGCAACCACCGGGCTGAGTGAAGGAACACCGTTGGTGTTCGTTTTTTTGCCTGGTTCGTGTCTTGCGCGTTTAATGTTCCGATTTCTTTTTCTTTGCTGCCACCTTTTCGATCAACTCTTTGCCATGACGAAGGGTGCGGCGGTAATTGCCTTCGTCGATGTCGAGGCTGAGGCCGGCTTTTTCGCAAACGTAGGCCATGAGTTCGTCGCCTTTGTAGCCTTGTTCCATTCCTTCCAGCTCGGCGGCGTAGGCGAGTTTCGCGCGTTTGTCCATGGCGCGACGCATGGCAAGGAGTTTCGGGCCGCTGCGTCCTCCCGTGCCGGCCGAACGTAAAATCCGTGTGATTTCCCGAAGGTTCAGGTCGCGTTTGATGTCCGGATTGGAAGCCCATGGAATATCGATGCGCAGGCAGTGCGGCGTGCCGTAAACGGCGATCTTGGCCAGTAAAGGTGTCTCCCCGCGAAAACCGAAAATCCCGTGTCGGGCGCAGATGGAATCGAGGTGTTCGACATACTTGTCCCACGGCGCTTTCCATTTGAAGGTCCAATCCTTCGAACGAAAATTTCGCTCCATCGTCATGCGGCGACGAATGACTTTGTCTTTATTCCAACCCTGGTATTTGTCGAGGTCGTGATGCTTCTTCAAACTGGCGTAGCTGGCTTTGATATCTTCGTCTTCAAAAGCGACTTGTTCGGCGAGCAGATATTTATCTTTGCCGCGTGGAGTGATGCACCAGTCGTAGTCGCCTTTTTGCACGCAGATTTCGCGCTCGGCAATCATGTCGCGCAATGGTCGAGGCGGCATTTCTTTGTAGTTTTCAATAATTTCGAGGAGGAGCGGTTCGATTTCGCCGGTGCTGCGGAGTTGCTCGCATACTTCCGAAATCATGTTGATGTAGTCGGGCGTCCATAAGGTGTAAGGCTCAAGGATCCAGGCGCGGAGAATGCGGAGTGTTGCGAAGTAGCGTTGAAACTTTGGGTCGGAGAGAAATTCATATAACAAGACGAGGATGGCTTCCTGCTTTTTCTGCCGGGCAAAAGTGGTGTTGTGAAGAAAAGCGATGTCGGCCTGGAGGTTGGTTTGTTGTTCCATGGGCCCGGGAGGATACGTAAATGAAAAAAGATGTCAGCGTGGAAATTGCAAAAGAAGACGGGCAGAAGTTAAACCACAGAATATGCGGAACGCTCTCATCGCATCGCAAGTTGGTAACTCGCAGTCGCCGCGACAACCACGCCAGTGTTATTGATTTGAATGGCCTCGTGATTTGCGCAGCCCGCCGGTTGACAACCGGCGATACAGCCGACTACCAGTCGGCGCTACGCTTTCGTCCACTCATGCGGTTGATAGCCACAAGCGAGTCGTCTTAACAAATGGCACCGGTACTAAGCATCTGCATCGTTCCGGCCAAGGACTGATCTATTTCGACCCAAGCGCCTCCGCAGTGAATAAAATTGCGACTGGATGAAACGAATCGTATTCTCCAGCGTGTATCCCTTTGATGAATGCATTTTTTATTCATTCAGCAGTGATTTCCGTCCCTGCGTTTCTTTTGCGAAGAGATATCCGACATTACTGTTTTGGCTTCCTTCTTTGGGCTCTTCTCGCTTGCCGCGTTGTCGCGCAGCCGATCTGGACGCAGATCACGCCAACCAATGCGTTGCCCGCAGTCCGGCAGGGACACACCGCTGTTTATGACGCCACGAACAATCGTTTGATACTGTTCGGTGGATCGACGGGAAATATTAATACAACGCCAACGCAACTGAATGACGTTTGGGTTTTGGTCAATGCGGACGGGACGGGCGGAACGGCTTCCTGGACGCAACTCAGCCCGACGGGAGGACCTCCTCAAGTCCGTTCTTATCACTCGGCTGTTTACGATTCAGCGAACAATCGCATGATCATCTTCGGAGGAAACCCGACCGTTGGATCTTGCAATGGCGGTCTTCAGGATGTCTGGGTCTTATCAAATGCCAATGGCCTTGGCGGAACGCCCGCGTGGACCAAATTAACTCCGACCGGCGGTCCGCCGTCACCGCGCAACCTTCATGCGGCGGCATACGATGCGGTGAATAATCGTATGATGATTTCGGGTGGACTAAACCCGTGCAATGCCTCCGTCGATGATGTCTGGGTCTTGTCAAAAGCAAACGGTCTAGGTGGAACTCCGGCATGGACCCAGCTTTCGATTTCAGGCACCACGCCAACCGGGCGGCAGGGTCACAGTCTCAATTATGATCCAACCAACAATCGTCTCATCCTTTTTGCCGGTTACACCAGCGCCGGGCAAACCAATGACGTTTGGACTTTGTCGAGAGGCAATGGGATCGGTGGTTCATCGACGTGGACGCGCCTTTCGCCGACAGGTTCGCTTCCTCTTCCGCGCAGTTACTGCAGCGCCCAATATGATGCGTCAAAGAACAGCCTCATCTTTTTTGGCGGGTCGAGCAGCGCGGGCAACACCAATGATCTTTGGGTTCTTTCCAATGCCAACGGATCATCTACCCCGTCGTGGACCCGAATTTCTACGACGGGAACATTGCCTTCCACTCGCGACACCTTCGGCTCGGGATACAGACCTGCCAATAGCAGCTTAATGATTTTTGGCGGACGGAATTGTGCGACTGCGTGTGCGCCTTTAAACGACGCCTGGGCATTATCGCTCAGCACGAACACCACTTCTCTTCCGGTGATCACCGGTTTCAGCCCGCCGGCGGGAATTATTGGAGATGACATCACGATTGCGGGAAGTAATTTTGTTGGCGTAACCGCCGTCTTTTTCAACGGCACGCTTACCACCTTCACCAATAATTCTTCTACCCTGATCACCGCGAGCGTCCCTGGTGGCGCGACGACTGGCCCGATTTCCGTGGTGACGACCAATGGCACCGTGACGACCTTCACGAATTTCGTGGTTAACCCTTTCATCACCGTTCCGCTTCAACCTGTGCCAATGGTGGCGGCAGGCGCCTACCACTCTTTGGTGTTGAAACAGGAAGGAACGATCTGGGGATGGGGTTCTAACGTCGTCGGACAACTGGGCGACAACTCGATCACGGAACGACATGTTCCAGTGCAAACATCAGGCTTAACGAACGGCCTGTTTGTCGATGCGGGCGATTATCACTCCGTTGCCGTGAGAACGAATGGTACTGTTTGGGCGTGGGGCACGAACCCATCCGGCCAACTCGGCGACAACACGACAACGCCTGAAAAAATTCCTGTTCAATCGGTTGGTTTAAGCAATGCCGTCGCCGTTGCGGGCGGTTACGGACATTGTGCGGCGCTGAAATCAGACGGCACCGTTTGGACCTGGGGAGCGAACAGTTTTGGCCAATTGGGAAATAGCAACACAACCGAACGCTGGACGCCGGGCATCATCAGTGGAATCAGCAACGCGGTATCCATCGCCGTGAGTTCCTACACGACAACGATCCTCAAGCAGGACGGCACCGTCTGGGCCACTGGCCAAAACGCCCAAGGACAGCTGGGTAACGGCACTTCGAACCAGCCGAACAGTCCCGTTCAAGTCACCAATCTCTCGATGGTGGCGTCGATTGCCTGTGGCGTTAATTACGCGATGGCCCTTCGACAAGATGGTTCGGTTTGGTCGTGGGGCTACAACGGAAGTGGGCAACTCGGCGACGGCACAACCAACACACGCTATGCACCCGTACAAGTGTTGGGTCTGTCGAACATCGTGTCCATTGCCTGCGGTAGTTTCCATTCGGCGGCGATGGAAGCGGATGGAACGCTTTGGATGTGGGGCCTGAATTCTGATGGGCAATTGGGAGACGGAACGACGAACAACCAGGTCGTGCCACAGCGGATTGCTGGGATTTCCGGTATCGTGAGTTTGTCTGGCGGACTCAGCCATACAGTGGCTTTGAAAGCCGATGGTTCGGTTTGGACCTGGGGGTTGAATGCCAACGGACAGCTCGGCAATGGAAGCACGACGAATTCACTGACACCACTGCAGCTCACAAACATCAACTGTGGCAACCCATTACGGCTGACAACACTGGCAACGCTTCGTCCCGTCCTCATTAGTAATGAATGCCATTACTTCATTTCAGGATTGGGGGGGACGACTCCCTATTCGTGGGCCATCACTTCCAATGCGCTTCCCAATGGGCTTGTGCTCAACACGAACACCGGTGAAATCAGTGGCACGCCAACAGTGATCACCAACGCGCGCTTTCGCGTGCGAATCACCAGTGCAGATACCCAGACAGTGCAAAAAGACTTTAGTTTGTCCATAACGGCTCCTCTTTCCATTGGGACCGGCAGCATTCTTCCTTCTGGAACGGTTGGAGCACCGTACAACGCGGCGATGACACTGACTGGTAGTGCCGCTCCTTACATTTTTAGCGTTGTTTCGAACAGCCTTCCGGCGGGGCTGAATCTGGATGCGTCGACCGGAAGTATCACCGGCGTTCCATCCACGGCGGGAGTTTTTGGGTTCCGCGTTCGCTTGAGTGGTGGCGATGCCCAGGTTGTTGAACGTGATTTTCAGATCACCATTTATTCACCCATGGCATTCTTGACCCGTTCACCGCTCGTGCATGGGCGCGTGGGCGTTCCTTATACAACGACGTTGACCGCGACCGGCGGGGTGCCTCCTTACTCGTGGGCCATCACCTCGAACGCTTTGCCGCCGGGTTTGATTCTGACCGAGGACGGAAGCATCACGGGAACACCGACACAAACGTTGGTCAGTACCTTTCGCGTGCGGGCAATGAGTGCTGACAATCTCTTGATCGAAAAGGAATTCAATCTGCTGATTGGCACGCGCGGTACTTATCGTCCGTTGGCAGTCGGATCCGACGATGGCGTGTCGTTGAATACGAACGGAACAGTTTGGACGTGGCAAGTACTCGACTACCCTCCCGTCCAAATTGGGGGGATCAGTAACGCGATTTCTGTCGCGATGATCCCAGGTTCTTTTGGGCGGCAGGCTATTGCGGTTCTCCAGAACGGAACGGTTTCCGGTTGGCAATTTTCCCCAAGCTGGACCCCGACCAACGCTTACACGGCCTCTCGGATTTTGGGTCTTAGTAACGTTATTGACGCTGTGCCGGGTTTGGCCGTCAAAGCGGACGGGACGCTCTCCACTTGGGGATATCGGCCATATGGGCTGGGCGACGGAAACATAACGGACACTGCAACGAACGTGCCGGGGATAACGAATATTGTCATGGTAGCGAGAGGAGAAGACCATGCCCTGGCGCTCAAGTCTGACGGAACAGTGTGGTCCTGGGGTAAAAATGATTACGGCCAATTGGGTCTTGGCAACTACGTTAACACGAACACGCCCCAACTGGTGCTCGGCTTGACGAATGTCGTCGCCATCGCTGCGGGACTGAATCACAGCGTTGCACTTTTAGACGACGGGACAGTATGGGCGTGGGGCGACAATTTCACCGCGCAATTGGGTGAAGAGACTTCATTGCAGCAGCGGCCTGTTCCCGGGCAGATTCGTCAACTAACACAGATCGTAGCGATTGCGGGTGGCTCTCATAATACCTACGCCGTGAAAAACGATGGAGTGTTGTGGGGTTGTGGCGATAATCACAGTGGGGAAATCAGCGCCGATGGGGCACTTATCCAGGTTGACCCAATTCCGATCATGGGTGGCAACAACCTCCCCTTCAACAGTGTTATCGCTATTGCATGTGGAATGGATCGTCCTGCAGTTGTACGCGCCAACGGCACTGTTTGGACGTGGGGTCTCTCAGGGGCAATCACTCGATTAACCCCAGAGATCATCGTGAACTTTATTCCAGGCAGTCGAGCGGTTTCCTTGGATGTGCCTGTGCTTCCGGAAAGCACCGTGGGACAATCCTATAACCTGACGCTGCGCGGGTTGGGAGGCGTCGCACCGCTTCGCTGGTTCGTAGTGGACGGACAATTGCCGGATGGACTGCAATTGAATACAGATTCCGGCACGCTCACGGGAACTCCCACCACCGGACAGAAAACTCGATTCACCGTGCGCATCGTGGAGAACACCGGAGATTACGTTGAAAAGGTAATGCTGCTCAACGTCAACGCGATTACCACCAGTAATCAATTAGCGGCGGTTACACTTGGCGTTCCTTACCTGGCAACTTTACAAGTCGCGGGCGCCGTTCCTCCATATACCTGGTCGCTCTCGTCAAACATGTTACCGGCTGGTTTGAATCTAAACGCGAACACGGGAGAAATTTCCGGCGTGCCAACGGCAGCCGGTAGTTTCCGTTTTCGTGTTCGGCTCACCGCTGGAAATGGCGATTTGTTCGAGAAAGAATTCTTCATCCTCGTATCAGTTCCCGGCGGTTATCATCCCACGATCGCGGGTGGCCATGGCCATTCAGTGACATTGGATGCAAACGGTAACGTCTGGGCCTTCGGTTTTAATTACGCTGGTCAGGTCGGAAATGGATTAGCCGTCGACCAGTTTACACCCGTCCATCTGGATTCACCGAGCGGGATCATTGATATCGCCGTTGGCGGCGATACGAGTGCGGCTTTACAAGCGGATGGAACCGTTTGGACCTGGGGACTGAACAATCATGGTCAAGTGGGTGACGGAACTACGACCAATCGCCTGGTTCCCGTGAAAGTGAATGGCTTAAGTAATGTCGTTTCCATCGCGCTTAGTCCTATCCATTCCGCAGCGCTCACGCGCGACGGGAAACTCTGGACGTGGGGATATAATGCAAGCGGACATTTGGCTGATCCATTGGTCGTCGAAAGACACACACCCGGCCTGGTCACGAACATTGATCAAATTGCTTACCTTGCTCCGGGGGGATCTATCGCCATGCGTAATGACGGCAGTGTATGGCAATGGGGATATCTCCTCGGCACTTCGATAACTTCTCCGACCCAGGTTAATGGCCTGAGCAACATCATCGCCGCCGCCGGCTTGGGCCATCGCATGGCTCTCAAGGCCGATGGAAGTGTCTGGTGTTGGGGTGCCAACGGTAATGGCCAACTCGGTGACAACACCATCAATCCACGCACGACACCGGTGCGCGCCATAGGAATTACAAATGCCATCGCCGTAGCCGCCGGTGCGAACCACAGTCTGGCACTGCATGCTGACGGCACAGTCTCCGCATGGGGCGATAATTTCCTGGGCGAATTAGGCATGAACGTCGGCACGGAATTACATACTCCGGCAAAAATTCCTGGTCTCACCAACATTATCGCCATTGCCGCCGGCGAAGTTCATTCGTTGGCGCTGCGCAAAGATGGTGTATTGTGGGCCTGGGGCGGTAATGGAAACGGCGGATTAGGTGATGGCAGCGGTATGACGAAGTACTTTCCAGTCACCGCTTCAGGATATTACGCTGGCGATTCCGTCACGTTGATGAACGTGCCGCAACTGCCCGCCGCCGCTGGAGGGACGCCGTATAGCACCTCACTCCGGGTCTTGGGCGGGACGCCTCCTTATACGTGGACGATTGCCAGCAATGCCGTTCCCTCTGGGCTGACGCTGGCTCCGAATTCCGGAGACGTCAGTGGAACTCCGATCATCGTGATCACGGGTCAATTCAGGGTGCGGGTTACCGATGCAACAGGACTTTTTGCAGAAAAGAATTTTAGTCTCGCGATCTCACCCGGTGTAGACAGCATTGGTGATGGCATTCCTGACTGGTGGCGAGCTTTGTATTTCGGCGGAAGCGGACAAAACACCAACGCGCAATCGTGTGCCACTTGCGACGCCGACCAGACCGGACAAAACAATCTCACCAAGTATCTTGCCGGTTTGAATCCGACGAACCCATCGTCTGTTTTCGGGGTGGTTTCTCTGACGATGACAAACAACGGCGCGCAAATTGTTTGGCACACGACCGGAGGTAAGGTGAATACTGTGTTGGCCTCAAGTTTGATCGACGGCCCATTCACCAACATCGCTCCATCGTTTACCATTCCTGGTAGCGGGGAAACCAACGTCATTTGGATCGACTCAGGTGCTTCGAACAATGTTCAGCGGTTCTACAGAATCGGCTTAATACCTTAGTAGGCCAGATCCGATTACCACCTTAAGAGTCCTTTTTCTTATAGGGAGCAGGGCCGTGAAACGCTCGGACGCGGGCGCCGCAACGGCAGACATAGGCATCTTCCCATGGGTTGTAGTTAACGCTGGTGATATACGCACGACAATTAGGACAGTGGCCGGAGTAGCCTGGGAGCAGCGTTTGCGTGCGGTAGATAGGCCGGATGATCCATTTATAAACGGCCATCAGAAGAAGGCCTCCCAGAATATACAAAATAAATTTCCATGGATGATCCGCCACCCAGTGCCTTGTCGCCGGAATACTTTCCAGGACGATATATACAAACAGGATGATGTAAAAAATGGTGGTGGCCATGGTTTAATATGAAACTGCAATGAGCGATCGCTACGGTGGATATGGAATTGCAGTTTAGTACGGGCCTCTGCCGGGAACAAGCCGGAAGCAGTCAAAATTCTCAAAAGAGTTTTGAAACAGAAGGTTAAATGCTGCGTGTATATGAAGGCGGTTAAACTTTCTGAATTGATTGAAGCGCTGGAATTTGATTCCGACGAACACGTCACAAAGGTTGACCTGCAAAACGTGGCGTATTTCCCCGTTTAAAGATGCATTTTCTTTCTTTTTTCGGGGAAAATTGGCGTTAATTCACCTCTCTCCATCTGGGTTTAAAATAACAAAAAATCAAATTTTTCGCCTTCAGCAAGCTGCACGAAATCAATGGTTTACAAAAAAGGTCACGGATTGGGC
>CBHTTJ010000193.1:0-10579 GCA_966095605.1 uncultured bacterium | reverse complement strand
ATTGTTGTCTTTTGCCCCACAAAAAAACCCTGCCCCCCCGTTATTTTTATTTACGCCAACAAAACCCCACGAATCGGAGCCGGAATGAGTTTTTCTTTACGCAAATTTCCCATCCCAGCTCCGGAAAATCTTTTCGAGACGCGAAAAAGGGCGGTTCCGTTGAAAGTATGGCGTGGAGTGTCTGGATGACAGAACTTTTTCGCGAAGAGCCACCTTTTTGGTATCTCAGTAGCCGGGCGGGCCTCGTACCGACGTTGACGAGGCCAGGAATCGGGGTGTTCCGATCGTTTCCTGGCAGCCGCTTTTCCCTTGTCGATGGATTCTCCTTCTCGCATCCTTTTCGTGCCATGGCCGAGCGAATGATTTCTGATGTCCTGACGAAACCCGATGCCGCGTTGGAAATGACGCTGCGTCCGTCGCTCTTTTCCGACTTCACCGGCCAGGCCAAAGTCAAAGAGCGGCTTGAGATCGCCGTGCAAGCCGCCAAACAGCGTGGCGAAGCGTTGGATCATATTCTTCTCAGCGGACCGCCCGGACTCGGCAAGACGACCCTCGCGAACATCATCGCTAAAGCGATGGGGACAAATTTGAAAAGCACCAGCGGACCGACCATTGAAAAAGCCGGTGATCTCGCGGGGCTTTTGACCAATTTGGAGGAAGGCGATGTTCTTTTTATCGACGAAATTCACCGTTTGCAGAAGACCATCGAAGAATATCTCTATCCGGCGATGGAGGATTTCAAACTCGATATCATCATCGACCAGGGACCGAACGCGCGCAGCGTGCGTCTGAATCTTCCGCGTTTCACTTTGATCGGCGCCACGACGCGCAGCGGTCTTCTCACGGCGCCGTTGTTGACCCGTTTTCCAGTGCGCGAACGCGTGGACTATTATCGCGCTGAACAGCTGGAGAAAATCGTCATTCGCTCGGCGAATCTATTGAACATTTCGATCGAGGAAAACGGCGCGCGCGAAGTGGCTAAACGAAGTCGAGGCACCCCGCGTATCGCCAACAACCTGTTGCGGCGCGTCCGCGACTACGCGCAGGTCAAAGGCAACGGACACATCACGTCGGCAATTGCTGATTCCGCCCTCGCGATGCTGGAGATTGACCAAAACGGACTCGATGAAATGGACAAGCGGATCCTTGAAACCATCATCTGCAAATTTAGCGGTGGACCGGTGGGTGTTGGTTCGTTGGCGGTTGCGGTGGGCGAAGAACCCGACACGCTGGAAGAAGTTTACGAACCGTATCTCATCATGGAAGGTTACATGAATCGGACACCGCAGGGACGCATTGCGACGGAGCTCAGCTACAAAAAGCTCGGCATGAAAATGGGTGCGGCCCAACCGAAACTATTCTAAGCACGTTTCGTTCGAAGAATCTGGGCGCGTCGTTTTAATTCCTCGATCAAGGTCTGCAATAGCGGTGTCATGCGATTTCCTCGCATCGCTCCCAAAACAATGGGTTCAAATCCCGGCAATGGAATGGCGCGGACTTTTGGGGAAAAAGCCAAATTGGGAATTTCGACCGAAAGACCGATCCCGAGTCCACCGCCGACATATTTTTCAATAAGATCCAGCGAACTCACTTCGATGCCCGGGAACCAATCGACATGGAGTTTTTGCAGTCCGCGTTGAAACTCTTTGCTGAGCATCTCGAACGCGGGAAGAGAGATTAAAGGCTCCGCAATTTTATCCATTCGCCACAACTGCTCCGCTTTGGTGATTTTGCTGTTCTTCTCGACGAGCAAAACCAAGGGAAGTTCCAGCAACGGAATGGCCTGGATGCCAGCGACAGATTTTTTTTCAATGAGTGTGATCGCGAGATCGATGTCTTCTTTGAGCAGGGCGTTTTCGAGTTCGGTTTGGTGTCCTTCACGTAGCGTGACGCGCACATTGGAAAACTTTTTGCGCAAACTCTGGAGCAACTCCGGCATGTGATCCCGCAAAAAGATGACCGAAGCGCCGATGCGGAGGGAATGGCTTTCGCCGCCCTGCAATTCGGTGGCGATGCTTTCCAGGTTCGAAAAAAAGGGATCAACAAAACGAAACAGCTTTTCGCCGGCAGGCGTGAGCTTGAAGGGGCGTCGCTGAAATAAAGTGACACCGAGAAACTCCTCCAACTGAACGATCTGCTTGCTGACGGCTGGTTGTTGAATGCCGTAGGGAATGCGCCGGACCGCCGCGGTTATCCCACCGTGCCTGGCGACGTAGTAGAAGAGTTCGAGGTGATGGACGTTCATTGATTTAAGGAATGTTGCCGAATGTTTATCAATTCACGGTGCGTGGGCAAGGAGCGTTACAACGCAGACATGAAAATGTTTATCCTCACCGCCCTCGAAGTGATCGGGGTGATTTTGGCCGCTGATTTCGTCGCCGGTTTTATTCATTGGCTCGAAGACGCCTATATTCGCGAAGACACGCCGTTGCTTGGCAAATGGGTGGCCCAAAACAATATCATCCACCATCATTATCCGCGTTATTTCACAAAGAAGAATTGGTGGCAAAGTTCGTGGGACCTTTTGTGTATGTCAGCGGTGTTGATTCTCGGGGCCTGGGCGCTTGGGCTTTTGACGTGGCATGTCTGGCTGTTTGCTTTCGTCGTGACCAATGGAAATCAGGTCCACAAATGGGCGCACCAGACACGGAAAGAGAACGGACGTTTGATATCGTTTTTGCAAGACGCGCGCATTTTGCAAACGGCGCATCACCACGCGCTGCATCACACGGACCCGAAGAACAGTCATTACTGCGTGGTGACGAACATTTTGAACCCAATCCTCGATGGCCTTCATTTTTGGGACGGCTTGGAGTGGGTGATCGCTAAAACGACGGGTATTCGTCGCCGGGAAGATACGTCCGTGGAAGGCTTTGGTCCCGGGCCGGAATGGCTGAGCGAGTTTCGTCGCCCAGCCGTTATTCCCGGAAACAAAAAAGAAACAAAGATTATTACCAGCGCGTTGCCTTCAGAAACGCAACCAGGTCAGCCAATTCCTGTTTCGACAGCTGTTCATCAAGACCTTGCGGCATGACCGAGACAGTTCCCGGGCGCATCTCGATAATATCCGCACGACGAATATGCGATTCAGCGTTCGGGCCGGTAACGAGGACGACTTCGTCGGCGGCATCTTTTTTCACGATGCCGCTGTATTCTTCTTCGCCCTTTGTCGAAACAATCATTGGCTCGAAACTGCGAACAAAGCTCGCGCTCGGGTACAGAATGGCTTCAAGAAGATCGCGCTCGGTACGCACCTGGCCAATGCGGGTCAAATCCGGACCGACTTTTCCGCCGCGATGACCAATCGCATGACATGAGAAGCAAGCGACTTTTGGACTGTTGAAAATGATTTGTCCCCGGCGAATGTCTCCGTTTTTCAGCGAGGCCAGGATCTCATCGACGCGAGCCGCTTGTTTCGCCGCATCTACATTCAAAGTGGCCACGAGTTCATCGGCCTTCGCTTGCACTGCGGGGGAATACTTGCCGAGGTGCTGTTTGATGGTTTCACCACGAACGCTCTTTAGTGATTTGCTGTCCTTTAACGTGGCGACGATCTTCAGGCCAAGGGCTTCATTCGTGGACTTCTCAAAAGCGCTCAACACCTTTGAAATTTCGAGAGGGCCAGCCGTCTTTAAAGTGTCGGCAAGAAGCAACAGCTGTTCGTCGGTCAATTTAACGCGAGTGATAATGCCAGAAGCGGCGCTGCGAACATTGACGGAGCGGGCAGGATCGAGACTGTCACGCAGGAACTGAAAAAGATCTGCATCGAGGGTGAGCTGACCGCGCATCGCCGACAGCGCGTTCAAACGATTCTCCGCTGGAGCCGAATCATTCTTCGCGAGTTCCAATAGCGTCTCGGTGAGTTTCGGCGTCTTTCCTTTGAACGAAATACTGCGTGCCGTTGCTACGGCCTGCTCTGCAACGGCTTTATCAGGGCTCTTCAGCAATGTTGCGAGCGCGGGCGCCCAATCGCCGGGAGCCGGGTTCAAACCCGACCCCGCCATGGCGCGCAAGGCGATGATTTGGTGGACCGATGAATCGCCTTGCAAATTTGTCGTCAGGAGTTCTTGAATCGCTGTATCGGAAGCGAGTTGGGCCAATTGCCTGGCGAGCTCATTTTGTTCCGCATTGGAGAAATCTTTTTTCGCCAAGGCATTTTTGAAAAAGCCCGCCAAAGCGGTGCCCCAATCGGGATGGTGGCTGATAACTCTCGATGCTGTTTCCTTTAAGCTGACATTCGTAGAAAGCAAAAACGGCGCAACTTGTTCAGGTTTCAAATTGCCGTTGTCCATCTGATCCAAGGCGATCAACGCGAGCTTTTGGATGTATTTATTCGTAAGTCCTTCTGCGGTCGTTACGGGATCGTTTAGTTCAATGAGAGCGTAGGTAAGGGAATGTTCCAGAACGCGATCGTTTTTACCTGCAAGACGGTGTGAATCATATTCGCCACTTCCGAAGAGGTGGTTGACCGCGAGCTTTTTATCTGTGGCAATTCGTCCCCATGCTTCGGCGGCGATTCGTTGCATAGCGGCGTTCTCACTTCCCAACGCGTCGGAAAGACCCACCTTCGCATAAAAATCTTCGGCGAGCGGAGCGCTAATTGCATTGGAGTCACGCCACAAGCTGACGGAATAAATCGCGACCTGCGTAACGGCATCGTCGGGCGCGATATGAGAGTTCGGTCCGCTTGGAAAAGCCGCACGAACAGCCTGACGGGCGCTGGGGTGATCTATTCGAGTGAGCGCCCACATGGCATTCAGTCGAGCCGCCTCAGACTTGGATTTTTTCAAAACCTCGGAAAGGGCCGGAACTGCTTTGTCTCCCTGCTTCGCCAATTGTTGAATCGTCCGCTCAACGACATACGTTCGTGAATCGTCCAGACGCTTCACGAGCTCGGCCGGAGCAGCGTTCTCCCAATCCAATTTCCAGCCCCGCGGATCGGCGACTTTGTGTGCATTCTTTTTTCGAACGCGATAAATCGCACCGAGAATGTCCGGCTTGTAAAGCTGGGAGGTAGGGCAACAAATCTTATACCAGCCCCCCGTGTCGACCACGAGTAAACTGCCGTCAGCATCTTCAAGAACGCACGTCGGGTGGAAGTCCGGGTCTTCGCAACTCAGGAACACTTCGTCTTTCGGTTTAAATGTAGCTCCGTCCGGCGTGAGAATATGGCGGGTAACACTATGGAGGTTGAAATTACATACGAATAAATTGCCAACGTATTCTTCACCAATCTGTCCGGACTTATATGAAATCACATCACAGGATGCAGCCGGTCCCAAATGCACCATCACCGGCATGAGGTCGCCCGTTTTCTTGTGCGCATCGAGAACGTCGGGATGAGGTTTTCCGTAGACACCACCGTAGATGGCGTGAATGACACCATCACGCAAACCGTTTCCTGGCTCGAAGAATGTTCCCGCTAAAAATCGCTCACCGGTTTGCGAAAAAGCAACACCGACCGGATTATCCATGCCGCCGGTCAGGACGGGTTCAATGCGGGTGTGATCGGGCCGCGCGCGAAAGATGTGGGAGGCTCTGGAGGTAAACGGCTTTCCGTTGACCTCATAAGTTTGTTCGGCAAAGGCGCCTTTGCACCAATAGATGAAACCGTCTGGACCGAGATACGGGCCGTGCAGATCGTTGGCGCAACCGGTCAATGTTTTGCCCTGATGCCATTCCTCGCGTTTTTCTGCGACGCCATCACCATCAGAGTCGGTAAATTTCCAAATACTAGGGGGGGCAGAAACATAAAGCGAACCATCGAACCAAAGACATCCTTCCGGAAACATCACTTTATCCGCAAAGACAGAAGACTTATCGAACTTGCCGTCGCCATCGGTATCTTCGAGGCGCAGGATGCGATGCGATTTATCTTCCAATTGCTTGGGCCCCTTTTCGCTCGAGCCCGAGGAATCCGTCACATAGAGTCGTCCTTTTTCGTCGTAGGACATCGAAATCGGCCGTTTTACCAAATTGGTTCCGGCGACGAGTTCAACTTCAAAACCATCTGGAACTATCAATGTCTGTTCGCCGAACTTAAACTGCGCGGCTTCCATGGATAATGCCGAGGTCGCCAACAGGACGGTGCCAAGCCAAAGAGTTTTTTTCATGAGCGGTAGCAAAGGTTCACAAGATCGACGCTACGAGACCAGCAAAATTCATGAGCCGCACCCGCGTTTGCGTAATCAGGGATCTGTTCTTAGGAGTTCGGACGAAGAGGGATGGAAAAAGTTACGACAAAGGCAAGTGAAGTCGTTTACAGAATGATCTCATGCACCAGCGATGTGGGGGCATTCTCTGTGTGAGAAAAAGTGAAAGCAGTCTGTAATCGGACAAGAGCATGGCAGGCAGCGCTTTCGTTGGAAGCATGAATGCGAGCCAGAACCTCTCCAGTCTTAACAGACTCCCCAACGGGGATTAACGCATCCACTCCCACCGTGTGATCGATCTTGCTCTCTTTGGTCAGACGACCTCCGCCCAGGTCTCGCACAATCTCCCCGACGATCCGCGCATCGCAGGTACGGATGGTGCCGGATTGAGACGCTTTCAATTCAACAACGGTTTTCGCAGTGTGATCAAAAGATAACTTCTTCCGAAAACTTTCCAAATCCGCGCCCTGCGCCAAAATCATTTCATCCCATTTTTTGCGCGGCGCTCCAGATGCGAGGCATTTCTTAACGGTCGCCACTGCACTTTCGATTCTGGTTTCTTTATTCGTCTGCATCAGCAGATGTGCAGCACACTGGATTACCAGGTCAGTCACGCCCGGTATCAATTTCCCATCGAGGCATTCCACGGATTCCTTCACTTCCAACCAATTGCCTGCGGTGCGTCCGAGCGGCGCATTCATGTCGGTGAGAAGCGCACGCATGTTGACACCACATTCTTTTCCCAACTCGACCATGGCTCTGGCCAGATCTCGCGCCTGCTCTTTCGTCTGCATAAAAGCAGCGCTTCCAAATTTAACGTCAAGCACCAGCGCATCGAGGCTCTCTGCCAATTTCTTGGAAAGAATGGATGAGGTAATTAAGGGAATGGAAGGCACGGTTGCCGTCACATCCCGAAGGGCGTAGAGCAATCTATCTGCAGGAACCATTTTCTCGGTCTGACCACAGATGACGCAACCGACGGTTTGGACCTGCTCGACAATTTTTTCTGAGGAAAGAGCCGTCTTAAACCCAGGAATAGATTCCAACTTATCTAAAGTGCCTCCGGTAATTCCAAGCCCTCGACCCGAGATCATCGGCACACGAAAACCAAGACAGGCCAGCAACGGCGCGAGCGGTAGAGATATTTTGTCACCAACGCCACCGGTCGAATGTTTATCAACCAATGGTCTTGAATCCTTTGGAAACTTCAGGACGTCCCCGGAATCCCGCATCGAAAGGGTCAGCGCACGGGTTTCGGAAGTATTTAATCCTCGAAAATAAATGGCCATCAACATGGAGGCCATTTGGTAATCGGGAATCTTTCCCGCCACAAACTCAGTCACGAACGACAGAATTTGTTCCGTCGAAAGGACGTGCCCATCGCGTTTGGCTTCGATGAGGGGAAGAAAGTTCACAAAGTCCTCAAGCGATGCCGTCGACGTACAGCTTTAGCCGTTAAACTTCCGGGCAATCACGCTGGCGTTATGTCCACCGAAGCCGAAGGAATTATTCACGACGGCGTCGATCTTCATTTCGCGGGCGGTATGGGGAACATAATCCAAATCGCAGAGAGGATCTGGATTTTCCAAATTGATCGTCGGTGGAGCGACCTGATTCTGGATCGCCTTGCAGCAGAGAACCATTTCAGCGGCGCCGGCGGCACCCAGCATATGGCCGGTCGCACCTTTGGTGGAACTCACCGCGAGTTTTTTGGCATGATCACCAAAGACGGATTTAATCGCTTGCGTTTCGCAAATATCGCCCTGCGGCGTTGAGGTGCCGTGAGCGTTGATGTAGGAAATCTGGTCCGGGTTGAGTCCGGCGTTGCGCAAGGCCATTTTCATGCAACGCGCCGCACCTTCTCCCTCGGGAGCCGGCGATGTCATGTGATTGGCGTCCGCTGTATTGCCGTAGCCGACCAACTCCGCATAAATCTTCGCACCGCGCGCCTTGGCGTGGGATAATTCTTCCAGAACCAATACGCCTGCGCCTTCACCCATGACAAATCCGTCGCGACCCACATCGAAGGGACGGGACGCTTTCTTCGGATCATCGTTGCGAGTGCTCATCGCTTTCATCGCGCAGAAACCGCCAATGCCCAAAGGCACAATGGTCGATTCGCTGCCACCAGCGAACATCACCTGCGCGTCACCCATCTTGATGGTGCGCCAGGCTTCGCCTAAAGCGTGTGTGGAGGTCGCGCACGCCGAGCACGTCGCCACGTTCGGTCCACGCAGCTTGTAATACATGGAGAACAGGCCTGAACCCATGTTGAGGATCAGCATGGGGATCATGAACGGCGATAAACGGCCGGGACCCTTTTGAAGATAAACTTTGTGCTGTTCCTCGGTCGTATAAAGACCGCCGATGCCGGAGCCGATGAAGCAACCGATTTCGTCGCGGTTGGCTTTCTCGAGATCGAGGCCGGAATCTTTCAACGCCGTCCAGGCCGCATAAATTCCATATTGGGCAAATCGATCCGAGCGGCGAATTTCCTTCGGCGTCGGGAATGCCGGGGTCATGTCAAATTCCGGCACCTGGGCCGCAATCTGGCAATCGAAGGCGCTGGCGTCAAAGCGGGTGATCTTGTCGATCCCGCATTTGCCTTCGGTAATGTTTTTCCAAAATGTTTCGTGGTCGTTTCCAAGGGAGGAAACAACGCCGAGACCAGTCACTACGACCCGTCGATCTGTCCAATTACTCACCATAAAAAAAGGGCAGCAAGCTTGCGCGTGCTGCCCGAAAATACGCTATAATTACTTCGATTGCGAATCTTCGATGTACTTGATGACGTCGCCGACGCTTTGCAGCTTCTCGGCTTGTTCATCCGGAATTTCGTTTCCGAATTCTTCTTCGAGAGCCATGACCAGTTCGACAGTGTCGAGGGAGTCAGCACCGAGATCTTCGATGAACTTGGCTTCAGGGGTTACTTGATCGGCATTTACGCCGAGCTGCTCGACGATGATGTCCTTTACACGTTGTTCGATAGTTTTTTCTGCCATGGGTTTCTCCGCGTTAAATTATTAATTTAGGCTGTCTCTATGCCACGTCGTTTCAGGGCGTCAAGCCCTGATTCGTTAAATTTTTCGGCGCTTCGACTGCCGCCGCCCCAAAGGCACAGAGCAGGGCAATTTTTTCAAGAACAATTTACAGGTTCACAAGCTCTTTTTTACGACATCACCATGCCGCCGTCGACGGTCAAGGTCTGGCCGGTGACGTAGCGCGCACTCGCGCTCGCAAGGAACAACGCTGCGTTTGCGATGTCGTCGGATTGACCGAAGCAGTTCAAGGGAATCTGTTTCAACAACCCGGTTTTCATCTCTTCGTTCAAAACCGACGTCATGTCCGTTTCGATAAACCCGGGCGCAATAGCATTGACGTTGATACCGCGCGAAGCCAATTCACGAGCAATGGCTTTCGTAAAACCAATCAAGCCAGCTTTGCTCGCAGAGTAGTTGCACTGGCCGGCGTTGCCTATCAGACCAATGACTGAGGCGATATTAATAATCTTACCGGAACGCTGCTTGATCATGCTGCGGGCAAAGGCCTTGGTGAACGAAAACGCGCCTTTCAAATTGGTGTCGAGGACAGCATCCCAATCGGCGTCGCTCATGCGCATGAGCAAACCATCCTTGGTCACACCAGCATTATTCACCAGGATATCGACACGACCTGCATCCGCTAAAATCTTTTCGGCGGCAGCGGCTACGGCATTGACGTCCGAAACGTCGACGGCGACCGCCCAGGCTTTGCGTCCCATGGCGCGAACTTCATTGGCAACTTTTTCGGAGTTTTCTACGGTGCGAGAGACGCAGACGACATCTGCACCTTCCGACGCAAATTTCAAAGCAATAGCGCGACCAATGCCGCGACCAGCACCGGTCACGACGGCAACTTGATTAGCGAGTTGACTCATGTTGGGGCGGATTCTCGACAGAATTGCCAAATTGAACAGACTTTTTTAATCCTCGTGATGCCTCCCCTGTTAACAATTCTGAAAACAAAGCAATCGCCCTTTGGTAACGAACATTCTGTGAATTTTGCTCCGAATTTGTGCCTTCGCCCTCGTCGCCAACACTTTTTCACGCTGAAACGGAGCCGTCGACGCGAAGCGGGCAGAATTTCAGGATGAAAATCTCCCGGCGATCCGTAGCGGAGGAAATTTCATGATGAAAAACTCCCTTCGACGCGAGAATCAGACAAAAACATCCTGACGGAGAGCCCGCGACGCGAGAATCAGACAAAAACGTCCTGACGAGGAGCCCGCGACGAAAAATTGAGGAAAAATCACGCTGTAAATGAGCCGTCGACGCGAGATTGGTGTCTTTTCGTTCACTAAACGACCCTTCGACGCGGTCGAAGGGTCATTTTCGTCCTGTAAATGGGTCGTCGACCGCGTCGAAGCACCATTTACAGGACGAAATTAA